>JBPOIP010000052.1:0-8786 GCA_052034395.1 Pseudomonadota bacterium
CTTGAGTCTGTCCATGTTTGAAACTATCCCTATAAATCAACTACTTACGCCACCCTCAACAAATTCAGACCCGGATTCCGAGCCCAATCAGCTCGCTCTCCTCTGAAGAACGTTGGGACACTACTGATGTGGAATCACTGGCAAATCCCGCAGTTGTTTACCAAAACGGAACCAACGTCGTACTGGAACAAATTTGGCATTCCCAAAATTCAGGCGCGCTATTTCCAGATCGACAGCATCCCTGACGAACACAGCCTGCCCTGGCCACTGTGGACCTGGTGGGACAAATCGCTGGATGCCAGGCCCGCTACCCCATAACTTGTCCGTGCCTCAACCCGAGTTTTTTCCATGCTTATCTATATCCTGAAGCGCATTGCGCTGATGCTGCCCACACTGCTGGGGGCACTGACCATTACGTTTGTCGTGGTGCAGTTTGTACCGGGTGGCCCGGTCGAACAGATCATGGCTGAAGCCCGGGCTGGCAGCGGTGGCGACACCGGCGGCTACCGCGCCGGACGCGATACCGACGCCAAACAGATTGCCGAACTCAAGAAACTGTATGGCTTTGACAAACCTGCACACGAGCGCTACGTGGACATGCTGGTCAACTTCGCCCGCTTTGACCTGGGCCGCAGCTTCATGCACAACAAGGACGTGTGGCAGTTGATCAAGGAGAAGCTGCCGGTCTCCATCAGCCTGGGGCTGTGGAGCTTTTTACTGTCTTACCTGATATCGGTTCCGCTGGGCATTGCCAAGGCGCGGCGTGAGGGCTCCCGGTTTGACGCCGTGACAACACTGGCGGTGCTGGTGGGCTACGCCATACCGGGCTTTGTTCTGGGCATCCTGCTGATTGTGCTGTTGGCGGGTGGCACCTTTTGGGAGGTGTTTCCGCTGCGCGGCCTGACCAGTGACAACTGGGCCGAGCTAGGCTGGTTTGCGCGCATCAAGGATTACTTCTGGCATCTGGCTTTACCGCTGACCTGCCTGTCCATCCACAGCTTCGCCGTGATCACGATGCTGACCAAGAACACCTTTGTTGAAGAAATCCGCAAGCAGTATGTATTGGTGGCCCGTGCCAAGGGCCTGTCGCAAAAAAACGTGCTGTACCGGCACATTTTTCGCAACGCCCTCTTGCCCTTGGTGACGCATTTTCCGGCTGCCTTTGTGGGCGCGTTCTTTTCCGGCTCGGTCCTCATCGAAACGCTGTTCTCGCTGGACGGCATGGGTCTGCTGGGCTATGAGGCCGTCGTGCGGCGGGACTTCCCCGTGGTGCTGGGTTCGTTATATTTCTTCACGCTGATCGCAGTGGTCACCAAGCTGGTGTCCGACATACTCTACCGGGTGGTTGATCCGCGCGTGCAGTTCGGGAGCGTTAGCAAATGAGCGCGGTGTCCCTCTCTCCACTGCAGCGCGCTTGGTCGCGGTTTAAGCGCAACCGCATGGGCTATTGGTCCCTGTGGATCTTTGTGACCATGCTGCTGGTCTCTACCGGCGCAGAGCTGTTCAGCAACGACAAGCCGGTGATCGCACGCATTGACGGGCAACTGCTGTTTCCCATTCTCAACAACCCCAGCGAAAAGGCGCTGGGCGGCGACTTCGCAACGCCTACGGACTGGAAAGACCCGTTTATCACCGGGTTGCTGGACCAGCCGGGTAACTGGGCCGTGACGGTGTTCAATCCGCACTCGGCACTGTCCACCGACTACTTCACCAAAGCCCCGCCGCCGGCGCCGCCGAGTGCCAAGAACTGGCTGGGCACCGACAGCAAGGGGCGCGACATGCTGGCACGCCTGGTGTACGGCTTTCGGGTCAGCATCTGGTTTGCACTGGCGCTGACGCTGGTGGGCACGACGATTGGCGTTGTCATGGGCTCCATCATGGGCTACTTTGGCGGGCGTATCGACCTGACGCTGCAGCGCGTGGTTGAAATCTGGGGTGCGGTTCCCGAGTTGTATTTTCTGATCATCTTTGCGGCCATTTTCGAGCCTTCTCTAGCCCTGCTGCTGGTCCTGCTGTCGATGTGGAGCTGGCTGGGACTGTCGGACTATGTGCGGGCAGAGTTTCTGCGCAACCGCTCGCTCGAGTATGTCAAGGCGGCGCGCGCGCTGGGGCTGTCCAACCTGCAGATCATTCGCCGCCACGTGCTGCCCAATTCACTGACGCCGGTGATTACCTTCATCCCGTTTCGCATGAGCTCGGCCATCCTGGCGCTGACCTCGCTGGACTTTCTGGGCCTGGGCGTGCCGGCCTCGGTGCCGTCCCTTGGGGAGTTGCTCCTGCAGGGAAAGGCCAACCTGGACGCCTGGTGGATTATCGTCCCCACGTTTATATTGCTCACCCTGACCATGCTGTTACTGACCTTTATTGGTGATGCACTGCGTGATGCCTTTGACACGAGAAAGTCCTGATATGCGCAGTACCCCTTTGCTAGACATTGCGCACTTGACGGTGCGTTTTGGTACCTCCACGGTGGTGGACGACGTCTCCTTTTGCATCCACGCCGGCGAGAAACTGGCCATTGTTGGTGAGTCCGGCTCGGGCAAGTCGATTACTGCGCTGTCGGTACTGCGGCTGGTGGACGCGGCCACCACGACCGGCAGCATCGGTTTTGAGGGCAAAGACCTGTGTCAGCACTCTGAAGAGCAGATGCAGGTTTTGCGGGGTGCGCAGATCGGCATGATCTTCCAGGAGCCCATGACTGCGTTGAACCCGCTGTACACAGTGGGCCACCAGATTGGTGAAGTGCTGCAGTTGCATGAGGGCCTGCCCAAGAAGGAAGCCCGTACGCGGGCCGTCACTCTGCTGGATCGCACTGGCATCCCATCACCCGAGTTGCGGGTGGACTTTTACCCGCACCAACTGTCTGGCGGACAGCGCCAGCGGGCCATGATCGCGATGGCCCTGGCCTGCCGCCCCAAGTTGCTGATCTGCGACGAGCCAACCACAGCGCTGGATGTGACGGTGCAGGCCCAAATTCTGGCCTTGCTGGACGAACTGCAGCGCGAGATTGGCATGGCCCTGCTGTTCATCACGCATGACCTGAATCTGGTGCGTCGGTTCACTGACCGCGTGGGGGTGATGGAGCGCGGCAAGCTGGTGGAAATAGGCACAACCGAGGCAGTTTTTAGCAACCCGCAGCATGCCTACACGCGCCGCCTGCTGGCCACGCGACCTGAGCGCGTGGTTCAGGCGCTGCCCCCAGCAGCGGAAGTTCTGGTGCAAGCGCGCGAGGTATGGGTCAGCTTTGCGCAGGCGGCTGGCTGGTTCTCGAGCACCCAGTTTCACGCGGTCAAGAACGCGAGCCTGAGCCTGCACCGCGGCGAGACGCTTGGCATCGTCGGCGAGTCTGGCTCGGGAAAGACGACGCTGGGCATGGCCCTGCTGGCGCTGCAGTCGCTGTCGGGCGGGCAGGTCTTCATGGGACAACAACGTATTGACAATGCCGAGCGCGTCACGCTGCGCCAGATGCGCAAACGCATGCAGGTGGTGCTGCAGGATCCATTTGCGTCCCTGTCGCCGCGCATGACCGTAGGCCAGATCGTGGGTGAAGGCCTGGCGCTGCACCAGCCCGACTTGAGCCGCGAAGAGCACCAGCGCAAGGTCCTGGCAATTCTGGACGAGGTCGGCCTGTCGGAAAAGCATGGCCAGTTTGACGTGCTGCAGCGCTACCCGCACGAGTTTTCGGGCGGACAGCGCCAGCGCATCGCCATCGCGCGTGCCGTGGTGCTTGAGCCCGAGGTGCTGGTGCTGGACGAGCCCACTTCGGCGCTGGACGCATCGGTACAACAGCAGGTCTTGGCGCTGCTGGCCGAGCTGCAGGGGCGCCGCGGGCTGTCCTATATCTTCATCAGCCATGACCTGGCAGTCATCCGTGCCATGGCCCACCGGGTGATGGTCATGAAAGATGGCGATGTGGTCGAAGAGGGGGAGACGCTGGCGCTGTTTTCTGCACCGCAGCAGGGCTACACCAGAGATCTTGTTGCCGCGGCGCATCTTGCGTGACTAATGCAACAAAACCCGTTCCTGTCCGACCAACCCGTTCGGCGAGAAATTGGGCTCTGCATCAGGCTGTAAGTAGAACTTGGCGAATTCCGTAGCAGGCAGGGGGCGACTGAACAAGTAGCCTTGCGCAACTTCGCACTGGAGTTGCTCCAGTCGCTGCAGTTGCTGCACAGTCTCCACCCCTTCGGCAACCACACGCAGACCCAGCGCCCGCGCCATCGCTATCACCGCCGCAACGATCGCATCGCCCTTTTCCGGCACAAACTGCATTTCCTGGATGAAGCTGCGATCGATTTTTAGCGTGTCAAAGGGCAACTGTTTCAAGTAGGACAACGATGAGTACCCAGTGCCAAAGTCGTCGAGAGCCAAGTGCACACCGGCGCCTGCAAGCTGGCGTATTTCATTCAGGGACTCATCATCGCTACGCACAAAAATGGATTCCGTGATCTCAATTTCCAGTTGTGAGGGCGACAGCCCCGATTGCCCGAGCATCTTGAGCAGGGTTTGCGTCAGGCCCGGAATCCAGAGCTGCCGCGCAGAAACATTAATGGCCACCTGCGGCAAGCGCAGTCCCTCGTCACGCCACCGGGTCAACAGCCGGATGGTTTGCCCGATCACCCATTCGCCGATCGGCAATATCAGGCCGGTGTCTTCCGCCACAGGAATGAACACATCAGGGGGAACCCACTCGCCCTCGTCGTTGCACCATCTGAGCAGCGCCTCACACCCTGCCAGGCGGCCGCTGGCAATGTCGATCTTGGCTTGCAGGTACAGGTGCAGCTGATCCTTCTCGATGGCATGGCGCAAGCCTGACTCCAGGCGAACCTGCTGCACGATGGCATCGTTCATCGCCGCAGTGTAAAAGCGCACACTGTTGCCACCGGCGGCCTTGGCACGGTACATCGCCGTGTCAGCGTTGCGCAGCAGTTCCTCGGTTGTCTGTCCATCATCCGGAAAAAACGTCACCCCCATGCTGGCTGTGACGCACATCTCATGCCCACCCGCGAAAACCGGGCGGGCGATCGTCGCCAATATCTTGCTGGTGACGCTATGTGCCTGGTGCACATTGGCAATGTCTGGCAACACGAGGATGAACTCATCACCGCCCTGGCGAATGATGGTGTCGGAATCACGGGCACCTTCTTTGAGCCGCTGGGCCAGCGTCGTCAACAAGACATCGCCGTTGGCGTGCCCCAGCGAATCGTTGATGTTCTTGAAGCGGTCAATATCGGCGAAAAGCACGGCCACCGTGTTCTGGCTGCGCCGGGCCTGCGCGAGTGTGTGGGCCAATACATCGGCCAACATAAGCCGGTTGCCCAAGCCGGTGAGCTGGTCGTGGTGGGCCATAAAGTGCGCCTGCTCCTCACTGGCTTTGCGCGCAGTGATATCGGAGGCAGAGCCCGCCATCAGGTAGCCGATCCCCCCACGGTTGCGCAGAGTCAACCCGCGCGAGGCGAGCCAGCGGTAGCCACCATTGGCCCCGCGCACCCGGTACTCGCAATAAAAATGCGGGGTCTTGCCCTTGAGGTGCTCGGTGACGGTCAGGTTGTAACGGTCTCGGTCATCGTGGTGAACCAGCGCCAGCCACGCATAGGTGTTGGGGACCCGGTCGTCGGTGTAGCCCAGCATGGCCAACAGGCGCGGGCTGACGTTGAGCTCCTTGGTAATGGGGTACCAGGACCACAACCCGTCATGCGCCTCGCGCGTGGCCAAATCATGGGCGCGATAGGTCACATAGACGTGCCTCGCTTCGATGAAAACCAGCGGTAATAGCAACAACGCGACCGTCAGACACAGCCCATAAGCTACAGCATGGGACGTGAGCAGAGCCAGCGCTCCCAACCCGAGTCCCAGCACGAGCAGGATGCCCAAGCTGCGGCGGCGTGCCGTGGACGAGCGGAGCGATCGCGTAAAGATTGCCATCGCCGCAGTCGACCACTTTTCGCCGTGGCCGTCAAGCAGCTTCAGCCAGTGCATTTTGCAGGATCAGGGGATGAAGCAGTTATGCCCTCAGACATAGCTACCCACGGCCGGGCAAAGCTTTTTGAGTATTTGTGAACTGTCCAACAGGCCAAAAATTCACTACTGAATTGATAGCTGCTTGCATATATTCCAAGAGGTCCGCAGCCAAATTTGGCTTACAAGTCCAGCCCCATCTTGCTGCCCAGGCCGCTGACGGGTGATGCAAAGTCCAGATAGTCGATAGGCGTGTTCTCCACCATCATCGTGTCGCGCACCGGGACTGCTACCCTGAGTAGGGACGACCAATTGTTCAGTTGACGGCACTTTGTCACGCTTGGTATGCCTTTTGTTGCGTTTGACACAGCGACCACGACAAACCGCAACCTAAACTGATGCACCCAAACTTCTTGACTTGATTGCCCCATGGACACTGGAAAAATCACAACCTGGCTTGACCAGGCGCAACCGATATTGGTCGCTTTCGGGCTCAAAGCCCTGGGAGCCATTGTTGTCTTTATCGTCGGACGATGGCTTATCAGCATCGTCACCGGTCTGGTAGGTGCGGGCATGACCCGCCAGAAGCTCGACCCTACCGTGCAGCGCTACCTAGTGAGCTTTATCACCGTTTCATTGAACATCATTTTGGTGGTGGCGATTCTGGGTTACTTTGGCGTTGAGACCACGTCATTTGCGGCCTTGGTTGCCGGTGCCGGCGTGGCCATTGGCGCCGCCTGGAGCGGCTTGCTTGGAAATTTTGCCGCAGGCATCTTCCTGCTCGTGCTACGTCCCTACCAAGTGGGGGACTATGTGAGCGTGGGTGGCACGGAAGGTACGGTGGTGGAGTTGGGCCTTTTCGGCACCACCATCACAACACCGGACAACGTAAAGACCATAGTGGGCAACGGCAAAATCATGGGTGGCGACATCAAGAATTTTTCTGCCAATCCACACCGTCGGGTTGAACTGGTGGCCCAATTGGCTGGCAGCGCAGATGTAAACAAGGCCATTGCCATGCTGAAAGAGTCTGTCTCCCAGGTCACCAACATCTCGCAGTCTCCAACGGTGGATGTAGAGATTCTGGAGTTCAATGAATTTGGACCCAAACTGGCCGTGCGCCCTTACTGTCACACCAACCACTATTGGCAGGTGTATTTCGATACCAACAAAGCCATTGCCGACACGCTCGGAGCGGCTGGATTCCCCGTGGCAACACGACCCGTCAAGATCTACCCGGTCTGATCCCCTATCGGGTCAATGTGGGATTGACAGGGAGCCCGGAATTTCCGATTTGCGTGCCCGGGTCTACATGCTTTTTTCACCCAAATCCCTTATCAATACTGCACTTTACGCTATTGTTGTTGTAGCAACATCTGGCTATTTGTGGCCACCGCCGAGCGCTCGGCGCGGGCTGCCCAGAGAACTTTGGGCGCGGCCACAGCCAGCGCGTCAACTGGCTGGCCGTCAGACAGCCAGGGGTTGGGTGTGACAAACCAGCTGGCCACGTCCCAATGGTTGTAAACCACGACCAGTTCCGCCAGAATGCCAGCCAGCCCCGCACGCAGCGACATGTCTGCGTGGTTGAACTGGAAGAGTGGCATCCACAGCTTTGAATTCCATTCAAAACCAATCGCTTGTCGCTTGATTAGCCAGCCACCGAACACCGAGATGTGTTGTTCGCTGCGCCGCTGGAACTGTGATGCGACCTCATCGGCCCGTGCCAGCCCACCGCTTTCACGAAAGGCGTCGAGAAGATTCACAAACCGCCTGTTGCGTTGCTGCTCATCTTCGTCACGATCTGCCTCGCCCTGACCGCCGGTCGGCCCCACACCGCTCCTGTCTCGCTGCTGCGTCTCAGTACGAAATGCGCCGACTTTATGCATGTGGAATCCTTCAATGGCAACCAAACCTCGAAGGTAGATTCCGCGACGCCGGGGGTCTGTACGTTGCCGAACACGAACTAACACCCGATGATGGATGGGAAGTTGAAGTAAGGAATGCAGAGTCCATGTATTAATGGGCAATTTGCCTTCATGGATATTGATTGACACGCTATCAATAAAATAGCATCCCTCAGCGCAATCCTGCTACAGACCGAGCGCCGCGAAGATCCCATCCACGCGCTGTTGCACCTGCGCATCCATGCTGATGGTGCGGCCCCACTCGCGCTGGGTTTCGCCGGGCCATTTGTTGGTGGCGTCCAGCCCCATCTTGCTGCCCAGGCCACTCACGGGTGACGCAAAGTCCAGGTAGTCAATGGGCGTGTTTTCCACCATCATGGTGTCGCGCACCGGGTCCACGCGGGTGGTCAGCGCCCAGATGACTTCCTTCCAGTCGCGCACGTTGACGTCGTCGTCCACCACCACGATGAACTTGGTGTACATGAACTGGCGCAGGAAGGACCAGATGCCGAACATCACGCGCTTGGCGTGACCGGGGTACTGCTTGCGCATCGAGACCACGGCCATGCGGTAGGAGCAGCCTTCCGGCGGCAGGTAGAAGTCGGCGATCTCGGGGAACTGCTTCACCAGCAGCGGCACGAACACTTCGTTCAGCGCCACGCCGAGGATGGCCGGCTCGTCGGGCGGCTTGCCCGTGTAGGTGGAGTGGTAGATGGGATTGCGCCGCGTCGTGATGCGGTCGATGGTGAAGACGGGAAAGCGGTCCTGCTCGTTGTAGTAGCCGGTGTGATCCCCGAAAGGACCTTCCAGCGCGGTCTCGCCCGGTGCGATGTGGCCTTCCAGCACGATCTCGGCCGAGGCGGGCACCTGGAGGTCCGATCCGAGGCACTTCACCAGTTCGGTCTTCGCACCCCGCAGCAGACC
>JBPOIP010000067.1:0-2736 GCA_052034395.1 Pseudomonadota bacterium
CTTGAGTCTGTCCATGTTTGAAACTATCCCTATAAATCAACTACTTACGCCACCCTCAACAAATTCAGACCCGGATTCCGAGCCCAATCAGCTCGCTCTCCTCTGAAGAACGTTGGGACACTACTGACTTTGACTATTTCCATACGCATCACATCGACAAGATCTCGTTCGTTGTGCGCGATGACTCTCCGCTGGCCAGCGGCACCTTTGAAAGCCTGAAAGGCAAACGTGTAGGCTACCTCGATACTTCGGGCGGGCTGGAAAAGTTTTACCAGAACAAGAACATTTTCTCCGAGGTCACCGCCGTCCCCACCGAGGCCGCCATGGTGCGCATTCTCGATGGCGGGCGTGTCGATGCGATTGTCAGCGATCCGGTTCAGTTGCTGGGGGTGGCGTCCAAGCTGACCCCGCCGGTTCAGACGAAGTTGCGTGTGCTGGAGCCTCCGATCCAGATGAACATCGGCGCGGCCTTGATCTCAAAAAAGCACCCGAAGAAGCAACAAATCATGGCGGCGTACGAAAAATCATTCCGCAAGCTGCTTAAGACAGACATGTACCAGAAGCTGGAACAGGTTCATGGTGTCAAGCTTGACCTGCCGCAGGTGAAATAAGGGCCGCCACCCACAAGAGAATTCCAATGAAAAAGACAAGTGCCGCACTGGTGCTGGCCGCCTTCTCCCTGTACGCGTGGGCCGACTGGTCCCCGCTCAAGGTGGACGTATGGGATCCCGCCTTTGATCTTTCCGGCAGTCAGGCGCCGGAAGGCTTTCGCCCGATTTTCAGCGTCAATCGTTAAAGCGGCCTCATGAGCCAGTTCCGCGCGTACGCCCCATTGCTTACCCTGCGTTGGCCCATCTTGATTCTGGCCATCGGGATCGGCTTATCCGCTTTCCTTGGTCTGCAGTTGCAACAGCGGGCAACCGACACATGGCAAAAACGGGCAGAACAAGCTGCGGCACAACAGTCCGTGACAATGCTTGGTTGGATCGAGGAAAGCTACGGCATGCTCTCTGGCATCGCCGCACTGGTGGAAAACTCCGGCGAGGTCGATGCCGGCGAGTTTCTTAATGCGGTGCATGGCATGGAATCGCGCGCAAAGGTCAACTTTGTCCAGATCAAGGCCTTGCTGGAGAATGGCATTGATGGCTGGCGCATCAAGTATTCGTCGGCGACGTCTCAGACGGATGCCGGCTTCCCCCGGCAAGATGCGCCCCCCAGCAAAGCCTTGCAAGACTTGCTGAGCCGCGCGAAGGACACGCCGAATGAATGGCTGATGTCGCTACCTTTTACCGATGCATCAGGCAAGCACCATGTATTGGTGGTGCTGATCAGCTCGGCAAAGCCGGACTTTGCCGTGGTAGGCGTACTGGCACTGCAACGCATGATGGAGAGCATGACGGCGTCAAGCGCGAGCGCCGGCATGTTCCTTGACCTGAATGTGAAGGTCGAGGAAAAAGATACACCGGTCAGTGTGCGTACCGCTCACGCTACGGCGTCGATTGTTTTCGACAGCCATACGCTGACCCGTACCGCGCGCACCAATCTCGACCAGCATTGGAAGTTTACGCAGGATTTTGACGGCGGTAGCGACCGGCGTCTGGCACGGGGCGTTTGGGGGGGCGGCACGCTGCTGAGCATTCTCATGGCCGTCTTTGTTGCTGCGTTGCTCAATCAGAATCGTCAGGTGCAACAGCGCGTCGAAATCGCCACACGCGATATCGAAAAGGCCATGGCGCTCAAAAGCGAAATTGCGGCCCTGTCCATCGCGTTGCAACAGACCATGTCCCCCTGTGAATGTGGCGCCGTGTTGCTAAGCCGCTTTGCTGAGCGTTTTGGCTGCCGGCAGGGGATGCTTGCCATTGCAACGCCCTTCGGCGAACTGGATGTCGTTGCCCGCTACGGCGCAGCGCCGGCGGATCGTTCCAAATCACGCTATAGCATTAACGAGGGGGTGGTCGGCCAATGTGCCCGGGAGCGCAAGGTCGTCCATCTGGTGCTGCCGGCTGACGAAGCGTGGCGCATCCGTTCAGGGCTGGGCAGCACAGGAGCAGCCGAGGTCTGGTTCTACCCCATCGAGCACGGCGGCGTGCTGATTGGCGTGATTGAACTGGCGACCCTGGCGCCGCTCGAGTCCGGCGATCAGGCATTGCTAGTGGACGCCATGCCGGTCATCAGCTTGCGTCTGGCTGATCTGCAGCGCCGAATTTCCACCGAGACAGGACCTAAACCATGACAGGACAGCCCATCACTCTGCTGCTGGTTGATGATGAACCGGCCAATATCCACCTTTTGAAAGGCGTGCTGCATAGTGACTTCAAGTTCAAGATCGCCACCAACGGCGACAAGGCATTGAGAATCGCTCAGACGGAACCGCACCCGGATTTGATCCTGCTTGATGTGATGATGCCCGGGATCGACGGCTACGAGGTGTGCCGGCAACTCAAGAGCGATCCGGCGACCGCCGGGATACCGGTGATTTTTGTTTCAGGACACACTGTCGAAGCCGAACTGCAAAAGGGTTTGGCCCTCGGGGCTGTCAATTTCGTCTCCAAGCCGATCGACCCCGTGAAGGTGAACGCAGCGGTGCAAAATGCACTTTCTGCGTCCTAAGGCAATGACGATTAAGTCCCAAGCTGGCCCGTGATTTGCATGCGTACGGGTAACTTGCACAGGACGCACCAATGAAACAACAGACCCTTGCCATGGCAGCCGATCAGACGTTCGAGAACTACCGCA
>JBPOIP010000028.1:0-52679 GCA_052034395.1 Pseudomonadota bacterium
GTGTTGATGATGCGCTGTTGGTGTTTGAAGGCCCCGCCCACGTGGTGGAGTCGCAAGACGAAGCAGTGGCCAATATCCTGGCCGACCAGGTCAAAGCCGGCGACATCGTGGTGGTGCGCTACGAAGGCCCCAAGGGCGGCCCGGGCATGCAGGAGATGCTCTACCCGACGTCCTACATCAAGTCCAAGGGCCTGGGCAAGGCCTGTGCGTTGCTGACCGACGGCCGGTTCTCCGGCGGCACGTCGGGCCTGTCGATCGGTCACGTTTCACCCGAAGCGGCTGCCGGCGGCGCCATCGGCCTCGTGCGCAACGGCGACCGCATCCGCATCGACATTCCCAACCGCAGCATCAACGTACTGGTGTCGGACGATGAGCTGGCCAAACGCCGCGCCGAGCAGAATGCGAAAGGCTGGAAACCCGCCTTGCCACGCCCCAGAAAGGTATCCGCAGCACTGAAGGCCTATGCCAAGTTGGCAATGTCAGCCGACAAGGGCGCCGTGAGGGATTTGTCCCTGCTCGGCGATTGAGCGCTTGACATAACGTTGTTTTATAAGGATTCCGGTTTTTGACCGGTGTTACGCCCATTTCCATGGTGCATTTGGTTGCGTGCTATTGAATGTAAAGCACTGCAACCAACCGGGGAAAGGGCTGTAAGCGAATTTCTTGATGTGAAATTTCATGAGGAATCCGTTCCGGATAAACCCCTCCATTTTTCTTTTATTTCGCTGCAGCCAGCTCCCGATTCTCTTGTTACGATGACTCTCCGGTGAATCCCGCATCCTTGATGCACAACAAAGAAATCACAGCTTCACTTCAGTAGCATCCGGCAACCTTGTAACGCTTGCAACCCGTCCAACGCAGTGGCGACAGGGTCACCGCACAGCGCAATGGCCTGCCCACCCCACATATTCCTGAGGAGATCAATACATGAAACGCGACCCCATTGCCACCGTGCAGGGACAGATTGCCACGCAACCCATCAGCCAGGATGTGCTGTTGGAAAAGTATCTCAAGCCGGGTGAAACCGGAATCGACGATCTGTTCGGTCGCGTCGCGCGCGCCCTGGCGTCTGCCGAGGCCGAGGCAGACCAGCCGAAGTACGAGGCGATCTTTCTGGAGAATCTGTATGCAGGGGCCATTGGCGCTGGGCGCATCATGAGCGCTGCCGGTACATCCATACAGGCAACCTTGATCAACTGCTTTGTGCAACCCGTGGGAGATTGCATACAAGGTATGGACGACGATGGTTATCCGGGTATTTACGAGGCGCTGAGGGAAGCTGCAGAAACCATGCGCCGGGGTGGCGGGGTCGGCTATGACTTCTCGCGTATCCGTCCGCGTGGTGCCGCTGTCAAGGGAACTGCGTCCATGGCCTCGGGGCCTTGCAGCTATATCAATGTCTTTGACCAGTCGTGCTCAACCGTTGAAAGCGCCGGTGCGCGCCGGGGCGCGCAAATGGGGGTGCTGCGTGTTGACCACCCGGACGTTCTGGAGTTCATTACCGCCAAGCGAACGCCCGGGCGCTGGAACAATTTCAATGTGTCCGTCGGGATGACCGATACGTTCATGCAGGCGTTGCAGGAGGACAAAACCTGGGAGTTGGTCCATCCAGCCAAGCCGGGTGCAGCACTCATGGAAAAAGGCGCATACCAGCGCGCCGACGGCAAATGGGTCTACCAGGCATTGCCAGCCCGTGACCTGTGGGATACGGTGATGCGCTCGACCTATGATTTTGCCGAGCCTGGAATCCTGTTTCTGGACCACATCAATAAAGACAACAACCTCAACTATTGCGAGACCATTGCGGCAACCAACCCATGCGGAGAGCAGCCTTTGCCATCCTACGGGTGCTGTGACCTTGGCCCCATCATATTGCCCCGCTTTGTACGCAATCCGTTCGGATTTGCGGGTGCGCCGACATTTGACTTTGGGGCTTTCGAGAAGTCGGTGGCCATCCAGGTCAGGGCCCTGGACAATGTGCTGGACGTGACGTTCTGGCCCTTGCAGCAGCAGCGCGACGAGTCCAGCGCCAAGCGCCGGATCGGTGTGGGCTTTACGGGCATGGGCAATGTTCTGGCCATGCTGTGTCTGCGCTATGACTCGGCGCAGGGGCGCGAAATGGCACAGCGCATTGCCATCAGCATGCGCGATGCCGCTTACAGTGCATCGGTGGCGCTGGCGCAGGAAAAGGGCGCGTTTCCCCGGTTTGATGCGGACGGGTATCTTGCACCGGGCACCTTTGCGAGCCGCCTGCCTGCGGCCATTCAGCAATCCATCCGCTTGCATGGCATCCGCAACAGCCACTTGTTGTCCATTGCCCCCACGGGTACGGTGAGCCTGGCCTTCGCGGATAACGCATCCAATGGCATTGAGCCAGCTTTCTCCTGGATGTACAAGCGCAAAAAACGCGAAGCGGATGGCACCACGACCGAGTATGCGGTGGAAGACCATGCCTGGAGGATGTACCGGGAGCTTGGCGGCAATGTTGAAAAGCTACCCGACTACTTTGTCTCCGCACTGGAAATGTCAGCCACCGATCACATTGCCATGATGGAGGCGGTGCAACCATTTGTCGACACGGCCATTTCCAAGACCGTCAATGTGCCCGCAGACTACCCGTATGACGACTTCAAGGGCTTGTACCAGCAAGCGTGGAATGCGCGTCTCAAAGGGCTGGCTACGTACCGTCCCAACGCCATTCTGGGTTCGGTGCTGCATGTGGAGCAGCCCAAGACGGAGCCAGCGAAACCTGAGCAGGCCAAGCCGGTCGCGACACCGGTCGTGGTGGATCCCATGCGCACGGTCATTGAGCGCCGTCCTCCGGGAGCATTGTCTGCCGTAGCCGAGAAGATCGACTACTGGACCCAGGAGGGCCACAAGACCCTGTATCTGCTGGTTTCATTCTTGCCAGTGCCAGCCGCCAATGGGCAGGGTACGGTAGAGCGCGCCATAGAGTTCTTCATGCCGGTCGGCCAAAGTGGTGAGTCCCAACAGTGGATCACGTCCAGCATGCGTTTGCTGTCATTGGCGGCACGGGGTGGCTTTCTGGAGCGCGCCCTGAGTGATATGCGCAAGGTTGCCTGGGATCGTGGTCCGGTGCGTTTGGGTACCCACCAAAAAGAAGACGGCACACAGGTGCCCATGTGGCATGACTCGGAAGTGGCTGCCGTGGCCTATGCCATCCAGAATATCCAGGCACAGCGTAACAACGGACAGAGCTGGAACTACAACCGGCGCCTATCTGATGGACAGAATGAGGTGGATGGCTTGTTGCCCCGGCAGGAAAGCGCACTGGCCACCGCTCCGTTGCCGGTCATGGCCGGAAAAAAATGCGGCGAATGTGGTGCCCACGCCGTGATCCGCAAAGACGGGTGCGACTACTGTACCCAGTGCGGTCATGTCGGCAGCTGCGGCTGACGGTTTGCACGCCAGCGTTCATCCGGGTTTCTTTCCCGGCGAACAATAAAGTGGAACTGGAGGATGGAGGACGAGGTCAATGGCCCAACATTGATCTTTGTTAAGGATTCTGTGGGGCAGGGAACTACTATTTGCGAGGAGTTCGATTCACATTTGCTAAAGGGCAAAGATCATGAGCACTCCACAAAAATACGTTTACGTGTTTGGCAGCAGCCGCACCGAGGGCGCAGCTGCCATGAAGAATCTGCTTGGAGGCAAGGGTGCAAACCTGGCCGAAATGTGCCGGCTGGGCATCACCGTTCCGTCCGGTTTCACCATCAGCACCGAGGCGTGCACGGCCTTTACCGAACAGGGGCGAGAGGCCGTACTCGCACTCATTCAGGATGAAGTACTGGCTGGCGTGAAGTTTCTGGAAGCGGAAATGGGCAAGCAGTTTGGCAACGCCGACGACCCCCTGCTGTTGTCGGTGCGATCGGGCGCGCGCGCTTCCATGCCCGGGATGATGGACACCATTCTGAATCTCGGTCTCAATGACGAGGCGGTGGTCGGGCTGGCGCGCAAGTCCAATAACGAACGCTTTGCCTGGGATTCGTATCGCCGTTTTGTGCAGATGTATGGCGATGTGGTGATGGGACTCAAACCCGTGTCCAAGGAAGACCACGACCCGTTTGAAGTCATCATCGACATGGTCAAGGACAAGAAGGGCGTCAAGCTCGATACGGATCTTGATGCCGCCGACCTCAAGGAACTGGTGCAGCGCTTCAAGTCGCTGATCCGTGCGCGCATTGGCCGTGACTTTCCTACCGATCCGTGGGAGCAACTATGGGGTGCCGTGTGGGCGGTATTCGAGAGCTGGAACAATGAGCGCGCCTGCGTCTACCGCGAGTTGAACGACATTCCGGCTTCGTGGGGCACTGCGGTCAATGTCCAGGCCATGGTGTTTGGCAACCTCGGTGACAACAGCGCAACGGGTGTGGCGTTTTCGCGCGATGCCGGAACGGGTGAAGACCTGTTCAATGGTGAATTCTTGGTAAATGCCCAGGGTGAGGATGTGGTGGCGGGCATTCGTACGCCGCAACAGGTCTCGCTGGTGGGCTCACGCCGCTGGGCCGAACTGGCGCTGGTCAGCGAGGAGGAGCGCAAAGCGCACTATGCGTCGCTGGAAGAACTGATGCCTGACATCTACCAGCAGTTGCTGCACGCCGAAACCACGCTGGAAAACCATTTCAGCGACATGCAGGACATGGAGTTCACGATCCAGGAAGGCAAGCTCTGGATGCTGCAAACCCGCAATGGCAAACGCACGGGTGCTGCCATGGTGCGCATCGCCATGGAGATGCTCAAGCAGGGGATGATTGACGAGAAAACAGCCCTGCAGCGCGTGGGACCGGATCGCCTCAATGAATTACTGCACCCGATTTTTGACCCCAGGGCCCTGAAAGCCGCCAGCGCCATCGCACGCGGGCTGCCAGCATCGCCGGGTGCCGCCACTGGTCAGATCGTCTTCTTCGCCGACGAAGCCGAGACCTGGGTCAAAGCGGGCAAGGACGTGATTTTGGTGCGGCAGGAAACTTCGCCCGAAGACCTGCGAGGCATGAGTGTGGCCAAGGGCATTCTCACCGCGCGCGGCGGCATGACATCGCACGCAGCTGTGGTAGCACGCGGTATGGGCAAGTGCTGCGTGTCGGGCGCCGGTGCCGTGCATGTCGACCTCAAGGCGCGCACCATGACGGTGGGCGACAGCGTGTACAACGAAGGCGACTGGATCTCGCTCAACGGCTCCACCGGAGAGGTCTATGTTGGCAAGATCGATACCAAGGACGCAGAACTGAGCGGCGACTTTGGCGCTCTGATGGCACTGACCGACAAGTACAAACGCCTGGAAATTCGTGCCAACGCCGACAGCCCGGCGGACGCCAAGGTGGCGCACGCTTTCGGAGCCACCGGCATCGGACTGTGCCGCACCGAGCACATGTTTTTTGAAGGCGAGCGCATTCTGGCCGTTCGCGAGATGATTCTGGCCGACAACGAAGCCGGGCGACGCAAGGCGCTGGCCAAACTGTTGCCGATGCAGCGGGGCGACTTTGAAGGGCTGTTCCGCGAAATGCACGACTTGCCCGTGACAATCCGCTTGCTCGATCCGCCCCTGCATGAGTTTTTGCCCCATGACGATGCGAATCAGCGCGTGATGGCGGCCGAGATGAAAGTACCACTGGGCAAGATCAAGATGCGGGTCGAGGAACTGCACGAGTTCAACCCCATGATGGGACACCGCGGGTGCCGTTTGGGCATCAGTTACCCTGAGATCACCGAGATGCAGACCCGCGCGGTGATCGAGGCAGCGCTGAACGTGCGCACGCTGGGTATTCATGTCAAGGCCGAGATCATGGTTCCTCTGGTGGGCACGGTCCGGGAGTTCAACGCCCAGGCTGACGTCATCCGCCGCACCGCAGCCACGGTGTTTGCCGAACGGGGTGAAACACTGGACTATCTGCTGGGCACGATGATTGAAACGCCGCGCGCCGCGCTGATTGCCGACAGCATTGGCAAGCAGGCCGAGTTCTTCTCGTTTGGCACCAACGACCTGACCCAGATGACGCTGGGCTTCTCACGCGACGATGCCGGCAAGTTCCTGCCCGACTACCTCAAGCGCGGCATTTACGAGCACGACCCGTTCCGCTCCATCGACCAGAAAGGCGTGGGTGCCCTGGTGCAGATGGCAGTGGAAAAAGGCCGCAGTGTGCGCCCCGACATTGAAGTCGGGGTGTGCGGTGAGCATGGTGGTGACCCGGCGTCGGTGGCTTTCTTCCACCGTGCGGGACTCGACTATGTGAGCTGTTCGCCCTACCGCGTGCCAATCGCACGGCTGGCCGCAGCGCAGGCGGCGATCGAGCCAGCCTAGCCGTTGCGTATAGTGTCCGGAACTTATCGGTAAATGACAGGCGTTCTGATGCGCGTCTTTTTGGGGAAATCATGCAAACGACTACGCAAACACAAGGCGATCCCGAGATGGCCCGCTTTCTGGTTTATCTGGACGACCTGAACGTCAGGATCTCTCGCCTGGCAATCGCACTGCGTATACCGTTGGCCAGTGATGCGGACGTGCAGAATGCGCTCAAAGAACTGGTTGTTCCATCCGTGGCGGTCGAGAACCGGTCGGGCACTGAAAGGCGGTCTCCGAGTCGGTTGCAAGGCAGCCCGGAGCGACGCCTGAATTACCAGCGTGCCGAATTGCGGGGGTTGCTGGTCATGCGCTACGACTTTGAAGTCAAACTGGTCGATGAGTTGGGGTCAGAGTCCGCGCGCCAGGTCATGCAGTCCAGTGCGCAAACACTGGATCGCCATGGGTTTCACCCGGGTGAGTCGGGGTTGTAGCGCGTGCGCGGCGCATCTCCAAAGAGGCCGCGCGACGCGTCCAGCCTGATCGTGTATCGCCACGAAGGGCGACAACTGAAGGTTCTTCTGGGAAAGCGGCACATCAAGGCAAAGTTTGCACCGGATGTCTATGTTTTTCCTGGTGGCGCAGTTGATCGATCAGATTACCCATCACTTCCCCTTCCTGTCCCTTTGGCGTCCCACATGGGCGTGGGAAAGGACGACCGTTTGGCGCACGCATTGCAGACTGCGGCGATCCGTGAAACCAGAGAAGAAGCAGGCCTATTGCTGACATCTGGCGTTGACCACAACAGCCTTCGGTACATCGGTCGGGCCATTACGCCGGTATTCAGTCCTGTCCGGTACCATGCCCGGTTTTTTGCGGCGGCTGAGCATTTGTTTGAGGGTGACATTGGGGGTGACGGTGAACTGCATGATCTGCACTGGGCAAGCCTTGACCGTGCGATGCAATACCCCTTGATCGATGTGACTGCCTTCATGCTGCATGAGTTGCGACTTGCGTTGGATGCAGACCGGACCCGGCTTCCCCTTTTTGCCTATTATGGAAACAGGCCCCGCGTGTGCTATCGGCCTGTTGCAGCGAAATAGCGCTTGCAGCACTATCATTCCTCGTCCGGTTGGACGAGGTGACAACAAACCACATCAGGAGACAAACAATGGGATCTATGGTCAATTTTCATCGGCCGGACGGAAAAAGCGTGGAGGGCTATCTGGCCGAGCCAGAGCGGGCAGCTGGCGCGCCTGCCGTAGTGGTCATTCAGGAGTGGTGGGGATTGAATGCGCAGATCCGTGGCGTGGCCGAGCGCTTTGCCGCTGCGGGCTATTTCGCACTGGTGCCAGATCTGTACCGTGGCCAGTCCACCGTAGAGGCAGAGGAGGCGCAGCACCTCATGACCGGGCTTGATTTCGGCGATGCCGCGTCCCAGGATATCCGTGGTGCGGTGCAGTACCTCAAGGCACGGTCAAGCAAAGTCGGTGTGACCGGGTTTTGTATGGGCGGAGCGCTCACCCTGTTGTCTCTGACCCAAAGTCCCGAGGTGGATGCCGGTGTGGTTTGGTATGGCTGCCCTCCGCTGGAATACATTGACGCACAAAAAATTCATGCGCCACTGCTGGGCCATTGGGCAACGCAGGACGAGTTCTTCAAGAAAGAAATGGTGGATGGTCTGGAGGAGAAGCTGGGTGCTGCCGCAGTGGCGTTTGAGTTTCACCGGTACCTTGCGCACCACGCATTTGCCAATGAAACGGCGCAAGGCCCTGGCCGAATTCCGGCAACCCAGTATGACGCCGTATGGGCACAGTTGGCCTGGGATCGCACGTTGCGCTTTTTCGGGCGCAATCTGGGCTAACCAAACAGATCATTGAACTTGCGGGCAGCATCAGAGCCGCTGGACGGTTGCATGGGAGTCCCCTTGGGGTATTCCTCTGCAATCCTGTCTTCCCAGTAGGTTGTGGGATTGGGTGCGTTACAGAGCCGCCGGAAAACTTCTTCCGGAACCTGCTTGTACGAGAGGATGGTCTTGCCATCCCAGTGCAAGTCCAGTTGTCTGGTCGACGGGTCGTAATCGGCCTTCTTGATGCGGCCGGTGTGGAATATCCTGGTGAGCATGTCAAAGCGCCTTCATATGCAAAGTGCAGGTGTCGCAAGCGCGAGTCTACGGTCTGCCGGCAAGCGCTGCCAAGTCTTCCCTATGATTGAGCATTCTTTCAAAGAAATTCCGTCTGCTTCATGAAAACAAATCCATCGCCCAACGACCATTGGCCACGTGCTGGGACCGGCATCTGGATGCGCTGGTGGGGCTACCTGGTGCGCTGGCTGGTGTTTGGGCTGGTAGTGCATCTTTTTCAGCCCGTAGCTGACGGGCAGGCGTACTTCTGGTTGCAGAAGGCAGATCAGGCACTGATCGGGCTGACCTTTGGCCTGGTTGGTGCCGTGGTCTTTACTGTGGCTGAAAACACGCTCAATACCCCCCGGGTCCGGTGGAAGTCCTGGGTGATTGTGGTGGGAACGTGGCTGGTCGTTCAGGTCATTTTTGCCAGTGTCGGATCGGCTCTGGATTGAATCCGGCCACAAAAAGACGCATTGCTATTGCACAGTACTCACGAACCCGCCATGGAAAAAACGCGTATCGACAAATGGCTCTGGGCCGCCCGTTTTTTCAAGACCCGGTCGCTTGCAGCGCAGGAGATTGATCGCGGGCGCGTGCAGGTCAACGAGCACGAGATCAAGCCTTCCCGCGAGGTGAAAGCCGGGGATACTGTCACGCTCGTCCAGGGCAAAATACCGCGAACCGTGGTTGTTATGGGCATCAGCGAACAGCGGGGACCGGCACCCGTTGCGCAGCTTCTGTATGCGGAAACCGAGGAAAGCACGCAACGCCGGGCTCTGCTGGCCGAGCGCCGCCGTCTGAGCCCGGAGCCTGCCCTCAGCATTGAACAAGGCCGGCCCACCAAGCGTGAGCGGCGTCAGTTGCAAAACGACTGGAATGAACGCTGGAGTGCGTCGCTCGACCCGTAAGGTGGCAGTAACGCGCAAAGGACAGTCCGGTTCGTTCGGTCATGTCAATGTGTTCTTGCAGGTGACAGACCAGAAAATCGTGCTGAAGCCCTGTCAGTTCCCGAACAGCATTGCGATGTATGGTGACGCTTGGCAGAGATCCCGTTGTCACCAAAACATGCATATCCGAAACCTGACCCCTGGCTGTAAACGATTACAGCGCAAGTTGTATTGAGGATTGCCCAGTGTTTGAAGGATCTGAGGTTCCATTGAACTCCAACGGTGTGCCTTCCCTGCCGGCAAAGGCGGGGTTGGGGTGGCGGTTTCGCCACCTGTTGATTGCGCCGCACCGCCTGGGTTTCTTTCTGGCCATGGTGGTGCTCGTTGTGTCGGGTGCATGGTGGCTTGTGGTCCAGTTGGACCGGGTCAGTGTCACGCTGTCTCTTGTCTACACGCTGTCTCCCACACTGGTCCACGCGGCGGTGATGACCTTCGGTTTCATTCCTCTCTTCTTTTCCGGTTTTTTGTTCACGGCTGGTCCCAAATGGCTGGGTCTCGAGCCGTTGCAGGCGCAGATGTTGCTGTCGCCCTTGCTCATGCAGGCAACCGGGTGGCTGCTCTGGGTTAGTGGAGCGCATCTGCACATGCTGGTTGCCCTGTTTGGGCTGGCGTTGGCATGGAGTGGCCTTACCAGCGTGACCTGGCTTTTCTGGAGGATGGTCTGGCGCAGTCGGGTGACCGACAAGTTGCATGCCTATGTGCTCGGACTTGCATGTTTGGTCGGATGCGCCACTCTGGGGGGCGTGCTGGCAAACCTGGTTGTTGATGCAAATGCTGCCGCTATGGCATGCGTGCTGAGTGGGTTGTGGGGCTTTGTCGTTGTGATTTTTGTGACGGCTTCACACCGGATGATCCCGTTCTTTACGTCTGGCACCCTGCCACTGGTTTCTGTGTGGAGCCCCTTCTGGATACTGGGACTGATGGTGTGCGCTGCCATTTTTGAGGGACTTGCCGTCTGGGTGGAAATCGATGGCCCGTTGCACGGCCCTATGGCGCCAGTCTGGATGCTGGGTCGCGGGGGCTTTGAAGTGGCTGCAGGCTGCATTCTGTTGGGGGTGGGCCGGGTTTGGGGGCAGTCGCAAAGTATGAAGAGCCGGTTGCTGGCCATGCTGCACATTGGATTCATGTGGCTGGGATTGGCGCTGGTGCTGGGCGGATTTTCCCAATTGATGGGACTGGTTCAAGGCACGCCGGTGTTCAGCCTGGGTGCCTTGCATGCTGTCACCATTGGTTGCCTGGCGTCATTGATGCTGGCGATGGTGACGCGTGTCTCGTGTGGCCAGAGCGGCCGTGCGCTTGTTGCAGACCGGGTGATCTGGGCATTGTTCTGGATGGTCCAGCTGACGGCATTGCTTCGTATTGCGGCAGCCGCGCACAGTGCTTGGGCGAGCTGGTTGCTGCTGCCAACCGCTTTGGTGTGGGCAGTTACCATCGTTGCCTGGAGCCTGAGGTTAGGCACTTGGTACGGTCAGGTTCGCAGCGATGGCCGGCCTGGCTGAAAGGATGGGGTCATGCTTGACAATGATTTGGCCACGATGGTGGCAACGCTGATGCAGTCGCGCCGGACCATCTTGCCCAAACGCCTGATGGAGCCGGGGCCGGATGTGCAGGAGCTTGAACTGATACTGGAGGCTGCAGCCTCTGCGCCCGACCATGGGCAGCTGTTGCCATGGCGTTTTGTGCGGGTTCCCGCGCAAGCACGTGGTGATCTGGCCAGTGTCTTTGGCGACGCTTTGCTGGAGCGTGATGCCATGGCGACGCCCGATCAGGTGGCGCAGGCACGGGAAAAGGCCTTTCGTGCTCCATTGCTTTTGCTGGCTGTCGTCGACGCGAAGTGTGGTGATCCGGCTATTGATCTGCAGGAGCGCACGGTTTCTGCCGGATGCGCCATGCAAAACATGTTGCTGATGGCAACGGCATTGGGCTACGGGTCTTCGCTGACCAGTGGCAAGGCCTTGAAGTCTGTCAGTCTGCGACGGCTTTTTGATTTGGGTGAGGATGAGCATGCGCTGTGTTTCATCAGCATCGGTTCCGTGCATACCCGCAAGCAAGAGCGTTTGCGCCCTGTAGCCAGCGATTACGTAAGCACCCTCGTACCAACATCCGATAAACCGCTACACGGCTAACGGCAGTCCCCGACAGGACGCATGGCAGCCACCGGATGCATGTCAGCATGGCCCGGCATGGTCCAATAGAGCCATGAACCCCGATGCGCACAAACTTTGGCAGGCTCCGCAATGGGCATTTGCGGTTTTGCTTGCCTTGCTTGGCATGCTGGGGCCTTTCTCCATAGACACCTATTTGCCGGCTTTCGCCGGTATCGCGCAATCACTGGACGCCTCTCCTGTTCAGATGCAGCAAACGCTCTCGGCCTATCTGCTGGGTTTCGCGTTCATGAGTCTGTTTCATGGAGCCATTTCGGACAGTTTTGGACGCCGTCCGGTGGTGTTGTGTGGTCTGGCCGCATTCACCCTGGCTTCGGTGGGGTGTGCGATGTCACAGAGTATTGGGCAGCTGATCTTTTTCCGGGCCATGCAAGGACTGTCCACCGGTGCAGGGATTGTTGTCTCGCGGGCTGTGATCCGTGACATGTATCCGCCGTCCCAGGCACAGAAGGTCATGAGCCAGGTCACCATCTTTTTCGGCGTAGCGCCTGCCATTGCGCCCATGGTGGGAGGCTGGATGCTGGTGCATGTCAGTTGGCAGGGTATTTTCTGGTTTCTGGCGGTACTGGGCGTGGTGTTGTGGGTTGCCATTTTTCGCCTGTTGCCGGAGACCTTGCACCTGACGCAGCGCCAGGCCTTTCATCCGCGCCATCTGATGGCCGGGTACTGGAAGCTGGGTTCTGACCCGCGCTTCTTTCTGCTGGCCCTGGCCAGCGGTGTGCCTTTCAATGGCATGTTCCTGTATATCCTGAGTGCGCCCGTGTTTCTGGGAGAACTCCTGCAACTGGCACCGCAGCAGTTTTTCTGGTGCTTTCTGGTGACCATTGGCGGCATCATGGGCGGGGCATTGGTCAGCGGGCGGCTGGCCGGGAAGATGTCTCCCAAACGCCAGATTCGCATCGGATTTTCGATCATGCTGGTTATAGCCGTGATCAACCTGGGCGCAAACCTGATGTTCAAGGCGCATGTCAGCTGGGCCTTGATTCCACTTGGAATTTTTTCTTTTGGCTGGGCCCTGATGGTGCCGGTCATTACCCTGCTGGTTCTGGATTTGCATCCCGAGCGGCGTGGCATGGGCTCCAGTCTGCAGATGTTTATTGGTTCAAGTGCCAATGGACTGGTGGCAGGGGTGATATCTCCCTTGGTGATGCACTCCACGGTCGCTCTTGCCAGTGCGTCACTCAGCATGCTGTGCCTGGGTCTGTTGTCCTGGGTCTATATTCGCCGCCGCTGGCCCGAAATCGGCTTTGCCAACCCGCATGTCTAGGCGTTGACAGGGGCGAGCGTCGTTTTTGACGAGACGGTTGCGCGGTTGGTTGGGATAGGCCCAGTCTGGGTACCTCATGAACCCGCAAGACTTTGCATGAGAAGGGACTTATACTGTATATAACTACAGTTATGAGCACCCTGCATCCATCCACCAACCCGATTTCTTGGGCGTCCATTCACCCGGATGTCTGGCAGGCGGATGCGCTGGCGGGTGCTCCGGAGCGTGTACTGACCACCGGAGATGCCTTGCTGGATGCCCAGCTTCCAGGCGGCGGGTGGCCTCTGGGCGCTTTGAGTGAAATTTTGCAACCCGATGGCATGCACAGCGAGTGGCGTCTGCTGTTGCCGACATTGGCTCGGTCGGGCAGTGGCACCGTGGTGCTGGTTGGCGCTCCCCACATGCCGTTTGGCCCCGCGCTCGATGCGCAGGGGGTGCACCCCAAGCGTCTGCTATGGGTAGCCGTTGCGTTGCCGGTCCAGCGGCTGTGGTCCACCGAGCAGGCCCTGCGCTGCGCCGATGTGGATGCCGTGGTGGCCTGGCTGGACCCGGTGCGTCCGGATCAGTTGCGACGTTTGCAGATGGCAGCTGCCGGGTTTGCCAAACTGCTGTTTGTGGTGCGACCCGCGCAGGCGCAGTCCGAATCGTCTCCCGCCGTGTTGCGCTTGTGGGTGAGCTCCTGCTCCGATCCTGCTGACGCACTGGAAGTGCGGGCCATCAAGCGCCGCGGTCCGCCGATGGAGCAGTCCCTGCGGCTTGCGGCGCGTCCGGCCCGGCTGGCAAAGTTGCTGGCGGCGAGTCAGTCAGGGCAAAGCCATGCATTGGGTTGCGCTGCGTCCGGAACCTGACCCGCTATCTGCGGATGCTGCAGAAGCCGTGTCGCCAGTCGATCCGGCGACGGCCTGGGCATGGTGGGCCTTGCAGTTCACACCGCTGGTCGCGCGGGTGGAAGAGGCTCTGGTGATGGAGGTGTCATCCAGTGAACGCCTGTTTGGCGGCCAGGCAGCCTTGATGGCGCAATTCTTCAGATCAAATGGCGCACCGAGCCGCGTAAAGCATGCTTGGGGCGCTACATCTTTAGTAGCAATTGGACGGTTGCGGTGTGACGCAGGGCAGGCCTTGCCGGTTAATCCGGTGCTCCCTGACAACCTGCCTCTGCATGCCCTGTCGGCCGCGCGCGCGCACCTGCCCACGTTGTCTCGGTTGGGTTTGCGCACATGGGGTCAACTGCGTGCCTTGCCACGCGGTGGGCTGGTGCGTCGGTTCGGCAGCAGTCTGGTGGATGCGCTGGACTGTGCGTATGGCCAGCGCGCGGAGGTGTATCCCTGGTTGACCTTGCCGGATGTATTTGATGTTTCTGCGGAACTGATGGCCAGCGTCGAGACAGCAACAGCTCTGCTGTTTGGTGCCCGGCGGCTGCTGGCCCAGCTTCAGGTGTGGTTGCGGGCCCGCCAGCGTGGTGTGCTGATGCTGGCATTTTTCTGGAAACTGGACCCCCGCCGTTCCAGCGCTCTGTATTGCGATGCCCACCACCATGGCGATGGTTGGGGTCGCCTGGAGTTGTCTACGGCGCAGCCGACGCAAGACATGGGGCATCTGGCACGCTTGTTGGGGGAGCAATTGGCGTGGGTCCACCTGCCGGCTCCGGTGCTGGACTTGCGTTTGTGTTCGTTGGAAACGCAGGCCATGGCGGGGGAGAGTGCGAGTCTGCTGCCTGAAGATGTGCGCCATGGCGATAGCCTGCATCAGTTGCGCGAGCGTCTGGGTGTACGCCTGGGTTCTGATCGGGTGCGTTGCGTCGCGCTGCAGTCCGACCACCGGCCGGAGCGCATGCAGCGTTGGGCAGCCAGTGGTGAGGTCGCTGAACCGGGCAATACAGGAAAAACATCAACAGCTATAAAAAATATAGCTAAGTATTCAGTGTCTGCGGGGGCTGAAGCCTCAATTTGCTCCAGTGTTTTGCCCCGGGATGGCGAGCTGTACCCCACCTGGCTTTTGGCTACTCCCCTGCGTCTGGGTGTATTGCAGGACCTCCCGCAATACCTGGGTCCTTTGACCCTGCTGGCCGGGCCTCAGCGAATTGAGACCGGCTGGCTGGACGGAGTCGCCGCACTTCGGGATTACTATGTGGCTCGCAGTCCGGCTGCGGGGCTTGTGTGGGTGTACCGGGAGCGTCTGGATGCGCATAGCCCAGGGGGAGGCGCTGACTGGTACCTGCATGGGCTGTTCGCCTGAAGGTTCATCACCCAATTGGCGCCAGCCGGGCATCCGTACATCCCTTGATGCGTATCAATCAAAGGACTGCTTGCAGGCGTAATATGGTCAGACAGGCTTTCGCCCTGCAAAACATGAGGATCTGTGTATGACATTCAGTTCAAGACTCATCACTTTTACCGCGATTCCAGCGGTCCTCTTCATCATCGGACTGGTCAGTAGCATTGGTTCGCTGGTGGGTACGCAGACCGAATTTGATCGTTACATCAGTACCGAGCAGGCAGTCGAGCGCGGATTCAGTGACCTGTACGCACAAGGCCTGCAGATGGGGCAGGCGCTGCGCAACGTTGTACTCGACCCCAAAAACCCCAAGGCTTTTGAAAACCTGAAGGCAGCCCAGGCGGATTACGAGAAGACTTTCGTGAAGATGCAGGCCATTGCAAAAGGCGGTTCATTCGAGGCTCCGCTCAAGCGCATTGCCGAGTTGCGTGCCGTGCATGCCAAGGCGCAGGAGAAAGTTTTATCCCAGGTCACTTCGGGGGGTGAGGCTATCCCCTTGTTGAACAGTGATGAAACACCCGCCTGGCGTCAGCTGAAGGCGGAATTGCTCAAACAGGGACAGGAGGCCGACAAAACCTCGACTGCAGCCCACGACCGGGTCAATCAATCAGCCAATTTCTCCATACGCCTGTCGATCGCATTGGCCCTGCTGGCTACGCTGGTGGCTGTGGTTCTGAATATTGTCCTGCAGGGGTCGGTGCGAAAGGAATTGGGCGGTGACCCGGCAGAGACACGCGATGCACTGGAAAAAATATCACAGGGCAATCTCACGGTAGGCATCGCCAACAGAGGAAATGCTGGCAGCCTGATGGGAACCATGTTGCAGATGGAGTCCTCTTTGCAGTCACTGGTTCAGGGTGTGCGCCAATCTGCCGCAGGCATCGCCAGATCGACCGACGAAATTGCAGCCGGTAGTCAGGATCTGAGCAACCGTACAGAGAGTCAGGCCAGTGCACTCGAAGAAACCGCTGCCTCCATGGAGGAACTTGGGTCCACCGTCCGGCAGAATTCGGACAGCGCACGCCAGGCCAGCCAGCTGGCCCTAACGGCGTCCAACGTTGCTGTGCAAGGCGGGGAGGTTGTCGGGCAGGTCGTAGAGACCATGAAAGGCATCAACGAATCGTCCCGCAAGATTGCAGACATCATTGGCGTGATCGATGGCATAGCCTTTCAGACCAATATTCTGGCCCTCAATGCGGCTGTCGAGGCAGCCAGGGCGGGCGAGCAGGGTCGTGGTTTTGCGGTCGTGGCAACCGAGGTTCGCGCGCTCGCCGGTCGCAGCGCCGATGCGGCCAAGGAGATCAAGGGTCTCATTGGTGCCAGTGTCGAGCGCGTCGAGCACGGAACGGCGCTGGTCGACAAAGCGGGTGCCACCATGACCGAGGTGGTCACTTCCATCAAGCGTGTGGCTGACATCGTGAGCGAGATCAGCGCATCCAGCAACGAGCAGTCCCTGGGGGTTGCACAAATTGGAGAAGCGGTCAGTATGATGGACCAAACCACCCAGCAAAATGCGGCGCTGGTGGAAGAAATGGCCGCAGCAGCAGCCAGTTTGAACGGTCAGGCCAACGAACTCGTTCAGGCAGTTTCCGTATTCCAGCTTTCGGGTGGCTCCTCCTGATCCAGCCAACAGGGCATGCCAAGGCAGGCGGCCATCAAAATTTGACGCAAATCAATGGAACTTACCGTTATGGGACCAGCGGATGCTGCGGGTCTGCGCGAACGGTTCATACTCGATTCGGTTCTGGTTGACAGCGTTGCGGTTTCAATGAATTTCAAAAGGCATGTATGAGTAGCTGGATGGTGAATGTGGCGGCGGGTCTTGTGGTACTGCTGGCCATGACGGGGCTGTTTTTCTTTGTATTGACCCGTGGTGCATTGCTGGTGCGTGGTTTTTCATCCGCCCAAAACAGTGAGAAGTCGCATGTCTATCCCCTGTATTCCGAAATGCGGCTCATCAAGCTGGTCGATTTTCAGCCCGTCATCGCCGCCATCCTGCTGTTTCAGTACAGTACCCTGGTTTCAAAAATTGTCGCGGGCCTGGGCGCAACCAGTCTGAAAAACAAGAAGGTTCTGATCACCTCCTGCGCCTTTGGCAATGTGATTCCCCGGGTGGTGGATGCCGCCGTGCAATCCGGTGCCCAGCAGGTCCTGATTGCCGACATCATCCGCAATGAACTCGATCATGCGCGCAGCAAGCTCGGCCAGCATGCCGACAAGGTTGTCTATGTGGAAGATAACGCAACCGCCATGACACAAAAGCCCGGGTGTGCCGATGCCAATATCATCTTCTTCCTGTTGCACGAGTTGCCGCATGACCTGAAGGACAAGGCGTTGCGTGAAGCTGGCCGTATGCTGGCTCCTGGTGGCAAGTTGTACCTCGCCGAGTTTCACCGCCCTGACCTGGGAATTTTGCGCCTGCTGAGCTGGACCTATTTCAAGGTTTTTGAGCCATTTGGCCTGGCCCTGTGGGACACGCATGACCCCGTGAAGTTTTTGAACGCGCAGGGTGGCTGGACCTGTGAGCGGCAAACCTATTTCTTCGGAAACTTCCAGGTCATCACCGCCACCAAACACTGAAGCCGTGACTAAGAGGCTTCAAGCACCTCCAACGGAGGCGAACGCGGATCAGTCGGGTATGTCAAAACGGTAGCCAACACCGTAAACCGACGCAATGCAATCACATCCAGGTTCGATGGCTTGTACTTTTTTCCGAAGATTCTTGATATGGGTGTCGATTGCGCGGTCACTGATATCGCGCTGACTGTCATGCACACTGGCCAGCAATTGATCGCGCGAATAGACGCGCCCCGGGCGGCTCAGCAGCAGGCGAAACATCATGAACTCGATGCGGGTCAACTCCAGCCATTGGCCGCGCCAGCTGATTCTGAATGACGCGTCATCAATCGCCCAGGGTCGGCTCGAAGACTTCACCCTTCCTTCCGCGCGGCGCAACAGGGCGCGAACGCGCGCGATCACTTCACGCGGTGCAAACGGTTTGCAGACATAGTCATCCGCACCGGTATCGAGACCCAGCAGACGGTCGAGCTCGTCGACACGGGCAGTCAGCATCAGTATGGGCACATCACTGAAGGCGCGGACCGCTTGGCACACGCCGATCCCGTCCAGGCCCGGCAACATCCAGTCCAGAATGACCGCGTCGGGGGCTTGCTCCCGAATCATCTGCAATGCCTCGCGGCCGTCGTACGCGGCGGTGGCTTCATAGCCGCTGGCACGCAAATAGTTCAGCAACAGGTCGGATATCTTACGGTCGTCTTCCACGACCAGCACGCGGCGGGAGGGCGTGTCGCTCATACGGATTCATCTCCAAGGCGCGGCAATTCAAGGTGAAACAGCACGCCCCCCAAAGGGGATGGCGCTGCCTGGATCACGCCATGGTGTGCCCTGGCGATCTGCTCGCAAATGGCGAGCCCCAGCCCGCTGCCACCGGTTGAACGCCCGCGGGCAATGTCCGCACGGTACAGGGGCTCGAAAATGCGAAGCAAGTCATTTCCGGCAACACCGGGTGCGGTGTCTTCCACCTCAATGACCACCGTGTTATCGCCGTCACTGCGCAGTCTCACGAGCACCCGTCCGGGTGCGTCGGTGTAGTGCAGGCTGTTGTCGAGCAGGTTGCCTAGCAGTTGCTCGATCCGTTTGGCATCCCATCGCACCATCACGGGTATTTCAAGTTGCTTGTCCAGACTCAACGTGAGTCCCTGTTGCGCAGCCCTCAAAGCAAATCGCTGAACAATTCCCTCAACGAGGCGTGCGGCATCCACTTCTTCAAAGTAGCAGGGCAGTGCCTTGAGATCGGACATGGCCAGCAGGTGCAGATCATCGACCAGCGCATTGAGCTGAAGCACTTCCTCGCGCAGAGACAGCATGGCCTGGGGTGTCAATGCAATGACGCCATCGATGAGTGCGTCGATCTCTCCACGCAGCACGGTCAGGGGCGTGCGCAGCTCATGGGACATATCGGCAATCCACTGGCGCCTTGCTCCCTCGAGTTTTTTCAGGCCCGCCGCCATCTGATTGATGTTGCGCATGGCGTCACCAATTTCGTCGCTACGCGTCGCGTTCAGACGGGTATCAAACTCGCCTTGGGCAATTTTTTCGGTAGCGGCTTGAACTTCGATCAAGGGGCGCACCCAATGGCGGGAAATCCAGAACGCACCCACCAAGGCAATCAGGAGCAACAAGCAAGCCATCACGACGATGCTCTGGTACTGCGTGTTCAAAAATCGAACCTCAACTTCGCTGGGTACCGGCTTGAGCGTGACCATGCGCACTATGGCGACCACTTCATTGGCTATGCGCACAGGTCGTTCAACGGTGGCGTGCGCATCTTGCGGCAAGGCTCTGCCGAGCCTTGCATGACCATCCAGTCCATAGATGGCGACCCGGTCCTTGAATGCGTCAATGCTGTCGACAGGACGTGGTGGCAGCAGTGTCCTGAATATCTCGCTGTCTTCCGGACGGGGCATTGCATGCTGCAACGCCTTCATTGCGGGCGATCCTTGCATCCTCCCAAATTGATGGAACAGTTCCGGCAAGTCCACTCCGCTGGATTCGAGCGCGTCTATGCCTCCCGCCCGCTCTGCATTGTCTGAAACCAGCTGCGCAAATTGTTCCAGCCGTTCCACATCTCGCGTGGCCAGGTAGTCGGAAAACCCGTTGCGCAAGTTCCATGCGCTGAGTGCACCCATGGCAAGCACCGCAATTAGTACCGCCGATAGCAGCAGGAGTGCTTGTGTATGGACGAGTCGAATTCGCATAGCTCTCTATTGGACTCTGCAATTGTGGGGAGATTGTGAGGATTTGCCCATATTTTCTCCACATTGATTTTTCACAATTCACCCACGGCGGCGCAGGTGCTTGCCGAAACCAACGGAGTGAATCATGAAAACAAACCACATCTCAAACTTGCCCCTTAGCCGCGCATTCGCCCTGACGATTTGCACTGCAGCGCTCACCGCCTGCTGTGGGCTCTCTGCACAGACTGCCGATGGCAAAGGTGCTCCGCCCAAACCACCCGCAGAGGCTTTGGACGCCTGCAAAACCCTGAGCAGTGGACAGGACTGCAGCTTTTCGTCTCCGCGCGGAACCGCGAAAGGAACGTGCTGGGCACCAGAGGGCAAGCCGCTGGCCTGCAAGCCAAAAGATGCACCCTCCGGTCATCCGGGTGCTCCCAAGCCGTAAACACGCAATAGAGGGCACAAAAACCATGGTCTCACCCATCTCCAGTGCAAGCGGCAAAGTCATGCCACCCCCTCCCTTGAAGCCCGAAGACGCGTTCAGGAAAGTTGACAGTACCAACAAGGGTTGGATCACAGAGTCTGAGCTTGCTTCGGCCATCGTGCAGTTCTCGCCCGAGGGCGTGAGCCTCTCGCAGGCCGATGCGCAGTCTGTCGCGAAAGAGGCATTCTCCAAGATGGATGCCAATGCAGACGGCAAGGTGACCAGTGCCGAATTCAAGGACGCAGCCCCCAAGAATTCGCCCAATGGCGGCCCACCGCAAGGTCGTCCGTCCGGTCCGCCACCAGGTGGCCCACCTCCAGGCGGCGGACACGCAGGGGCGAAGGGCGTCAACGCAGCCAGTTCCAACCAAAGTTTCGACCCGGCCGACACCAACCAGGACGGCACCGTGAGTGAAACCGAACGTCTTGCCTATGCCAGCAAACAGCAGACGCTTGGCTCCACTGCCTCACTCAACTCAACCAACACCTCCACATCATGAACACGTTAAAAACTTTTTCGTCCAGCCATCACCATGCACACCTTTCGCTGCTCGTCGCCACTTTTCTGACCGGGCTAGGGTTGACCGCATGTGGCGGTGGCAGTGATTCCACGGCAGCAGCAACCACCACGACCACGACTACGACTACGACTACGACTACGACTACGACTACGGATACGGATACGTCTACCACCGGGACTACCGCAACCAGCACCGCTGGCGTACTCTGCAATTACGCCACCAGTGCGTTCAATAGCTCCGCATCGGTCAACAAAACCGCCACGGCGACCTGGTCTTGCAGCAGCACACTGCGTTCGCTCACGGCAAACGGTTTGCCCGACCATGAAGTGGGAACATTCCCCAACAACGATAACCCCAACACCATCTCTGCACAAAACATCTCGGCCTCCGTGACCGTGACACCTACTGCGACATCGGTCGTAACGCCGCGTGTCGGCCCCATGGACAAGCCGGGAGTCGCTTTGAATGGCATCGCCTTTGACCCGGGCACTGCGGGTACTTGCAGTGACGCTGGAGCTTGTCAGCAAGGTGGACAGGCTGTGGGTTCTTGGAACCTGGAGGCATTGGGCCAGACCTTCTTCAAGTGGGGAACAGACACCAGCAACGCGCATGTGCAGCCCAACGGGATGTATCACTACCACGGTATTCCAGAAGGTCTGGTCACCAAGCTGGGCAAAGGAAACAAGAACATGACCCTGATTGGCTGGGCGGCTGATGGTTTCCCGATCTACGCGCGCTATGGCTACACAGTGGCAACCGACGCTAGCTCTGCGATCAAGGTGGTCACGTCCAGCTACCGCACCAAGACGACGCCTGGCGCCAATCGACCGGCCACCACCACAACCTATGCGATGGGCACCTTCACGCAAGACTACGAATACGTGGCCGGCTTGGGCGATCTGGACGAATGCAATGGACGCACCGGTGTGACGCCGGAGTTTCCAAAGGGCATTTATCACTACTACGCAACCGATACCTTCCCCTACCTGCAACGCTGCGTAAAAGGAAAGTTGTGAAGCGTATGCGCCAATGGCTGCTGGCTTGCCTGCTGGCAGGGGGCGCGGTGTCCGCCGCCCACGCACATCTGGTGATGTCGCAACGCGGCACGCTGAACATCGTGGGGGATGGGGCCTACATGGTGCTGTCACTTCCGGTGTCTGCCATGTCCGGATTCGATGACGACCACGATGTCCTGCTTTCCGTAGACGAGCTGCGTGCCCACGGCGCAAGCATCGAGTCGCAGATTCAGCAAGGTGTTTCACTGACCAGCGACCAGGGGCGCAGTGGACTGGAAGGCATCATGCTCAACACGGCACCGCCTGACAGCACCCCCAATGCACCATCCACCCACTTGGTGGTTTTGGGACGCTTTGCGATTCCAGCGCAGGCCACCGACCTCAGGATTGCATTGCGGCTGTTTGGCACACGCGCGGATGAGCAAACCGAGCAAATTGCCGTCACGCGGGGCACTGAATCACAGCTCATCACGCTGACACCCGAGCATCCGCAAGGGTCTGTATTGCCCTCTGTCTGGGCCAGCTTGACCGAGCAGGTTCGGCTCGGTGCAGTTCATGTGCTGTCGGGTGCGGACCACCTGTTGTTTTTGCTGGTGGTGCTGGCTGCCGCCTGGAACCTGCGCCAAGTGGTGCTGGCGCTCACCTGCTTTACGGCAGGTCATGCTGTGACGCTGGTGGCCTGTGTCTGGTATGGCTTGTCAGTTCCCGCCAGCGTGGTCGAGCCCGCCATTGCCGCCACCATCGTGGGGATGGCGCTGTTTGACCGCTGGTCGGTACATCGCAGCTTGACGAACGCGGTTGCGATCCGACTGTCACTGGTATTTGCCTGCGCCTTGATTCATGGTCTCGGTTTGGCCGGCGCGTTAAGCGACCTGGGTGTGGACGGCATGGGCAAAGCCATGAGCCTGGCTGGATTTAACGTGGGCATTGAGCTGGGGCAGATCGCAGTTGCGTTGACTGCTGCGCTGGTGATGCGGGTTGTTCGAAGGGTGAGCGGTGCTGCTGGCATCGCTGGAACCACCCGCGCGGCCTCGTATTTGTCGATGGCTTTTGGCACCTTCTGGTTTTTCCAACGGGCATTGGCGTGATGGACCTCTGAACCCTGCCAACCGTGTTGGTACACGGTTTTCCGTTTTTTTATTATTTTCTTTTGGACTCCTCAATGCCTTTTTCTTTATCAAAAAACATTCCACTATGGGTTTTAGCCTTCACCTTTGCCTCGCTGGCTTCTGCTCAGTCCTCGGATGAGGGCGAGTTCAAAGGGCCAGATCGCGCCAGGGAGGGCGGGAGGGTGAGTCTCTCGGTCTCATCCAAAGTGGATTATTCGGGCAGCGATGCGCCAAGGGTTTCCGTCATGCCCGCGCTGGAGTACCAATGGGCCAATGGCTGGTTTGCTGGAACCAACCGCGGCGTGGGTTACAACTTTTCCAAAGACCCGGCGCTGCAATATGGTCTGGGGCTGGGCATGGACTTTGGCCGCAAGGAAAGCGCCACCGGTCCCCTTGCAGGTATGGGCAGCATCGATGCCAAGGTGGAATATGGTGCCTTCCTGAATTACGCGCCAGACCGCAATTGGCGACTGTCTTCGGTGGTGCGCTATGGATCCGGCGACTCTGGACAGGGATTGGGTGCAAACTTTGGCGCCAACTATGCCTTGAATATCGCACCCCAATGGCGTCTGGATTGGGGCGTTTCCACCAGCTGGGCCAACTCCCAAACCATGCAGTCCTACTTCGGCGTGAGTGAAGCGCAGTCACTACAAAGCGGTAACCCGGTGTATTCGCCAGGCGCAGGCCTGCGCGATGTGGGTGCCAGTCTGAATCTGAGCTACCAGGTCACGCCAAAAATTTCTGTTTCCGGCGGCATCAAAGCCACTAGCTTGGTTGGCGATGCACGGAACAGCCCCCTTGCCACGAGTCCACAAAGCGTGTCGGGCAGCTTGTCCATTGGCTACGCATTTTGACGTGCGGCTTGCATTGAGCCACCTTCGCACCCTTACGAGCCATGAACTCTATTCACTCGCTGACTGTAGCGGCACTGTCCCGCCGCCAGAAGGAATCAACTTGCTCCCCACTTTCTGAATCCACTGTGGAACGCATGATGCAATCGTCTTTAAAAGTCCCACCACTTTTTTGGATCATGCTGTTTGCGGTCGCGGGGCGGGCCTGGCTGCTGTTTAGCACACCCTATATGCCGGGTGTCAACGGAGCGTATTACCTCATCCAAGTCCGGGCTATCCTGGAGCGGGGCGCTTTGGGTATACCGGACCTGCCACTGACGTTCTACTTGCAGGCAGGGCTGTCCTGGCTGCTTGCCAGGGCAGGCGATATGGAGATGACGGATGCCATCATGGTTGCCGTGAAGACCTGCGACGCGGTGCTACCCGTATTAGTCGCCTGGCCAGTTTTTGTGCTGGTGCGGCGTTGGGCAATTGCGAGAGGCCAGGGCGATGCGGTCCCGCTTGCTGCCGCAGCGCTGGCCTGTCTGTCGATGCCATGGTTCATGGTGGTGGGTGAACTGCAGAAGAACTCACTGGCCATGGTGTGGTTCGCGTTGCTCGTGACAAATTTGCATGGTTGGCTGTTGCAACCGACTCTTCAGCGCGGATTGGCGCTGTTGGCAGGGTTGCTCCTGCTGGGGCTGACCCATATCGGCGTGCTGGGTGCTAGCTTGGTTGTAACGGCTTTAACCTTGTTGACATTTTTTCTCCTTCAACCGCAGGGTGTGCGCTGGAAGCCTATCCTGCTTTTGGTGGGAGCTGGTGTTTTGATTCTGCTGGCGACATCGGCATTGGTGGTCTGGAAATTTGACCCATCCCGTATCCAGCGCCTGGGTTCAGCGTTCACCAATCCTTCTCAATTCTCTTGGGATGGACGGCAGATGCCGGGTCAGAGCCGCGCTTGGCTCCATCTGGATGGCTGGCTCCCGTTTCTCGGATTTGCGCTGGCTGTCGTTCCAGCGCTGATCATGGCCTGGCGCAAACGCCTTCAGCTCGAAGCAGCCGATTTTGCTGTGGTCGCAGCTTGTGCACTGACCGTTCTCATGATGACTGGTCCGTGGTTTAGCCCGGATAAGTTAATGCGCTTCTACTTGATCGCTTTGCTCCCAACGATATGGGGCGTGTCATTTGCGCAGACTCACATTGAACTCGATGGATTGCGGCAGGGGGTGCTCAGCTTGATTTTGCTCATCGGCCTGGGGGGCTCGGCATGGATCCTGATCCCGGGAGGCAAACCGGTTCTGGAAGAGTCCACCATGATGGAGCTGAAGAATTTGGCTGGGCACATACAGGATCGGGACCATACCCTGGTCGTGGCCGATCACGGTGTTGAGTGGTGGAGCGCCTGGTTCCTTCACACCCCTATTGCCCAGCCACAGGCGCTTTCCCAGAATGTCTGGGGGCGTTATAAGACCGTCCTGTTCCTGAAAGTAAAGACCGGGGTGGTCAGTCTGCCTGGCCGTGGCGGGCCTCGGCCGAACCGCAAATCAGGGACGCCGCCCGGTCATCCATTGCCGATGCCCGGGATTGCGGAGGACGCCGAACTGGTGCATGACGGTGCAACCCTGCGGCTGGAAAAAATTAGCCATGCACCGCAATCTGCAGCAGTGCGTGCTGCGTCTCCCTGATCGCGAATGCCTCTGCCCGCAACTGTTATGCGAATGGGGATATCGTGCCAAAGTTCTCTGGCACGGCATCGCCATGTAAACCACACAATTTCCTCACATTTGTTTTTCACAATCTGCCATTGATGTAGATGCGCACGCCACAAAGAAGGAGACATGCCTTGATTTCAGATCGCCCATTCAAAACCCTGCGATTCACCGCGCTCATCGCCGCCGCCCTCGGCACCTTGCTGTGGGCGAATGACGGACGAAGTGCCTCAGCGTTTGCCTCGACCCAGCCGGCGGCGCGCGTGGAGCATTGGCAGAAACGGGAGGCAGCGATCAATGCCCACTTGCGTGATGCCAAAGACCTTGGTGCGATCAAGCTGCTGTTTGTGGGTGACTCCATTACCGACTTCTGGTTGTTCGACGACAACCCCTGGGTCAGCGGGCAAAAGTATGGTCGCAAGATCTGGGATGAATCCTTTGCGACACCGGGCAGCGAGAACTACGCCTTCAACATTGGCATATCGGGCGACCGCATCGAGCACATTCTGTACCGAATCCTGCCGAAGTCTGCGGGAGGCTTGGGGCAACTGGATGCACCTCAATTGAACCCGGACTATATGGTTGTGATGCTTGGCATCAACAACAGTTGGGCTGCAGAGGACCCTGTGGCTGACAGCATCTTTGAGGGAGTGCACGTCGCGCTCAGGGCACTGCATGCACGCAAACCCCATTCACGCATTGTTTTGCAATCCCTGCTGCCGACCAACGACGTCGCCAAGAACAGGGATGTGGTGGGCATCGTCAATCAGCGGCTTGTAAATCTTGCGTCCAGTCCGGAGTTTTCCGGTTTCACCCGCTATCTGGACCTGTACCCGGCGTTTACCGACGCCTCTGGCATGCAGATACCGCACTACTTTACGGATGGGCTGCATCCCAACCAGGTTGGCTATGCGGTATGGCGCGACCAACTCCTGGCATTCTTGAAAACCGAGCGCGCTGCAAGTTTGCGAAGCACCCCTACGAAGTGAGATGCATGCCTGGGCCTGCCGGTGTGTATGGAGGGTGTGGACTTATCTGGTTTGTCGGGTAGATTTCTCGGGCGCGCAATTCCGGTTGGGATGTGGGTATGTTTCACCGGGCCGATATTCAATGGACAATTGGCGTGTTCACTTAACCCGCCTTTCGATAGCCATTACCCACATGGTCAGCGCATGACATTGATACCCGACCCCAGTCCAGAGCCTGTCCCGGCACCGACCCAGGCACGCAATCCCCTGCATGGCAAGACGCTGGAGGCCATCGTCAACGAACTGGTTGAACAGTATGGATGGGGTGAATTGGGGGTGCGCATTCCGGTGCGCTGCTTTACGCACGATCCCAGCGTGGGCTCCAGTCTGAAGTTTTTGCGCAAGACCCCCTGGGCCCGTGAGAAGGTGGAGAGTCTCTACTTGTTCATGCTGCGCGAAAGGCGGCGTCATGGAACCTGACGAGCGCAACGAAAAACGCCTGATGGATCTGGAAATCAAATCCAGCTACCAGGAGGACCTGTTGGACCAGCTCAATCAGGTCATCGTGCGCCAGCAGCAGGAGATCGATCTGTTGATTCGCGAGGTCGTTCAGCTGCGCCGCCAGATGCCCGACAGTCCAGGTCCGGCATTCCGTGCGGCCAGCGACGAACTGCCGCCGCATTATTGAAAAGTGCAAGCCATGTTCTTACGCAAATTGCTTGCATTCGAGATTCCCGATGCGCAGAACACCGACTCACTGGTGTTCAAGGGCTCTTTTTTGACACTGGCGATTCTGGTCGTGTTCGTACTTGCTTTGACCATGGGCATTTACTACTGGCAGATATCACCGTTGGATGGCTCGGTCAATTTTGGCATTGCGGTCTACCACCTGGGTCTTTATCTGTTTCTCAAAAGGTTCCCGGAAAAAGTGGAGGTCATCAGCAGTGTTGTGATCGTCTCGTGGGTGATCGCCTGTTTTGCCATCTATTTGCTGGTGCGCGTCAATCCCTTGCGTCTGGTCGTGTTTTTTCCGATGCTGATTGCGATTTTCTATCTGAAGGGTTTTCGCGTCAGTGTGTACTGGATTGTTCTGATCCTGATCGGGATCCCGGTCGGGCATCTCTTGCCGGGCTACGAAAACGATTATGCGCACGTCGAGATACTGGTCGTTTGCGTCTATCTGCTGGCTACGTCCGTGATTTTTTGGAACTTTGAGCTGCTTCGGCAGGCCCAGATGAAGCGCGAGCGTGATCTGGAGTTGCAACAGTTGATCGACGAACGCTGGCGCTTGGCGCTTGAGAGTGCAGGGGATGCCGTCTGGGACTTTCAAATCCAGACGCGGCAATTCGTCTATTCGAAGTGCTATGCCGAAATGCTCGGCTACACACCGGATGAACTGGTTGACCGGCCAGACCACATGGAGAGCATTCTGCATCCGCAGGACAGGCAGCCGACCCTTGCGTCCATCAACGCGTACCTGCGCGGTGACTGCAGCGGCCAATATGTCTGCGAGCACCGGTTGCTGTGCAAGGACGGCAGCTACAAGTGGTTCCTGAGCCGGGGTCGGGTAACCGAGCGTGATGCAGCGGGGCGTCCCCTTCGGATGCTGGGAACCCATGTGGACATCACTGACCGCAAGGAACTTGAGCAACAGGTGCGGCAACTCGCACTTTACGATGCACTGACCGGCTTGCCCAATCGCCGGTTGCTCAATGACCGCTTGTTGCAAGCCATGGCGGCGAGCGAACGCAGCGGTCTTTGCATGGCATTGATGTTTTTCGATCTGGACAACTTCAAGCCGCTCAATGATGTGCACGGGCATGGCGTTGGTGACTTGCTGCTGGTTGAGGTGGCCCGACGTGTGATCGCATGTGTACGCAAATCCGACACGGTTGCACGTTTTGGTGGTGACGAGTTCGTGGTTCTGGTGACAGAAATCGACACCGACACATCCATTTCCATGGCCAGAGCTCGCGATGTGGCTGAAAAGGTTCGCATCAGCCTGGCGGCTCCCTACCAGCTATCGACCGCGCAGACAGCGTCTGGCGAGACCACGGTGGTGCACCAATGCAGCGCCAGTATCGGCGTGGCTATGACCAAGGGGTTCCAGACCGATGTGTCTGAGTGGATGAAGCAGGCCGATGGTGCGATGTACCAGGCCAAGGCCGCAGGACGCAATGCAATCTGTTTTTTTGATCGTGCCGCTCAACCGTGAGCCGACGTGCCGTCCGATAAAGCTATCCAAAGCGCGGCAATGACTGTGCTCACAACATGGTCTTTGCAGCAGGGCTTGGGTGAATGCAGTGCAGAATCAGTCGATGACTGCTGAATTTCCGTTTGCATCCTTGGGCCAACCAACCACTGAAACCGAACTTCAGGCACTGGTCAATGCCACGCCGGGGGTTTCCCTGCTGATCGATCTGGACGGGGTCATCGTGTGTGCCAACGTGAAAGCCACGCGACACTTTGGAATTGGCTTGGGTCAACTCATCGGCAGCAATGTGTATTCCCTGTTTGATGAGGCAACCGCCCGCGGCCGCAAGGAGATCGTGCGGCAGGCGCAGACGCTTCGGGAGCCTGTTTTTCTGGAAGACGAACGTAACGGGATGCATTTTCGGCACAGTCTGGTTCCCGCCATCGACGTTGACGGGGTTGTGCGCCGGGTTGCGGTCTTTGCAGAGGACATTACCGAGCGCAAAAAGGCCGAGATCGCATTGCGCGCCAGTGAGGAGCGATACCGGTTTCTGGCCGAAAACACGGCCGACACGGTCTGGCAGCTCGATGGGCACATGCGGTTTACTTTCGTGAATGCTGCGTATTGCCACATCAGCGGATTCGCCTACGAGGAAATCCTGGGCCGCTCGGTGATGGATTTTTTTACACCGGAGGGCCGTGCCACCGTGGTTGCCATGATGGCCCGACGCAGGGAGATTGAAAGTACCGGTCAGACGCGAGCCGCCCTGCGGTTTGAAGTTCCGCACATCCGTAAGTCTGGCCCGCCATTTTGGGCGGAAATCAGTTCCAACCCGATATATGACAGTTCCGGGGCCATCACGGCATTCAACGGCATCATGCGCGATATTGATGCCAGCAAGCGGTATGCGAGCGGACTGGAGGCTGCCAACCTGCAACTGAAAAAACAGCTGGAAGAAATCGTGTTGTTGCAGACCCAACTCACCGAGTTGGCTGTGCGTGATGCACTGACAGGTCTGCACAACCGCCGCTACCTGGAAGAAACCTTGCCCAGAGAAATGGCGCGTGCCAAACGAGAGGGCTATCCCCTGACTTTGATCATGGTTGACCTCGACCATTTCAAGCGCATCAATGACACCTACGGGCATCCTGCCGGTGATGCTGTATTGAAGGCAATGGCCTCGATCCTGTTGAACGGTGCGCGCGAGGGTGACATCATCTGCCGGTACGGCGGTGAAGAGTTTCTGGTGGTACTGCCCAACATGGGTATTGAGCAGGCGCGCATACGTGCAACAACCTGGCAGGGCACCTTGGGAAAGACGCCGGTGACGCACGGAACCTTCGTTGTTCAGACAACGTTGTCGGCGGGAATTTCTGCATTTCCCGACCATAGTGCGGAAATCGACGTCCTGCTGCGTATGGCAGACGAGGCCCTTTACCGCGCCAAGGCGAATGGGCGCAATCGGGTTGAAAGTGTGCCGGTGGACTCGGACGCTGGCATGTCGAAAACCGGTCGCTGATGCTTTAAAAATCGGCTTCCCCTTTCTGCGTAAAGCACGCGCTGTTCGTCGGGACCAACCGTGCCGACCGGCACGCACCCCTGATTCCCGGACTGCGGATGAATTGAGGGTGTTTATACTGTATGAAAAAACAGTATTATGGAGCCTCTTTCCTCATCTCCGCCCTACGCTGAACTGCATTGCCTCTCCAATTTCAGTTTCCAGCGAGGAGCCTCCCACCCGCATGAACTGGTGGAGCGGGCGCACGCATTGGGGTATGACGCGTTGGCCATTACCGATGAATGTTCGGTAGCCGGAGTCGTGCGCGCGCATGTGCAGGCGCGCACCACCGGTCTCAAACTGTTGCTGGGTGCCGAGTTCAACGTTGCGCTGGATTCCGGTTGTGGCAGCTTCACCGCAGTGGTGCTGGCGCATAACCTGCAGGGCTGGGGCAATCTGTGTGAATTCATCAGCAAGGCGCGATGCGCTGCGCCCAAGGGGCACTATCAGGTGGGCTGGCACGGTGCCCGTAACCTGTCACTCTGGGCCGGGTTGACGGACTGCGAGGTGCTGCTGGCATTTTCGGATGCTATTACTATGGAAGCAGCTGTATCAATATCCACGAGGGCTAGAGGGTTTTTTGGCTTGAATCTTTGGCTGGCAGCCGAATTGCGACTGGGTCCGGACGACGCATTGCAGCGGGTACGCCTGGAGCAACTGGCCCGCTTGACAGGCCTGTCTCTCGTGGCGGCAGGCAATGTTCACATGCATGTGCGTTCGCGCAAGCCGCTGCACGATGTGCTCACCGCCATCCGTCTGGGACAACCGGTGTCGCAATGCGGCTTTTCCTTGCAGTCCAATGCCGAACAGCACCTGCGCTCGCGCGCGCGTTTGGCCACCCTGTATCCGCCGCAGTGGCTTGCCAACACGCAGGTGATTGCCGGCAAGTGCCACTTTGATCTGAAAGAGCTGTCCTTTCAGTACCCCATGGAAACCTTGCTGCCGGGCACCACGCCGGCGCAGACCCTTCGCCACTTCTGCGAGCACGGTGCACGCGAGCGTTATCCGCAGGGTATTCCAGGCGAGGTGAAATCTAAGATGGATTACGAGCTCGCGCTGATAGCGGATCTTCGCTACGAGATGTATTTCCTCACCGTGCACGACATCGTGCGGTTTGCTCGCAGAGAAAGCATTCTGTGTCAGGGCCGGGGTTCGGCGGCCAATTCGGTGGTGTGCTACTGCCTGCATGTGACCGAGGTGGATCCCATGAAGGCCCACATGATGTTCGAGCGGTTTGTCAGCCGCGAACGCAACGAGCCTCCCGATATCGATGTGGACTTCGAGCACCAGCGGCGCGAAGAAGTCATTCAATACATTTACACGAAGTATGGTCGCGAGCGCGCTGCCATTGCTGCCACGGTCATCAGCTACCGTCCGCGCAGTGCGCTGCGCGACGTGGGGCGTGCGCTACAGATCCCGGACGATTTGATCGCGGCTCTGGCCAAGGAGCACCCGGGCATGTACGACCGCGAGGTGCTGTCTGACCGCTTGCAAAGTGCCATTGACCGGCTGGGGCCGGACTTTGTGCCGCCATCTGCAGACCGTCTGGAGCTGTGGATGCTTCTGGCCATCCAGCTGCAGCGCTTTCCGCGCCATCTGAGCCAGCATGTGGGTGGTTTCCTGTTGACCCAGGGGCCATTGATCCGGCTGGTTCCCGTAGAGAACGCAGCCATGCAGGACCGCTCCATCATCCAGTGGGACAAGGACGATCTGGATGCCGTGGGACTGATGAAGGTCGATGTGCTGGCCCTGGGCATGCTCAGCGCCATACGGCGTTGTCTGGAACTGGTGACCCGGTGGCGCGATCTGGCTTCGCCCATGCGCCTGCAGGATGTGCCGCGCGAAGATCCCGTGACGTACGACATGATTTGCCTGGCCGATACGGTGGGTGTCTTCCAGATTGAGAGTCGCGCGCAGATGAGCATGCTGCCGCGCCTCAAGCCCAGGGAGTTTTACGATCTGGTGGTGCAGGTGGCCATTGTGCGGCCCGGTCCGATCCAGGGCGGAATGGTCCATCCGTATCTGAAGGCACGCAAGAATCCTGAAGAGGCCAGGTCACCCTATCCCGCCTTGCAGGAGGCACTGGGACGAACCCATGGCGTGCCGATCTTTCAGGAACAGGTCATGCAGATTGCGGTACTTGCCGCTGATTTCACACCCGGAGAGGCAGATGGTTTGCGCCGGTCCATGGCCGCGTGGAAGCGACATGGCAGTGTCCACAAATACCAGGACCGCCTGGTGGGTGGCATGGTGAAGAACGGATACCCGCTGGAGTTTGCGCAAGCCATCTTCCGGCAGATGGAAGGTTTTGGTGAATACGGCTTTCCCGAGAGCCATGCGGCCAGCTTTGCCATTCTGGTGTACATCAGTTGCTGGCTCAAGCGGCATGAACCAGCCTGCTTTCTGGCCGCCATGCTCAACAGCCAGCCGCTGGGCTTTTATGGCCCGTCCCAATTGGTGCAGGATGCACGCCGCCATGGGGTACTTGTGCGCGCCGTGGATGTGTCATTCAGCGAGTGGGACTGCACACTCGAAGACGCGGTGGAGGCTCCACAGGGTCGGCCTGCAGACCAGCCTGCCATCCGACTGGGATTGCGGCTGGTAAGCGGACTGCGTCAGGAGGTTGGCAACCACATTGCCGAGAAACGTATGCGCCAGCCATTTGTAAGCACCCAGGATTTGGCTTTGCGCTGCCATCTCAATGAAGGCGATCTGAAGTGCCTTGCCAGCGCCGATGCGCTGAAATCCCTCTCGGGTCACCGTCGACAGCAGGTGTGGGATGCCGCCGCGCTCAGACCAGTTCCTGCGCTGCTTCGGGGCGTGCCTGTCGAAGAAGACGAACTCCGGTTGCCTGGCGCACCTGAGGGCGAGGAAGTGATCTTTGACTATGCCTCTCTCGGGCTCACATTGCGCAGCCACCCACTGGCGCTGTTGCGAAGCCAATTGTCAAAACAAAAGCTTCTGTCGGCTGCGCAAATGGCTGACCTGCCCAGCGGGCGTCTCGTGCGCGCTTGCGGCATTGTGACCATGCGTCAACGCCCCCAGACTGCCAAAGGCGTGGTCTTTGTCACACTGGAAGACGAGACCGGCAGCGTCAATGTGATCGTCTGGAAGGCGGTGAAGGAGCGTTTCCGACAGGAGGTTTACCAGTCCCGCTTGCTGGGTGTGTATGGCACCTGGCAGCGCGATGACGAAAGCGGGGGAGAGGTCCGGCACGTTATTGCCAGGCGGTTGGTGGACCTTACGCATTTGTTGGGTGAGCTGACAACGGCCAGCCGCGATTTCCATTGAACGGCTTCATCCTGATCAAGCCCACTACAGCTTGAAGTCCATGCCCAAACTGAAATGGGTGCGTCCGCTGCGCAGGCTGTTGCTGGAATAGCCATCCACCGTTTGTGTCAGTGCCACGTTGTCCAGCGGGCTTATGTTGTTGGCTGAAAAGCGTGCAGAGAGCTTGGGATTGACGACCCACTGCACAAACAGATCAATGCTTCGGCTGTTCGATACATCCAGTGTTTGCGTCATCGACTGTCGGGTCGCATAGCCCGGTGTGAATGCCACACTGCCACCCATGGTCACGGGAAGGCTGCGCGCCCGGTAGTCAAATCCCAGGTTGCCCGACCATGGCTGCTGGCCGTCCAGCCGGTTGTTCGGCCCAGGCAATGCTTCCACGGTGGATTGATAGAAGTTCATGGATCCCCGCAGATTCAATGGCAATTTGATGTCGAACAGGGCTGGCACCAACTCACCCGCTCGGCCCTTGATTTCCAGTTCCAGCCCGCGGGTAGTGGCAACCGAAAAATTGACGGGTTGCGAGACCCACCGGGGTACGCCCGACCAGCTCACCGCCTGTAAAGCCGTCACATTGCGGATGAGGTCCTGAACCCGGCGGTAGAAAACGCCGACACTGAAAAGACCGCCGGCTGGCAGGTATTTTTCGAAGGCAACATCCATTCCAGTGGCCAGTTCAGGCAGCAAGGCCGGGTTGCCCACCCGGTCGGGCGACAGCTCGGTGTTGGTTTTGCCGGTGTCGGGAAACAGACTGCTGACGGAAGGACGTGCAAGCAGGCTGGACAGGTCGGGTGCCTTGTAGCTGCGGGTGACGCTGGCGCGAATCAGGTCCTTCCCGGCTGCGTCAAACTTGTAGTTCAGGTGCGCCATGGGTGTCAGCACGTCACTGGTGTTGTTCACGGGTGATTCGGTGCCACTGCTTTTGATGGCAATCTGTTCCGAACGGACGCCCAGATGCGCAGACCACTGTTTGCTGATTTCCCATTCGTCCTGCACAAACAGTGCCCGCCGGGCAATGCGGGCCGAGAAGGGTTGCCCTTCAAACTCTGCCAGCAGCGGCATGCCCTGCTCGGTGATGGTGCGCTTCTCATCGCGCTGGCGCCATTCCAGGTCCCATCCTGCCGTCAGGCTGTGTTCGGCATTGAGCAGGCGGCTGTAGTTGCCGGCCTGTGTCAGGCTGAGATCGGCATTGTCGGCAACGGTGCGCCGTTGCGGTATGCCCGTACGCAAGGTGGTTCCATCGAAACCACCCTGGGATGCCGACAGTCCGGCCTTGATCTCCATGCGCTCCAGCGTGCTGAAATGGTTAATCCATTGCAGGTTGCTGCGCGCGTTTTGCCAGCCTCCCTGCAGCTCTGCGTCGTCTTCCAGGCCAGGCAGTCCCGATACCACGCGGTTCGTGTACGCGGACGCATTGTTCCACCGGCCTTTTTGCAGAAAACTCTGCCAGGTCAAGGATTCGTCATCACTGATTTTCCAGTTCAACCGGGGGCCGATGTTGATGCCCTGTCCATAAGAGAGTTGCTCACCCTGCTGCATGGCAACAGACGGTTGGCCGTCCAGACCCGCTGCATGGCGCCAGACCAGGCTGTCGTTGCGGTTGCGCCACTGGAATACGGAGATGGGCATGGAAAGTGACACGTCGGGCCACTTCTCGCCAATGACCAGACTGCCGGACAGGGTTGGACGGTCGATGCGGTACCCGATGGACAGGCGCAAATCGCGCTGGGATAGCTTGGGCGCGTCCTTGAGGACAATATTGATGGCACCGGCAACCGCCTGTGCGCTCTGGTTTGCGGTGGGACCCTTTGTAACTTCGATGCGCTCCACCTGTGCCGGATCCAGTTGATCCAGTGCAAAGCCCGGTGGAGCGGGGTCACCGTTGATGAGTATCAGCGTGTAACCCGAGCCCAGGCCGCGCATGCGTGGCGCGTTGCCTTGCATCGTGATGCCGGGCAACCGACTGAGTACATCGGCAACGTTTGCGTCACCATGCTGATCCAGCGTGTCGCGACCGTAGACCTGTTTCGCGACCTGAGCCCTGCGTCGCAGATCGTTGTCGGTGGATTGTTTGCCCAGAATCTCGATGCGTTCGAGTTTGCTGCCAGGTGCACGGGCCGCTGGTTCGCCGGTGCCGACGGACATGTCCTGTGCACTGGCGGGTCCGCCCAGGAGGCCTGCTAAAGCCAGGGCACGCGTCAGGGTGCCGTAGTACTGTTTCAATGCGGGCTCCATGATGCAAAATGTTGATGTTACGCACCAGGAGGAGTGTATTGAATGAACAGAGTTTTGATACCCATACTGCTTGTGCTGATGTTTGGTTCGTTGGTGTCGTGGGCGGGTCCGCTGGAAGATGGCGTTGCGGCACACCAGCGCGGCGAGTATCCCGTTGCGCTGGGCCTGTTCCAGTCGCTCGCAGCGCAAGGCAATGTAGCTGCCCAGTACAACCTGGGGCAAATGCACCGGCTGGGACAAGGCATTCCCAAAGACCTTGTCGATGCGGCGCGCTGGTATTACCTGGCTGCCGCGCAGGGCGATGGACAGTCCCAATACAACCTTGGGGTGATGCACTACAACGGGCAGGGCGTGGTGCAGAATTTTGTGACTTCGTACATGTGGCTCACGCTGGCCGCCATGGCGGGCGTGGAAAATGCGGCGAGAAACAGGGCCGTACTGGCCAAGCAGATGACACCTGAGCAGGTCAAAGAAGCACTGGAGCGTTCCAGGACCTGTGAAAAGCGCAACTTCCAGTCCTGTGGCTGAGCCCGGCCATGCCAAGCCGGTATGTCATATCCCGCCCTGTTGGGACAGGGACCGGAGCTTGCGGTACAGCGAGCGTTCACTGATCCCCAGCTTGGCCGCAAGGTCGGCCCGGCTGCCCTGGTGGCTGGCGATCAGGTTTCGCCACTCGGCTGGGTCGGGGGCATTTGGGTTCAGTTGCGAAGCGGCACCCACGCTGCTGACTGGTGGGCTGGGTCGTCGCCCGGATTGAAGGGCTTGCTCGATATGGCGTTGCCCGATGGTGTCACCGTCACAAAGGAGCGATGCCCGCTCCAGGAGATTGCGCAGTTCGCGCACATTGCCGGGAAAGGGATGAGCCTGCAAAGCCGTGAGTGCGTCCGCCATCAGGCTAAGGCGACGTTTGGGCGATACCCGTTGCAGCAGCGCATCCGCAAGCAGGGGAATATCATCGCTGCGCTCGCGCAGTGCGGGCAGATGGATGGGAAATGTGCTCAACCGATAGTACAGATCTTCCCGGAATTTGCCTTCGTTGACCATGCGGTCGAGGTCACGGTGCGTGGCAGATACTACGCGGATGTCGGCATGGCGCAGTTCGGTGCTGCCAACGCGCCGGTACGTCCCGCTTTCCAGCAGTCGCAGCAACTTGACCTGCATCGTCAACGGGATGTCACCAACCTCATCCAGAAAGAGCGTTCCGCCGCTGGCAGCCTCTACCAGTCCACCCCTGGACGATGTGGCTCCCGTGAACGAACCGCGCTCGTGCCCGAAAAGCTCGGATTCAAACAGGTTCTCTGGCAGGCTGGAACAATCCACGGCCACCAACGCCCGGTGCGCCCGGGCGCTGGCTTCATGAACGGCGCGCGCCACCAGTTCCTTGCCGGTTCCGGATTCACCCTGAAGCAGAACCGTGGCCTGCGATGGCGCAACGCGGGCCACCATCTCCAGCATGCGCTGGAAACCGCTGGCGCGCCCGATCAGGCGTTGTGATTCGGGTTGGCCCTGGGCGATCTGGAGGGGCTCCATGCGCTCCACAAAAAACGCCTGCTGTCCGCTGGCATCATTCAGGGGCGTCAGTTCGATGTTGACGTATTCCTCCCCTTTTGGCGTGTGGTGCAGATGCAGGACGCGTTCACGCTGACCGGACTCACGCGCCTTGACCAGCGGGCACGATTCGCCTGCCTGGTCACAAGGGACATGGAAGTGGTGCGACACCTCATAGCACGTGCGTCCCACAACGCTTCGCTCAGGGCTGAACTGGCGCTGGTATGCCGCATTGGCCGCCAGAATCCGGTACTGTGCATCAAACAGGATGTGGGGTTCGGAGAGGCCATCCAGATACGAAACCAGTTCCGGCAATGGTTTTTGGGCGGAGTCGTGCATCGTGGCGGCAGTATACGGCTTTGCCTTCAGTGACTGCCAGAACATATGACATGACTGCCAAATTGGCAGCTTGTTGGCAGTGAAAATCTCCGATTCCGAAGAACAGCAAACGTAACGCTTTGATTTAAATGACTATTTAGTTTTCAATGGTATGGCACGGTTCTTGTGTTCCTGTGGCATATACCCTTCGCATCCTGTTCTCCGAATGACACCATGACGTCTTTGCCTGTGCCCACCGTCCCGACATCGTGCTTGACCGTCCCCATGACGCGAGATGCCTGTGGACGACGGGTTCGGTATGCGGCGATACGCGATGCCGGAGCATAAAAGCATGTACTTCCGAATCCTGAATAACGAATCCAGTGGTGAACTGAGTTACCTGCTCGCTGACGTGGACGCGCGTGAGGCGGTCTTGATCGATCCGCGGGGGCGTGACCTGCCGGTCCTGCAGTCCCTGCTGGCTGAGCGCGAGCTGCGCCTGCGCTGGGTGCTGCGCACCCATCAGCACGATCACCTGATGCCGTCGGAGCCGGATCTGCTCGCGCGCCTGGGAGCACCCGTTGTGCAGGGGCATGCCCGGGTCGGTGTGCATGCCGCTGCACAAGGCGATATGCTTGCGTTCGGCAATGAAATCATCAACGTTTTGTCTACTCCCGGTCACACTGCCAGTTGCTTGAGTTTTGCCTGGCGCGATCGTCTCTTCTGTGGGGGGCTTCTGGCATCGGATGCATGCCCGCATCAGCCACGACCAGAGGCTCCGGAGTCACTCTGGGACAGTGTGCGCGAACAGGTTTTTGTCCTGGCGGATGAAACATTGCTGTTTGCTGGACACGGGCGTCGGGCTCGCGCAGTCAGTACGGTGCAGGAGGAACGGCGCTGGCATGCTTTTTTCGCCGGACTTTCGCGCGACGAATTTTTGGCACGTGTGGCGGCTCTGCCGGCCTGATGCGATGCGACCCCGTGCAACACCCCGGCATGGCGCCGCCGCCGCCTCTTCTCAATGCGCTGTGCGCGCCGAGCAGGGTCTTTGCCCGAATGAGAGAACATTTGGTCAATACTCGGGGGTACACAGCGCCCCATGACAGAACTGAAACTGCCAGAACCCAATTTGAACGATAAGGAAAAAGTTGTGAACACCAAGAATGAACAGGGACGCACCGTCATCCCAATCGCTGTGTCTGCGGAGCAGGAGCCCGGCAGTTCGCCGGCGGATGCTGATGTAGAAATGGTCTCGCTATACCAGGCACACCAGAAAATCTATCCCCGCAGTGTCTCGGGCCTGTTTTCCAACTGGCGCTGGGGAATGGTCTGGCTGACACAACTGATCTTTTATGGGCTGCCGTGGCTGGAGTGGGGGCAGCGCCAGGCCGTGCTGTTTGACCTGGGTGCACGGCGCTTTTACATATTTGGGCTGGTTTTGTACCCGCAGGACTTCATTTACCTGACCGGCATTCTGGTCATATCGGCGCTATCGCTTTTCCTGTTTACCGCAGTGGCCGGGCGCCTGTGGTGCGGTTACGCCTGCCCGCAAACCGTATACACCGAGATCTTTCTCTGGATAGAGAAGAAGATTGAAGGTGATCGCTCGGCCCGCATGCGCCGGGATGGAGGTCCGTGGAACGCCGACAAGATTGGGCGCAAGACAGGCAAGCATTTAGCGTGGCTGGCCGTTGCCTTTGTCACCGGCTTTACTTTTGTCGGCTATTTCACACCCATTCACGAACTGGCCGGCCAGTTTGTCCGTTGGGATCTGGGTGCCTGGGAAATTTTCTGGACGTTTTTCTACGGCTTTGCGACCTATGGCAACGCAGGTTTCATGCGTGAGCAGATCTGCAAATACATGTGTCCGTATGCACGGTTTCAGAGTGCCATGTTTGACAAGGACACCCTGATCGTTACCTACGACTCCGAGCGCGGCGAGCCACGTGGTGCCCGCTCCAAGAAAGCGGATCCGGCCAAACTCGGGCTTGGCGCCTGTGTTGACTGCAATCTGTGTGTCCAGGTGTGCCCCACCGGTATCGATATTCGCAAGGGGCTTCAGTACGAGTGCATTGGTTGCGGCGCCTGCGCCGATGTGTGCGACGAAGTTATGGACAAGGTGGGTTACCCGCGCGGACTGGTCAAGTACTCTACCGAGAACGCGGTCAACCAGCACTGGACACGTGGTCAGACGCTGCGCCATGTTCTTCGCCCACGGGTGCTGGTTTATTCGGGCATTCTGGGCACGGTCGTGCTGGCCATGGCTGTGAGTTTGACCATGCGCATACCGTTCAAGGTGGATGTGGTGCGCGACCGCGGCGCGCTGGCACGCATTGCGGATGGTGGACGTATCGAGAATGTGTTTCGCCTGCAGATCATGAACGCGACTGAGGCGGACCAGCAGTTCCATATATCGGTCTCGGGCATGCCCGAGTTGAAGGTGGTGTCCGAAAACGATGTTGAGATCGCTTCGACCCAGGCACGGTGGGTGGCCGTACGGGTGCAGGGTCCCATGGACGGAGCCCCCCCGGGCTCGCACACCATCCACTTTGAAATCACCGCCAAGAGCGGTATTGGGAAGATCACCGAAAAAGCAGCTTTTATCATCCCGCGCTGAAGGCAATGCGATGAACTTCTGGGACCAGCGATTTTCAGAACCTGGCTACAAGTACGGGGTTCAGCCCAACGCGTTTCTGTTCGGGCAGGCGCACCGGCTGATGCCGGGCAGCGAGATTCTGGTGCCAGGCGACGGGGAGGGGCGCAACGGTGTCTGGCTGGCGTCTCAGGGACACTCGGTCACGTCAGTGGACTACTCCGTCGTGGGGCTCGAAAAAGCGCAGTCCCTGGCAGTGGAGCGCGGGGTTGCTCTCATCACGCGGCATGTTGATCTGACTGAGTGGGCGCCCGATGCAGCGACATTCGATGCCGTCGTACTGATTTACACCCATCTTGCGGGTGATGTACGCCGGCAGGTGCATCGTCGTCTCGCCCAGGGCCTTCGACCCGGTGGCTGGCTGATGCTGGAGGCTTTTCATCCCGGGCAACTGCGCCATTCAAGTGGTGGACCCAAAGATGTTGACATGCTCTACACACCGGGCCAACTGGATGCCGATTTTTCCGGCTTGATCAGCCCGGTCATGTCCTGGGAGGGCGAGGTCCAGTTGATGGAAGGTCCCGGCCACCAGGGCTTGGCGCATGTGACGCGCTGGGTCGGGCAGATTACGAGCTGAAATGGGTTGCAGCCCGCGTTACCATTAAATTGTTAGCTATTATTTTGATAGTGTATTTTTGCTGGAGAAATGAATGAAAACAGCCCATGATCTCGTTGTCGCCGCAAGGGCGCGCGTTCAGGAAGTCGCCATGTCCGATGCCGAACAGGCCATTCGTGCGGCGGATGTGCTCGTTGATGTGCGGGAAGCCGACGAGTTCTCTGCCGGTCACCTGGCAGGTGCCGTCCATATTTCACGCGGGATGCTGGAGTTCAAGTTCAGTGGCAGTCCGGCGTTGCAGGCACGCGACCTCAGGATCGTGCTGTATTGCAAGACCAGCGGCCGCGCTGCGCTGGCTGGCGCCGTCCTGCAGGATATGGGCTATCTCAATGTGCAGTCACTTGCAGGCGGGTTTGACGCCTGGGTCTCCGCTGGAAAACCCGTTGCCAAGCCGGATGTACCGTCCTACGAGTAACCGACGCTAGCCGGCCCGGCAGGGTGGCAGACCCGCCGCCCGGGCGGGTCTTCTCGGCTTAGCGCGATCCCAAAATCGCATTCAAGGTTTGGCTGGGGCGCATGACGGCAGTCATCTTCTCGACGTCGGTCATGTAGTAGCCCCCGATATCGACGGGCTTGCCCTGCACTGCCTTGAGCTCTTCGGTGATCTTTTGCTCGTTTTCCGTCAGTGCCTTTGCCAGCGGAGCGAAATGGGCCTGCAATGCGGCGTCCTGTGTCTGTGCGGCCAATTCCTGCGCCCAGTACATGGCCAGATAGAACTGGCTGCCCCGATTGTCCAGCTGACCGGTTTTGGGTGATGGGCCTTTGTTGTTATCGAGCAGCTTGCCGGTTGCCGCATCCAGCGTGCTGGCCAGGATTTTTGCCTTTTCGTTGCGGGTTTTGATTCCCAGATCTTCGAGCGACACCGCCAGTGCCAGGAATTCACCCAAAGAATCCCAGCGCAAGTGGTTTTCTTCCACCAGTTGCTGCACGTGCTTGGGCGCAGAGCCACCGGCACCGGTTTCGTACATGCCGCCACCGGCCATCAGGGGCACGATGGACAGCATCTTGGCGCTGGTGCCCAGTTCCATAATGGGGAACAGGTCGGTCAGGTAGTCGCGCAGGATGTTGCCGGTGGCACTGATGGTGTCCAGGCCGCGCACCACGCGTTCCAGCGAATAGCGCATCGCCCGCACTTGGCTCATGATCTGGATGTCCAGCCCTGCCGTGTTGTGCTCATGCAGGTACATCTTGACCTTGGTGATCAGCTGCGCCTCATGCGGACGGTATTGGTCGAGCCAGAATACCACCGGCATGCCGGAGTTGCGGGCGCGTGTGACTGCCAGTTTGACCCAGTCGCGGATGGCAGCATCTTTGACCTGGCACATGCGCCAGATATCGCCCTCTTCCACGTTCTGGCTCAGCAGCACTTCGCCGGTGGCAATGTCGGTGATGTTGGCCACGCCATCCTCAGAAATCTCGAAGGTTTTGTCGTGCGAGCCGTATTCCTCGGCCTGCTGCGCCATCAGGCCCACATTGGGCACCGTACCCATGGTCTTGGGGTCGAACGCGCCGTGCCATTTGCAGAAATTGATGATTTCCTGGTAAATGCGGGCAAAAGTGCTCTCGGGCATCACGGCCTTCACGTCCTTCAGGCGTCCGTTGGCATCCCACATCTTGCCGCCGTTGCGGATCATGGCGGGCATGGAGGCATCCACGATGATGTCGTTGGGCGAATGGAAGTTGGTAATGCCCTTGGCCGAGTCCACCATGGCCAGCTCGGGACGGTGTTCATGGCAGGCATGCAGGTCGCGCTTGATCTCGTCCTGCTTGCTTTGCGGCAGCGCGGCGATCTTGTCGTACAGGTTGGCCATGCCGTTGTTGACATTGACGCCCAGCTCTTCAAACAGCTTGGCGTGCTTCTCGAACGCATCCTTGTAAAAGATCTTGACGCAGTGGCCGAATACGATGGGGTGTGACACCTTCATCATCGTGGCCTTGACGTGCAGCGAGAACATCACGCCGGTCTTGCGCGCGTCCTCAATTTCCTTTTCATAGAACTCGCACAGCGCTTTCTTGCTCATGAACATGCTGTCGATGACCTCGCGGTCCAGCAACTTGGTGAGCGGTTTGAGCACGATGGTTTTGCCGCTCTTGGTGATCAGTTCCATCTTCACATCACGGGCGCGGTCCATCGTCATGGATTTTTCGCCGTGGTAGAAGTCGCCGGAGTGCATATGCGACACGTGCGAGCGCGAGGCCTGGCTCCACTCCGCCATGCTGTGCGGGTTTTTGCGGGCAAATTCCTTGACTGCACGGGGTGCGCGGCGGTCGGAGTTGCCTTCGCGCAACACCGGGTTCACGGCACTGCCGATGCATCGCGCATAACGCGCCCGAATGGCCTTTTCTTCTTCGGTTTTGGGTGCTTCCGGGTAATCGGGAACCGCATAACCCTTGGACTGAAGTTCCTTGATGCACGCGATCAGCTGGCCAACCGATGCACTGATGTTGGGCAGCTTGATGATGTTGGTATTGGGCAGCAGCGTCAGTCTGCCCAGTTCGGTCAGGTTGTCCGGCACGCGCTGTGCCTCAGTGAGGCATTCCGGGAAGGTGCCTAGAACGCGCGCCGCAACCGAAATGTCCGACTCAGCCACCTCAATGCCGGCAGGCTCTGCAAAGGTGCGGATGATGGGCAGAAATGCCGCAGTGGCCAGCATCGGTGCCTCGTCTGTCAGCGTGTAAATGATTTTTGGTGCCTCAGCAGTCATGGGTGTCCTCTTGATTTTTGGTTGAACGGATCGCAACAAACTACTGTATACGATATGTTCCTGACGGGCACAGTACAGGGGTCGTTGAATGCTTGACAAGCATCAAAAGATTGTCAAGGTTGGCGGTTGTTGTGCGCGTTTGTGGCAACCGTTGCCGATCGTGCATCTGTCAGGTAAAAGTCAGATGCAACTCCTATGCTGCAATGCAACATGACCGCATCCATCAGCATTCAACTCGGCCTGGACGATCTCATCGCAGACCTCCAATATGCACGCAAGTGTGACGAATTGGGGCGACTTGCTTTGCTCGCCTATTGCGACGCACGCTGCTGGGCACGCCAGGCGGGGGTGCTGTCCGTGGCAGATTACTCCACCGCCATGTTCAGTGATCAGCCGCACAAGAGCAAGGAAGTCTTTCTGCAACAGATCGACCAACTGATTTTTGAACTGCAGCGGGTTCGGCCGAAACTGGTCGACCATACGCCACACCTTATGCGGGCAAAGCTGGATTCAGCACACATGTCGTGCAGCTAGGCTGAACAGCCACGGAAAATGCCGCCGGCCCGGCAGGCCGCCATCCGCCGCCAACCAGTGGGCTGAAGCGTTGAAAACGTAGAATCGGGCCACTATCGCTGCCGGTCGATGAACAATCGATCCCCCCGCTCATGAATTTCCTGCGCCAGTTTTTTGCCAGGGTGTGGCTTCTTTTCGGAAACAACGGACTCTCGCCAGCACAGACCGACGCGGCCCAGCGCGCCATGACGCTGGCTGCCGAAATGCTGTCCGCCCCGTCCGCAATGTTGCCGCTCAGCGCCAAGGAAGCGCGCGTTGTGGTGCGGTACATGCGCCCGCTCCATGTCAAGGAGGGCGACGTTTTCATCAAGGAGGGTGATGAACACAACACCGGATTCATGGTTCTGGTGCTCGACGGTGAGGTAACCGTCGAAACCATTGTGGTCAGCCGCGTGTCGCCCGTCACGGTCACTGTTTTGGGGCCGGGCAGCATGCACGGCGACCTGGGACTGATTGACGGTCTTCCCCGCTCTGCATCCTGCACCGCCAGCACGGATTTGCAGTGCGCGGTTCTGACACGTGAGAGCATTGGGCGCCTGCTGGATGCCCATCCGCGCATCTGCGCGAAGCTGATGCTTGCCATTTCGATGCGCATGGGCGAGCGGCTGCGCGACAACACGGTCAAGTTGAAGAAATACGTGCAACTGACCAAAGTGATGCAGCAGGAAATCGACCATCTGATGCCCAAATAGTCCTGGGCGCTCAAGGCATGCGCAAGCAATCCACGCCACCATTGACCAGTCTGCCGGGTGCGATGAGCCGCATGGGGGCGCTGACGGCTGTCTATGTGCTTGTTTTGGGAATCTTCATCCTGTGGCTGGTGGAGCCGGTTGCGCTGCGAAGTCTTCGCCTGGCGCAATTTGACCAATTCCAGCGATGGCATCCACGACCCTATGCCGATGTGGCGGTTCGGGTGGTGGATATTGACGAAGCTTCATTGAAGGCCTACGGCCAGTGGCCCTGGCCGCGCAGTCGCGTCGCCGAACTGGTGGATCGCCTGCATGCAGACGGTGCAGCGGCTATTGCGTTCGATGTGCTGCTGGTGGAGCCTGACCGTACGGCCCCTGCAGCCATGGCACAGATCTGGATCGACCCACAGATCAGCGCGCTGCTATCCCGGTTGCCGGACCCGGACCGTGTTTTGGCAGAAACTGTGACCGGGAAGCCGGTCGTTCTGGGAAGCAATCTTCTGCGCGACGCGCATTCCTCCAACGCTGGCAGTAAGCCGACTGCCTTGCCTGGCATGCCCTACCGTATTGTCAATGCCGGTTCTGGCTCTGCACTGCCCTGGCTTTCTGGTTTTGATGCTGCTGTATGGCCGTTGCCGCAGCTTCTGGCATCGGCGGCTGGCGTCGGGGCACTGAACGCGGCATCCGATGGTGATGGTGTGGTGCGCCGCGTGCCCCTGCTCCTGCGGGTGGGCACGCACTTTGTGCCCAGTCTGAGTGCAGAGGCCCTTCGCGTGGCGCAGGGTGAGCGCAACTACGTGGTTCGCAGCGAAGCCGGCGGCATTCAGGATGTGCGCATTGGCAATGCGGTTGTTCCGACCAATGCGCAGGGCGAGGTCTGGCTGCATTACACGTTGCCGGACGCAAACCGCATGGTGCCGGCCCGCGATGTACTCGGCGGCGTGGTTTCCTCAGAGCGGATCCGGGATCACATTGTTCTCGTGGGCAGTTCGGCCGACGGACTGATGGATCTGCGGGCCAATCCGTTGGGGCATGCGATGCCCGGCGTGCTGGCCCACGCCAATGCGCTGGAGCAGGTCCTGTCAGGTCATCTGTTGCAGCGGCCGACGTGGGCCACGGCCGTGGAGGCGCTGGTCATGGTGCTGTGCACCCTGGCCATTGGCGTGGTTGCGCTGGTCGCCCCGGCGCGCTGGGCGGGTTTGCTGCTTGCGGCGATGTTGCTGGCTGTTGGCGGTGGTGCCTGGGTTGCGTTCACATCCGGAAACATGTTGATCGACGCCGTCAACCCGGCCTGGTCCATGACCCTGGTATTTGGATTGGCAAGCGGCTTCCATCACTGGTCAATCGAGCGCCAGCAGCGCTGGTTGCGCACAGCGTTCTCGCGCTACGTATCGCCCAACCGTGTTTCCCACCTGGTTGCGCATCCGGAGCAACTGCACCTGGGTGGCAAGCGCCAGGTGTGCAGTTTTGTATTTACGGATCTGGCGGGGTTCACGCCGATGCTCGAGGAGCGTGACCCGGCGCAGGTTGTCGCGTTGCTCAACGAATACCTGGAAGGCATGATGGTTATCGTATTCAAATACGAGGGCACACTGGACCGGTTTGTCGGCGATGCCATTGTGGTCATGTTCTCTGCGCCGGTCGAGCAACCGCAACACCGCCAGCAGGCGCTGGACTGCGTGATGGAAATGGATGCATTCGCCACAGCCTACGCCACACGGCTGCGGTCACAGGGTATCCCGTGGGGCATGACGCGCATCGGCGTGCACAGTGGGGACGTGATCGTTGGCAACTTTGGTGGGAAGACGCTTTTTGACTACCGGGCTCTGGGTGATCCGATCAATACAGCAGCGCGGCTGGAAAGTGTCAACAAGCATCTGGGCACACGCGTGTGTGTGTCGCAGGCCATTCTGGACGGTTGTACAGGGGTTCCTGTGCGCGCCGTCGGCAGGCTGCTGCTCAAAGGCAAAAGCCATCCGCTTGAAGTTTTTACGCCTCAGGCCACACTGGACACGGCCAATTGTGCACCGCATGCGGATTACGAACGGGCGTTTGCGCTTTTATCCCAGCAACCGCACCACGCTGCGGCGGCATTGGAGGCTTTTGAAGCGCTGGCTACGCAGTACCCGGGCGACCCGCTGGTCAAACTGCACGTGCAGCGGTTGCGCAAAGGGGCATCCGACGAGTTGATTGTGCTGTCGGAAAAGTAGACTGCGGTCCAAAGTGGCAGCAGAAGCGGGTTGTCGCAGGCAGCCGGGTCACGCAACTTGGTGTCATTGATAATTCAAGCCATGAACCAACTCGAAGCTCTCAAACAATTCACCACCGTGGTGGCGGATACCGGTGACTTCAGGCAAATGCAGGCCTTTCAGCCCACGGATGCGACCACCAATCCCTCCCTTATCCTCAAGGCCGTGCAAAAGCCCGACTACGCGCCGTTGCTGCAGGATACGGTGCAGCGGTTTCGCGGACGCCCACTGGACGAAGTGATGGACCGCCTGCTGGTGCGCTTTGGCTGTGAAATTCTGACCATCATCCCCGGGCGGGTGTCGACCGAAGTGGATGCGCGATTGAGCTTTGACACCAATGCCACGGTAGCGCGTGCGGAGCGTTTGATCGAGCTGTACCAGGCACAAGGCGTTGCGAGTGATCGCGTGCTGATCAAGGTGGCCGCCACCTGGGAGGGGATTGCCGCAGCCCAGCAACTGGAGCGCCGGGGCATTCACACCAACCTGACCCTCCTGTTCTCGTTTTGCCAGGCTGTGGTTTGCGGCCAGGCCAAGGTCCAACTCATATCGCCGTTTGTGGGGCGGATTTACGACTGGTACAAGAAGTCGGCCGGTGCCTCCTGGGTCGAGGCTGATCGTGCCGGCGCACGGGATCCTGGCGTGCTGTCGGTCACGCACATCTTCAATTACTACAAGAAGTTCGGCATCGCCACCGAGGTGATGGGTGCGAGCTTTCGCAATGTGGGGCAAATCACCGCGCTCGCGGGGTGCGATCTGTTGACGATCAGCCCCGATCTGCTGGCCCAGCTGGCGGCGACCGAAGAGCCCCTGCAGCGGGCGCTGGATCCGGCTGCGGCACAGGTCCGAGACCTTGAACATGTCTATTTCGACGAGAACGCTTTCCGTCTGGCATTGAACGAAGATGCCATGGCGACCGAGAAACTTGCCGAGGGCATACGCGCGTTTTGCGCGGACGCCATCAAGCTGGACCAACTCTTGCTAGGGTAATTTCATGACCCGATGTGACCAAACCCCCGCGTGGACCGCTCTGGAAACCCACTTTGAAGCCGTGACGAGCCGGCTTGACTTGCGTCAGGCGTTTGGCGCGGATGCCCAACGCTTCGAGCGGTTCAGCCAAAGTGCCCCTCACGTGTTTGCCGACCTGTCCAAGAACCTCTGGGACGCGCAGACCGAGGCGCTGTTGTTGGACCTTGCGCGTCAGTGTGGGGTTCCCAAGCATCGGGACGCCATGTTTTCCGGTGCAGCGATCAACGCCACCGAACAGCGTGCGGTCATGCACTGGTTACTGCGATATCCGGCCCCAGGCCTCGTAGATAATCATTATGACGCTATAAAAAATGTAGCATCCGAGTTGTCCGAAGTGCACGCCACGCTGGACGCCATGCTGGCCTATGCGCAGACGGTGCGCGATGATGCCGCCATTACCGATGTGGTCAATATCGGTATTGGTGGCTCGGACCTGGGGCCACAAATGGCGGTGCTGGCCCTGGATGCCTTCGCAACAACGGGCAAGCGCTTTCACTTTGTGTCCAACGTGGACGGGCATGAGCTCGATGCCACATTGAAGCGGCTCAAGCCTGCCAGCACGCTGTTCCTGATTGCCAGCAAGACGTTTACCACCATCGAGACCATGACCAATGCGCACTCCGCGAAGGCATGGTTTGATAGCCAGGGCGGCACCGACACGGCACGCCATTTCGCAGCGCTCACCACCAATGTGGCTGCGGCCAACGCCTTTGGTATCAGCACCACATTTGGGTTCTGGGATTGGGTGGGGGGGCGCTACTCGGTCTGGTCTGCTATCGGGCTGCCGCTGGCGATTGCGATTGGGCCGCAAGGTTTCCGGGAGTTCCTGTCCGGCGCGCATGCCATGGACGAACACTTCCGTACGGCACCCCTTGAAACCAACCTGCCGGTTCGACTGGGCATGCTGGACGTGTGGTACCGCAACTTTTTCCGCTTCACCAGTCGCAGCATTGCCCCGTACCACAGTGCCATGAAGCGCTGGCCCGCGTATTTGCAGCAACTGGAGATGGAGAGCAACGGCAAACAGGTCGACATGGATGGCAAGGCTTTGCCCTACGCCACCTCGCCGGTTCTGTGGGGCGAGCCGGGAACCAACGGGCAGCATGCGTTCTTTCAGATGCTGCACCAGGGCACGGATGTGGTGCCCGTCGAGTTCGTTGCCGTCAAGAAAGCCCGTCACGCGCTGGAAGGGCACCAGGCGCTGCTGCTGTCCAATGTGCTGGCGCAGGCGCAGGCGCTGATGGTCGGCAAGGCCGATGCCGGGGGCCACCGCAATTTCCCTGGCAACCGCCCCAGCACTTTTTTGCTGCTGGACGAACTGACCCCGGCGAGCCTGGGCGCACTGATCGCGCTGCAGGAGCATCGTGTATTTGTCAGCGGAGCCATCTGGGGGATCAACAGCTTTGACCAGTGGGGGGTGGAGCTGGGCAAGGTGCTGGCCAAGGATGTGCAGGCGCGCCTTGCCAGCGGTGATGCGTCCGGGCTGGATGGCTCTACCGCCGGGTTGCTGGCACTGCTGCGGTCATGATCTCGCTGGCGCAGGCCCGCGCGCTGCACCTGGCCGCGCAGGGTTTGCTGCAACCCGCGCCCAAGGCAGCCAGCCGCACGGCGCTGCGCAACGCCATCGCGCGCATGCAACTGCTGCAGATCGACACCATTCACGTGGTGGCGCGCAGCCCGTATCTGGTGCTGTTTTCACGGTTGGGACACTATCCGCGCATCTGGCTCGACGATGCGCTGGCCCAAGGCCAGGTGTTCGAAACCTGGGCGCACGAGGCCTGTTTTGCACCGATCGACGACTTGCTGCTGCACCGCGCCTACAACCGCCACGCCCGCTACCACTGGGGGCTCATCAAGGCCGAGAAAAGCCATACGCAGCAACGTGCCCATCTGGACAAGTTGCTCGACCACATTCGGGTGCACGGCGCCGTCAAGTCGTCCGACTTTGAGCGCAGCGAGGGCCAGGGCGGTGCATGGTGGGGCTGGAAGGACGAGAAGCGGTGGCTGGAAGCCCTGTTTGCCACGGGCGAACTCATGGTGGCACGGCGTGAGAACTTTCACCGGGTCTATGACCTGACGCAGCGCGTGGCACCCCAGGCTTTGGCGCAGGAGGCGGCGGGGCAGGGCGGGGATGCAACCCATGCGCATCGGCAGTTCATTGAAAAAGCCATCACCGCTTTGGGCATCAGTCAGGCGCGTTGGGTGAACGACTACTTTCGCATGAAACCGCGCCTGAAGGATTTTGACCTGGACGGCATGGTGGAAGACGGTACGCTCTCGCGGATAGTCGTTGCCGGCTGGGATGCGCCAGGCTATGTGCACCGCAGCCACCATTCACTGCTCCAAAAGGCCAAAAAGGCCGCACTGGAACCGACGCACTGCACGTTGCTGTCGCCATTTGACCCGGTGGTGTGGGACCGTGAGCGGGCCGCAACGTTCTTTGGTCTTGATTACCGGCTGGAGTGCTACACGCCTGAGCCCAAACGGATTTATGGCTATTTTGTGTTGCCCATTTTGTGCCGTGGCGAATTGATCGGGCGCCTGGACGCCAAAGCCCACCGTAGCGATGGCATCTTTGAAGTCAAGGCGCTGTATGCCCAGCCGGGCGTCAAGTGGACCCAGGCGCAGGTGCAGGATGTGGCACACGCCATCCTTCGCTGCGCGGCCTGGCATGACACGCCCGTTGTCCGTATCACGCGCACCCAGCCGGCGGGTTTGCGCACGGCGATGCTCGGCGCCATCCGGTCACTCCAGAGTCAATTTACTGCGCCATGAATTGCCGGTGACGGGCGGGTCGTTTGCCCGCTTATTGGCCGCCGCAGGTCGAATGCGCGGCACTGGATATCATGCCCAAACATCATCATGCGGGGTGTCCATGTTTGTTCGATCCATTCATCTTGTTTCTGTGGTGGTCAGCGCCTGGCTTCTGGCTTCGTGCGCGACCATGTCTCCCGAAGAGTGCAAGCGCGCGGATTGGGGCGCGGTGGGTCAGGCTGACGGGCTGGATGGCCAGCCCTTGTCCTATCTGGATGACCGTGCCAAAGACTGTGCCAAGGTGAGTGTTGCCGTCAACACGCCGGTTTACCTGCAGGGGCGCGACGAGGGTTTGCGCACCTACTGTCGATTGGACAATGCCGTGCCCTTGGGCCTGAGCGGAGGCACTTACGCCGGAGTGTGCCCACCCGAGATCGACATGGCGTTCCAGCACCGGTTTCAGATTGCGCGTGGTGTATACGACTTGCGCAGCGATGTGCGAAGTCTGGACGGTCAGATTCACAATCTGGAGCGCCGCTTGCGCGACCTGAATCAGGGGGAGGAGAGGCGCTTGAAGGAGGCAGCTTCCGACGAGCAGCGTAAAAAATTGCGCGAGGCATTGGGTGACGAGCGGCGCTACCTGCGCAGCGAGATCATCGATGCCGACTTCCGTCTGCGCCGAAAGCGCGACGAACTCCGGTCAGCAGAACACGCGTTGAGTGGCCTGCGCTAACAAAAAACCCGCCGGGTTTGCACCAGGCGGGTCTTTTTGTTTCGGGTGAGCGAACGCATTGCGGCGTAGCGAGCAGGTGTCAGGCAAGGTGCGCGGCGCACAGCAACCGGAACGTACTTACTGTACGTGAGGATTGCGAGCACCGCGCGACGCCGCATGGCACCTGCGCAGTAGCCGCTGAGATTACATGCCCATGCCGCCCATGCCGCCCATTCCACCCATGCCGCCCATGTCGCCACCGCCCATGCCGCCACCAGCGGACTCAGTCTTTGGAGACTCGGCCACCATGCACTCGGTGGTCAGCATCAGGGACGCAACAGACGCTGCGTTCTGCAGTGCAGTGCGTGTCACCTTGGTGGGGTCCAGGATACCCATTTCGATCATGTCGCCATAGGTGTCGTTGGCTGCGTTGAAGCCGTAGTTGCCGCTGCCGGCGAACACGGCATTCACAACCACAGAGGCTTCGCCACCGGCGTTGTAAACGATTTCGCGCAGGGGTGCTTCGATGGCCTTGAGCACCAGGGCAATGCCGTGGTCCTGGTCAGCGTTGTCACCCTTGATGGTGCCCGCGGCCTGACGCGCACGCAGCAGGGCCACGCCACCACCGGCCACGATGCCTTCTTCCACCGCCGCACGCGTGGCGTGCAGGGCGTCTTCGACACGCGCCTTCTTTTCCTTCATCTCGACTTCGGTGGCGGCACCGACCTTGATGACCGCAACACCGCCGGCCAGCTTGGCCACGCGCTCTTGCAGCTTCTCGCGGTCGTAGTCGCTGGTGGCTTCCTCGATCTGCACGCGAATCTGCTTGACGCGCGCTTCGATGTCTTCGGCCTTGCCGGCGCCGTCGATGATCGTCGTGTTCTCTTTGCCCACTTCGATGGTTTTGGCCTGGCCCAGGTCGGCCAGCGTCACTTTTTCCAGCGACAGGCCGACTTCTTCAGCGATCACCTTGCCGCCGGTCAGGATGGCGATGTCTTCCAGCATGGCCTTGCGGCGGTCACCGAAGCCCGGCGCCTTGACGGCCACGACCTTCAGGATGCCGCGGATGGTGTTGACCACCAGGGT
>JBPOIP010000189.1:0-2539 GCA_052034395.1 Pseudomonadota bacterium
TGGCAGGCTATCGTCGTCATCACTTCTTCTTCCCGGTAACGGTGTCCAGAACGTACTGACCCGGCGTATCTCCCTTCAATCCGTCAGCGATTCGACCCGTTGCCTCACCAACGTTTTCGACCAGTTCCGCGCCCTTGCCGGCCAGGGAAGACGGTTTCAGTTTTTGAAAGTTGGAAGGCGTGGCATTCTCACGATGGGTCTGCCCTGCCCCTTCCTTCCGATCACGTACCTCGACGCTGTTTCTGGAAAACTCACGCATGGCGGTATCCCTGGCCTGATCACTTGGCCGTCCCTGTGGAGCGACACCTGCTCGACCAGCACCTCCCCTGACCTGGGCCATGTACCCGGCACCCGCGGTCTCGACTGCCTGACTGCCGGGCATTTCAGCGCGATCCGTCTCATGGCGTGCTCGCACTGCGTCGGAACCCTGTACCTGCCATGCCATCTCGCCCAGCATTCGGTCATAGTTCTGCGCGGTGTATTCCTTGATGTAAGGCTGCAGGCGATGAGGATCGCCCATGACGCCCTGAAATTTTTCGTAGTTGTATTCGAGCTTTGGCAGCAGGAAATCCTTGATGAAATGATCCTGAAGCTGAAGGTTTGATCCGAGCTGCCCGGAGTGGGAGAGTTCCCACATCTGCCGGTGACCTTCCGTTTCCTGAAGAGATGAACTGAACGCTTCCCGCGACTGGCGAGCGCGATCCAACGATGCCCGCTGTCCTTCCGATCCCGCCGTTTTGCCTTCGTCGGAGGTTCGATAATTCCGTTCCCAACCGTTATCGATGACGGTACCGACCTTGGTCCCGAAGCTCGAATCGCGCGCATATTGGGCCATTTCTTCCAAAGACTTCATTGACTCGGCGGAGTTGCGCATCTTGGCCGACATTTCGACCCCACCGTGAAGGCCCGCGACTTCCAGAAGCTTTGGCGTACTCATCCCCATCGACGCGCCAACCATGAGTTCCATGGCGACCTTTTCACTGACGCCCATTTTTCGGGCCCACTGGTCGACCTGCCGCAGTGTGTCATTGGCTTCCTGATTTCGGCTTGAGCCCATGCCGTGCCGGTAGCCTGTAGTGTCACTGGTGCCTCTCGCGTGAGATCGTTCGAAGCCGGCTTCCTGCTTGAGTGCCGCCAGAGCACTTTCAGCGTACTCCGAGGAACGCTGCTGAGTCGCCTGCTGCGAATGTTCGTAGTTCTCCTTTGCCGCAGCACCCATAGAGTCGTTGAGCGCCATATCGGCGCGGACATCGCTCTTGGCCTGTTTCACCACGAACCCGCCACCCGAAAAGTGGCTGTAATCGAACCCTCCTCGCGCCTGATAATTGGTTGCACCCTGCCGCAAACTCGGATTCATGTCGACGGCGAGCCCCTTCATGGTGTCGTGGCTGACATTGTTCAGCGAGGCATTGCCCATTTGCATGTTGCCCATGGCCAGACTGCTGGCGATCTTCTCGGGATCACGAGGCGGTGCGACAAGTCCGGCCACCGCCTGCATGCCCACTTCCCCGCCCTTCACGATCGCGGCGGCGATGGCGGGAATTGAAATCACCAGCATCCCTGCAATTGCCTGATCGCTGACAATTGCCGTATTCAGAAAGCTCATCTGCTCGATCGACAGTCCGCTTGCCGCACTACCGTTGATGTACTGGCTACGCGAGTACATGGTGATGATGAAGTTCATCACGGCATACAGCGGTGCCCAGAGCTGAATCCAGAAGAGACTGGCGGCATAGGACTTGATGACGCCGGTGGCCTGGTGACCGCTCAACACCACGAACAGCAGGAACACGGGAAAGATCGCGTACTGGACCATCTCGATGGCGTTCCGGACTTTAGGCATGGTCGATTCGGCGATCCGGGCCATCAGCTTGTAGGAGTCACTGGTAGAGCGCAGCGACTGCGCCATCGCCAGATTGGTCTGGGCGCTGGCAGCATCCCCCAGTTGGGCGGGCAACATGTACTGCGCATCGATCATGAAATTGGCGACGATGGCCTGCTTGACGGTGTCCTGTGCAGAAGCTGAAAGCCCCAGCAGGTAGTTCGTCGTTGTCGCCAGTGATCCAGCGATGGCCACGCCAGCGTCCGCTGCTGTCATACGGGGATATAACCGAGTTCCCAAGATGGTGAGCTGCCGGTTCGACTCGGCGGTTATCTGAGTGGTCAGGGTTTGGTAGGCTGCGTCACAACCGACGGTACTCATCAGCGTTGGATCGGCCGTGTCACGAATTGTCACCAGCCGTGAAGGATTCGTTTTCCCGTTCAGGCTGTCCCAGATATTGTTGACCTGCAGGATGTCCTCCTTCATCCGGATATAGCCGGTCGCAATGTCGGGTGCAACGCACTCCCGGTAAAACTCAAGCAGGTTGCTGGTCAGCACCGGAGCCCCGCTCTTGATCGCCTGACGCTCGGACAGCACGCGATGCCCGAACAGCGTCCCGTTCTTGCGGAATTTCACATCGTCCGGAAGTGCAAAAACGGTCTCGAAAGATCCGGTCAGCCAGTCCCCCACCTTGCTCATGGTGTGAGCGAATGCCCC
>JBPOIP010000079.1:0-8073 GCA_052034395.1 Pseudomonadota bacterium
GTGTCGAGCTGGTTGCCCTGCAGGTGCTGGACGATGTATTCCTCGCCAAACTTGTAGTTGTTGTAGGGGCTGGCGTAGGCGTCGAACTCTTTCTTGGTCTGGCGGGCCAGGTTGCCCCGGTCCACCAGAAACAGCACGCGCCGGGCTCCGCCAAACTTGATGAGGCGATAGATGAATCCGATGCTGGTAAACGTCTTGCCGCTGCCGGTGGCCATTTGGATGAGGGCCTTGGGCTTGTTGGCGGCGAGGCTTTTCTCCAGATTGGTGATGGCGCTGATTTGCGCGGGCCACAGGGCATAGTGCGCGCCGCCGCTGCCCCATTCGGTGACCAGCTGGGGCATGCTGCGCATGCGGGTGAGGAAGGTGCTGGCGGCTTCTTGTGCTGCGTTGCCGTTTGCTGGGTTGGGCAGGTAGGCCAGCCACTGCACCAGCAGCTCGGGGCGGAAGAAGGCGAACACGGCTCTGGCGCGTGGCTCGGGGTCCAGGCCGTTGGTGAAGTGGGTTTCCACTCCGGTGCTTTCCCACACAAAGGGCAGCGGGCGGCGCCAAGCGGGCAAGGCGGAGGGCAGGCCTTGGGCGTAGCGGCTGCTTTGCAGCTCTACGCCGGTGAGCGTGGCGCCCTCTTTCTTGGCCTCGATGACGCCACAGGCCTTGCCGTTTACATAGAGCAGGTAGTCTGCAAAGCCAAAGCCGGTGTTGAGGGGGAATTCGCGGATGGCCACGCCGGTGCTTGCGTGGATGTTGGCGTTTGAAACGTTGCAGACGTGCCAGCCGGCTGCAACCAACAGTGCGTCGATGCTGACTCTGGCTTTCTGCTCTGGCGTCATGCCCATCTCCCCCTTGGCCTGCATTCTAGGTTACAAGCAAAACAGGGCTCCAGCCCGCGTATTTATTGAACAAGCTGCTATAACTTGATGAGCAAAATCTACCCTACTTGTGTGAAGCGGGCAGCGACACCGCCACTTCCAGCCCAGGCTGTGCATTGCGCAGCGCAAAGCTGCCGCCATGCGCCTGCGCCACCAGCTTGCACAGGTACAAGCCCAAGCCCACGCCGCCGCTCTCGCGGGTGCGAGCGGTATCGGGCCGGTAAAAGGGCTGGGCCAGGTGGGGGAGCTGGTCATCGGGCACGCCTGTGCCAAATTCGCGCACGGTGATCTGCACCTTGCCGTCTGCGGTCTGTACCAACGAGACTTCTGGCGGCTGGGGTGCATCCACGCTATGGCGCAGCGCGTTGTCCAGCAAGTTGCGCAGCAGCAGGCGCATGCGGGTGCGGTCCAGCTGCAGCACAGGCACGCCGGGCTGCAGGGTTTGCACGATGGCGGGTGTGCCATCCACTGAGCTGTTCGGCTCGGCGTCGAGCGTGGCCACCACTTCGGCCACCAGGGTCGCCAGGTCGGTTGGCTCGCGGTGCAGCGCGGCGTGCGGGCTGGCAAGGCGCTCGCTTTCCAGTAAATCGGCCACCAGATCGCGCATCAGTCCCAGGTCGCGCAGAAGGGCAGCGCGGCTTGGCTGAACATCCGGCGTTTCGGGCAGCAGCTCGGTGTTGAGACGGGCGCGGGTGAGCGGGCTACGCAGTTCGTGGCTGATAGCCAGCAGCAGGGTGCGCTTGGCTTCGAGCATCTGGTGGATGTCGCCGCCCATGGTGTTGATGGTGGTGGCCAGTTCGCCCAGCTCATCCGGGTGCTTTGCATGGCGCACGGGTATGGATTGGGCAAAGTCACCCGCGCCAAAGCGCTGCGCACCGGCCTGAATGTCGTCCAGCGGGCGCAGCATGCGCCGCACGCGCGCATAGGCCAATGCGGTGAGCAGCAGCAACACGCCCAGCGTCACCCAGCCAATGAAGCGCGGGCGGTCGTGCCAGACCTGCACGTTCAGGCCAAAGCGGATGCGGTGACCGTCTGCGGTGGTGCGCTCGAAAAAGCGCGGGGCGTCGGCGTTCCACGCGTTGGCATCAGCAGGGCTGTCGCGCAAACGATGGTTGCTTGGGTGGTCGTAGTCCGGCTCATTGGGGTTGCTGCGCCAGTTGACTTGCGGGCCGCTGATGCGAATGCTTAATGGCAGGCGCTGCACCAGTGCCTGGGCGGTCTCGATGCGCGGCGGGTTGCCGATGTCTGCGGCCAGTTTGTCTACGTAATCCATCACCAGCGGTCGGGCGGCGTCGCGCCAGCCGATGGACAGCGCCCTTTGCATGCCGATGACAAAGATGGCCGTCATGGCCAGCGCCAGCAGTAAAAACAGCGCCACCAGCCGCACCCGCAACGAGTGCGCCAGCGCCTGGCGGAACCGGGCCCCCACGCTTCCCGCTGCGCGTGCTTCGCTGCCCCCCATGGGGGCCTTCGCGCCTTGGGGCGGCCCGACGGCGCTCATGTGGGTTTGCGCGCCAGCGCCAGCGAATAGCCGGCGTTGCGCAGCGTTTTGATGCAGTCCAGCGGCTCGAGCTTCTTGCGCAGGCGGCTCACCACGATGTCGACCGCGCGGGTGTACAGCTCGGCCTCGTGGCCGCGCAGCTGGTTCAGGATGTCGTCGCGGCTGAAGACCTTGCCTGCATGCGCAGCCAGCAGGTGCAGCAAGTCGAATTCGGTGCTGGTCAGCTCCAGTGTTTCGCCATGGCGTTGCACGCTGCGGGTGACCGGGTCGATCACCAGGCCGTCGAACACCAGACGCCCGGGCGCAGAGATTTGCGCACTCACAGAGGGCGCAACCACCCTGCGGCGCAGGACGGTTTGCAGGCGGGCCACCAGTTCGCGCGGTTCAAAGGGTTTGGGCACATAGTCGTCAGCGCCCAGCTCTAACCCCACCACCCGGTCCATCACATCACCGCGCGCGGTGAGCATGATGAGGGGGATGTCACTCTCCTTGCGGATGGCGCGGCAGAGGGCAAAACCGTCCATCTCGGGCAGCATCACGTCCAGAATGGCTGCGTCCAGACCACCCTGGCGCAGCCGCTCCAGGCCGGTGCTGGGGCGCAGGGCGCACTCCAGCACCATGTCAAACCGCGCAAAGTAGGCCGCCAGGGGCGGGCCGAGTTGCGCGTCATCGTCGATCAGCAGAATGTGGTGCATAGCACCCCGACTTTACCCGCGACGGAACCAGTGACCGCGACCTTCCATGTAGTCGCGCACCTTCTGTTGCTGCGCGGCATTCAGGCTGTCGTAGAAGTCGGCCAGCGCGGCGATGACTTCAGGGCTCTTGGTCTGCAGGGCGGTGGTCTTTTCGGTGACGAGGGTCTGGGCGCGGGCCTTGTCAAACGTGGCACCCGCCACCAGCGCCTTCATCTCGGCGCGGGGATCCTTGGTCTGGCCGATGAGCGCGGTGCGCTGCTCATAGAGCTTGTCACCCAGCGTGGCCAGGCGCTTCTTCTGGTCGTCGTTCAGGTCCAGCTTGCTGGCAGCTTTGCTGACCATCTTGTCGCGCTTCTGGGAATACTCCTCCGCACTGAGCTGTGCGCCAAACTCGTGGTTACGGTGGCCGCAGGCCGAGAGGCCCGCCACCAGCACGGAGACACCAAAGAGGGCGAAGAGGGAGCGTTTGATCCAGGTTTTCATGGCAGTAGTTCCTATTGAAAAAGGTGTTGAACAGGACTGCAATGGTGCCGGCGGATACCGCCCAGGTCATCTCGGCGCGGTATCGGTTTGTTTCGCTTTGTTTCAGGGCTGGCGCATCAGGCCCAGCTTTTCAACCAGGGCTTTCTCTTTGGCGAAAGTGTCCTGCGCAAACTTGAGGTAGCTGGCCGAGTTCATGTACATGGGGACCATGTCGTAGCGGGCCAAGGCTGTGACATAACTCTCCTGCTCCATGGCCTTCTTGAAGGCATCGTGCAGGCGCTTGACGACCGCAGGCGGTGTGCCCTTGGGCGCGCCAATGCCGAAGGGCGAGTTCTGCACCAGGTCCAGCCCCAGCTCTTTGAGGGTGGGCGCATCGGGAAACTTGGCCAGCCGCTCAGCACCCCAGGTGTTGAGTACGCGCAGTTTGCCTGCAGCCACCTGCGGCGCAAAGCCAGTGGAGTCGGCCGCCGCCATGATCTGCCCGCCCAGAATGGCCTGCATCAGGTCGGCACTGCCCTTGAACGGCACGTGCAGCAGTTCCAGCCCGAGCTTTTGCGCGATCAGCTCCATGGTCAGGTGCGGGCTGGTCAGGGTGCCGGTGGAACCATAGGACAGCATGCCGGGGTTGGCCTTGGCCCAGGCCACAAAGTGGGTCCAGGTGCGCAGTGCCGAGTCGGCTGGCACCACCAGGCCAAAGGCGTAGCCCGTGACGTTGAGCACGTAGCTGATGTCCTTGACCGGGTCCCAGCTGATCTTGGTGGTGTAGGGCAGGCGGAACACGCCCAGCGGAATCTGCGCCACGGTGTAGCCATCTGCCGGGGCCGTCTGCAGTTGCTGGGCCGGCATCGTGCCACCCGCGCCGGGTTTGTTTTCCACGACCACAGGCTGGCCAAGGATTTTGCCCGCCGCATCGGCCAGGGCGCGCATGGTGATATCGGTCGGGCCACCGGCCGGGAAAGCAATGACCAGCTTGATGGGCTTAGTCGGGAAGGCCGGTGCTTGTGCATGGGCCGACATCCATGGAGCGGCAAGGGTGGTGGCGGCGAGTTGAATGGCGTGGCGGCGGTGCATGGTGCGCTCCTGTTTTTGTGGTGACACACGCATTAGAGCGGACCGTGGCGCAGCGCGCCATCAGGTTAACCCGCGTGCGCAGGCGCCGTGGCGTTAGAGGTCGGTGTATTTGGCGGCCGAGCCGTGCGACTGCGGCACCGGGTACTTGATGGCGTTGACCTGCATCTTGGCGTGGGCGGCGGCAACCAGGTCGATGCCCAGTTGGTCGCACAACTGCAGCAGGTACAGGAAAACATCCGCCGCTTCAGCGGCAACCTGTTCCTTCTTGTCGGCTGTCAGAGATTGGCTTTGTTCTGCGGTGAGCCACTGAAAGTGCTCCAGCAGTTCCGCCGCCTCCACCGACAGCGCACTGGCCAGATTCTTGGGTGTATGAAACGGCGCCCACGCACGCTCGGCCGCGAAGGCGCGCAGGGCGTCCACCAGCGGCTGCAACGGGCGGTCCGCCAAAGCGCCTTTAGCCGGTGCGCTGGGAGGCACATCTGCACTGTCAGCCGGTTTAACAGATGAAATCATGCCAATGGCCCTGTATTCATTGAATTTATCGCTACCGTTTTCATAATAACTTCAGCAGCTCAGGTGGCTAGCGCGCCAGCACCGCAGCCAGCGCCACACCCGTGTGCGTGCCCAATTGCACCACCGCTTCGGGCGTGGCAGCTGCCACCACGCGTCCACCCGCGTTGCCACCGTCGGGCCCCAGGTCAATCACCTAGTCGGCATCGGCAATCACGTCCAGATCGTGCTCGATGACGACCACGCTGTGCCCGGCGTTGACCAGGCGGTGCAGCACGTGGATGAGCTTTTCCACATCGGCCATGTGCAGACCTACGGTGGGCTCGTCCAGCACATAGAGCGTGTGCGGCGATTTCTGGCCGCGCTTTCCGATGTCGTCACGCACCTTGGATAGCTCCGTCACCAGCTTGATGCGCTGCGCCTCACCCCCGCTGAGCGTGGGCGATGGCTGGCCCAGGGTCAGATAACCCAGACCCACGTCTTTCAGCAGTTGAAGCGGATGCGCAATCACCGGCATGGCGGCGAAGAACTCCACCGCCTCGTCCACCTCCATCTGCAGCACCTCGCCAATGTTCTTGCCGCGCCAGGTGACGGCCTGCGTCTCGGGGTTGAAGCGGGCACCCTTACAGGTCTCGCACAGCACCTTCACGTCCGGCAGAAAACTCATGCCAATGGTGCGGATGCCCTGCCCTTCACAGCCCGGGCAACGCCCTTCGCCGGTGTTGAAGCTGAAGCGGTTGGGCGCGTAGCCCCGCGCCTTGGCTTCCAGCGTGTCGGCAAAGAGCTTGCGGATGACATCCCAAAAGCCGATGTAGGTGGCGGGGCAAGAACGCGGAGTTTTTCCGATGGGCGTCTGGTCCACTTCCAGCACGCGGTCCACCGTTTCAAACCCGGTCACGCTTTCACAGCCGGTCCACGGGATTTGCTCGCCTGCGTCGAGTGCATCTCTTCCTGCCTTGGTGCTGCGCTTTTGCACCGCGGTTTGCACGTTGGTCAGCAGCACGTCACGGGCCAGCGTGGACTTGCCGGAGCCACTGACTCCGGTGATGGCAACCAGACGTTTGAGGGGCACGTGGGCGGTGACGTTTTGCAGGTTATGCAGCTTGGCGCCGTGTACGGTTAGCCAGTTGATCGCTGTGTAGGAGTGTCCCAAGGTCGCAAGAGGATTGGTGGCTAAAGAACCCGCAGCGGATGAGGCTGGGGCAGGCTCCTCATGCGCTTGCTTCGCAATCGCCAAATCGTCAGCCACCCCAACCTCACCCGCTGCTGGCATGGAGGTTCTCGCCGACGAGCGGTTGGCGAGCGCTGCGTATTCGGCGGCTACGCGGGTTTGTTCTACAAGCTCTGCGTTCGCCACAGCGCTTGCTTCGACCTGTGCCGCCAGGGCCGCCGCCTTCGCCGCTTTCCCCTTCAATGGTTTGCCCCCCGTCGCGCTCACAAGTGCCGCGGAGGAGGTCGGTGCGCCGGGTGCCGATTTGGCGGCCGCATTTGGGCCGTATGAGGCGCCAGGGGTACCGGCCTCCTCCGCAGCGAGAGCAAAAGCAGCATCCCCCGCCTGCGAATCAGCAAACGACACCATCGCCCGTCGCAAAGCCAGAGGATGCCGCATCGCATGCAACAAATACCGCCCCGTCTGCGACTCCAAAGCATTCTGGACATCCGAAACGGATCCTTCAGCAACGAGACGCCCACCCCGCTTACCGGCACTAGGCCCGATGTCGATGATGTGGTCTGCATGGCGAATGGTCTCCTCGTCATGCTCCACCACCACCAGCGTGTTCCCCTTGTCACTGAGCGATCGCAAGGCCCCCAGCAAAATCTTGTTGTCCCGCGCATGCAGGCCAATGGTGGGCTCGTCCAGCACATAGCACACGCCCTGCAAGTTGCTGCCCAACTGGGCGGCGAGACGGATGCGCTGTGCCTCGCCACCGCTCAGCGTGGGGGCGCCACGGTCCAGCGTCAGGTAACCCAGGCCCACCTCCTCCAGAAACTCCAAGCGGCTCCTGATCTCCGGCACCAGGTCGCGCGCAATGTCGCCCTCGCGCGTCGTCATACCGCCGATGACCTGCAGCGTTTGCACCCACTTGCGCACATCGGTTACCGACAAGCGTGCAATGTCGGTGATGCTCACTGCGTTGAATTGCACGGCCCGCGCAGTCGCGTTCAGGCGCGTGCCGTGGCAGGTGGGACACGTGGCGTCATGCAGGTCTTCAATGTCGGCCTCGGCAAAGGTCTGCTCACGGCCCTTGTTGTCCTCGTCCTTCACCGAGTCATCAAACACCTTGCGCTGATCCTTGGTCAACGCCACACCCGTGCCCACGCAATCCGGGCACCAGCCGTGCTTGCTGTTGTAGCTGAAAAGGCGCGGGTCCAGTTCCACGTAGGATGTGGAACACACCGGGCAGGCACGCTTGGTGGAAAACACCTGCACCGTGCCAATGCCTGCGGCAGGAGTGCCGGCCAGCATGGCTTCACGCAGGCCTTCCATACCGGAGAGCACATGCACCACGCCCTTGCCATGCACCAGCGCCGTGGCCAGTGCCTCGCGCAGTTGCGCCTCCTGCGCCGGGTTCACATCCAGGCTGGCCACGGGCAGCTCGATGTTATGTTCCTTGAAACGGTCGATGCGCGGGAAGCCAGTGGTGGGCAAAAAGTTGCCATCCACCCGCAAGTGCGTGAAGCCGCGCGGCCGCGCCCAGTCCGCCAGTTCGGTGTACACGCCCTTGCGCCCCGACACCAACGGCGCCAGCAGCCAGATGTTCTGACCGCGAAAGTCTTTCAACAACTGCGCGGCGATACGGTCCGCCGACTGCGGCTCCACCGCCGCACCGTCATGGATGCAATGCTGGGTGCCCAACTTCACATAGAGCAGGCGCAGGAAATGCCAGACCTCGGTGGTGGTGCCCACCGTGCTCTTGCGCCCACCCCTTGAGAGCCGCTGCTCGAT
>JBPOIP010000169.1:0-31834 GCA_052034395.1 Pseudomonadota bacterium
CCGTCGCGAAACCGCAGCAGCAAGCGCCGGTACAGCGCGTTCTTGTTCATGGACGTTGCCAGGCCAGAGCGGGTATCAATCCCCGGTAAATGTATACCATCAAAATGGCCATTTGGCCGCGAATCCATTGCGTTTATAGCTACTGAGTTTGTAGCGGATTGAGGTTCTCCCGAGACTGTCGCTGGGTGAATCCAGCGGGCCAAGGTCGCAAACATGGCACCCACATTGAGGGGTTTGGCGATGTGGTCCCACATGCCGGCTTCCATCACTTTTTCCTTGTCACCTGCCATGGCGTTGGCCGTCATCGCGATGATGGGCAGCTTCTCGAATGCGGGGTTCTTGCGGATTTTCCGCGTGGCTTCATAGCCATCCATCACGGGCATCTGGCAGTCCATCAGCACCCCGTCAAAGTGCGGGTCCCGGGCCAGAATGTCCAGGGCCTCCCGCCCGTGTTGGGCCAGCACCACGGTCATGCCCACCCCGGTCATGAGTTCCATGGCGAGTTCCTGATTCAGGTCGTTGTCTTCCACCAGCAATACCCGGGCGCCCTTGAGTGTTTCGAGTGCCCCGGCGTGGTCGTCCACCACCAGCGCGCGCACGCCCGACCGTTCATCGGCCCTGGCCATGCGACCTGCTTGCGGGTTGGCCTGGACGCCAAAACGGGCATGAAAGTGGAACGTGGAGCCCTGACCCTCTGCGCTTTCAAACCAGATCCGGCCCCGCATGCGCTCCACCAGGCTCTTGCAGATGGCCAGGCCCAGCCCGGTTCCACCGTATTTGCGCGTGGTGGAGGCATCGGCCTGGCTGAAACTCTGGAACATCTTGCTGCATTGCTCCGGCGTCATGCCGATGCCCGTGTCGCGAACCCAGAAATGCAACTCCACGCCGTCGTCGTGGTCGCAGACCTTGTCGATGCCCACCACAATTTCTCCGCGTTCGGTAAATTTGGCAGCGTTGTTGGCCAGGTTGATGAGAACCTGGCCCAGCCGCAATGGGTCTCCTACCAGGGATGTCGGTACCGCTGGATCGGTGCTGAAAAGCAACTCCAGGCCTTTGGCTTCGGTTTTCACGCCGACCAGGCTGGCCAGGTTGTCCATCACGTCTTCCAGATAGAAGTCGGTTACCTCCATACTCATCTTGCCCGCTTCGATCTTTGAAAAATCCAGGATGTCATTGATGATGCCCAGCAGGTTTTCGCTTGCGCGGACCACCTTTTCAATGTAGTTGCGCTGCTTGTTGTCCAGGCCGGATTCCAGGGCCAGGTGACTCATTCCGATGATCGCATTCATGGGTGTGCGAATTTCGTGGCTCATGTTCGCCAGAAACTCACTCTTGCTGCGGTTGGCGGCCTCTGCCAGTGCGTGTGCGCGACGGATTTCAGCGATGGCGGCGCGCTCCTGCGTGATGTCTTCCACAATGCAGACCATGTCCCTGGACAGGCCGGTTACATCAATGGCACGCGCTGACAGGCGGACCCAGAAGCGGCTGGCGTCCCTGCGCACCAGTTCGCGCTCCGCCGTGTGAACCTGACCCAGGTTGATTCGGTCGTATGCCTCTTCGCTTGCCTGCGCGAACGACGCCTCGTCCGGGTACCAGATGCGCACGTTCTGGCCAATTTGGGCACCCACTGCATAGCCAAACATCTCATCCATGGTGCGGTTGCAGCGCACGATGTTCTCCTCGCGCAGCAGGACGATGCCAACACTGGCTGCTTCGAACAGGGCGCCCTGCTCCTGAAGCGCGGCATCGAGCTCTGTGGTGCGCAGGGCGACCAATTCCTCCAGATGCATGCGGTGACGGTCCAACTCTTCGCCCATGCGCCTGCGGTTCATCACATTGGTCAGGCGCTTGCCCAGGGCGTCTAAAAGGGATCGTTCCTCATCAAGAAACGGCTCGCCCGCGTCGGCCGGCAGCGCGCTGCGGTAGGTCACACCCAGCTGGTCGGGTTGCTGCACCGTGCCGCCAAAACGCACGCTCAGGCTTTCCCCCATGGCGTTGTTGCCGTAGTGGCGGCCTGCGTAGGCTATCCATCCGGCGGCACGCTCCGGGTAGCGCATGGCGGCTGGCAGGCGCTGCGCCACGGCGCCAAGCATGGCGTCGAGGTCACCATCCGGGTCTTCGGTGAGGTTCATGACATCGTAGAGGCAGGTGATCTCCTTGATGCGTTCTCCCAGGTCATATTGCGCCCTGTCTCTGGCAAGCACGCTGTCGCGGAAAGACAGCACGGATACGGCCATGTCGCGCAGCAGACTGTTTTTTTGTTCGCTCAAGCGTGTCACCAGCGGCAGGGACGGCGGGTGGATATCGTTCTGTGCCAGTGCGCTCAAGGCCTGCGACACCTGCGACAGGTGGCGGGACAACCGCTGCGATAAATAGAGCCACAGCAACAGAACGAATGCCATCAGGACGGCTCCGGTCACACCACTTCGCAGGGCTGCGCGCTCAAAAGCCTGGGCGTTTTCCGCACTGCGCGCTGCGATGGCCGCCGCAATGGTGTTGGCAATCGACTGCGAGTGTTCGTCGACCTTCACATGGGCTTGCGATGCCGCAAACGCGTGGCGCATGGCATTCGCGGGGTCAACCGCTGCCAGATCGGTTGCCACGATGATGGAGTTTTTGTAGTTCCGGAAATCCCGGCGCGCCTCCTCCAGCACAGGCTGGTACGCGGCGTCCTCGTAAATGCCATCCAATGCTGTTTGCAAGGCCGACAGGCGAATCACCACGTCAGAGTGAAAGCGGTCCATCTGCACTGGGTCCACTTGGCTTGTCGTGGCCTTTTCCAGCATGGTCCCCACGTCCATCTGCATCTGCGCCATCTGCTGGTCGAAGTCGGCAATCGCAGCAATGTGCCGGGAGTCCTGTTCCTGTTGGGCGTTGGCGCGCAGATACTCTTGGCGCAAATTGGCAAAGGAAGTCAGATTCAGCGCGCCGGCCACCAGGGCCGCGCCTGCTACGGGCAGAAAGAAACTCAGCAGAAAGCGAAAGCGCTTGATGCCCTGAATATTCATATCAGCAAGCCCGCCCGGGTCGTTGTCGCACATGCAGCCCATGGCCGCATGCAGGAGCCAGACACCGGGTGCTGACTGCGGCGGGCAAGGCAAACGGGCTTGCGGGTTTCATGATGGATGTTCTGAGCGTGGGCTGGCCGCTTTGCGCCACCCGAATTCACTTTAGCATGATCGGCCCAGTGAAACAGCACGATATTGATTGCACGGTTGGGCTGCCATCTCTGCGTCGGATCTGCAGGCCATACGGACGCGTGGGACCGAATTCATGTGGTCAAACTGGCACTTATCCCTTGCATATATTCACTTTGTAGCTATGAAAATAATAGCGAATGGATGCGCCAGTCAATCACGCATGCAACTTGCCGTATGCCGCAAGCAGGCGCTGGTGCATCTCACAACCCACAAGACTCAGCCCCGGTGACGGTTCGCCAAAGAAGCGCAGTTCGCGGTTGAGCAGGCCGCGCGCCTGCTGCAGGGTATGGGCGCTGAAGATGCTTTGCAGGCTGGTCTTGAAGTGCGCCACGTCGGCATGCGCGTCGAGCTGCTGCAGGGTTTCAATGCAGGCGTAAACCTGGCTGCGCGCCGGGTTGACCTGGCCGAACTGGCGCACCCATTCGCAGCCCTCGGCGGTGGCCGCTGTGTCGGCAATGCTCAGCGCCAGCAGAGTCTTGAGTTCACCCACGCGCAGGTCTTTCCAGAACGGGTTGTCGCCCGGGGCCAGACCAATCAGTGCGGCTACCAGCCGGTCGTCGGTCAGGCCGCTCTCGTTCAGGGTTTCCAGCAGGTCGCTGCACTCGTCATGGTCCAGGTCGGAGAGGTTCAGGATGGCTTCGCGGATGTCGTTTGCGATGCTGTTGTTCTCCCACTCCAGCTCGTCCACCGGGTAAATCTCCGACATGCCGGGCACGATGATGCGGCAGGCGTACACGCCCAGGTGCTGGAAGTCAGCCACATAGATGTCAAAGCCCAGCTGATGGATCGCGCTGACCGACCAGGCGTAATCTTCGGCCGTGGTACTGCTGAAATTCCAGTCGTGAAACGCAAAGTCGCTCTGGCTGCTCAAAAAGTTCCAGTGAATCAGGCCGCTGGAGTCCACAAAGTGGATTTCAATATTGGGTGAGCTGGCAATCTCTTCCATGTCAAAGCCCGGCGCCGGGAAGCCGCCCAGCGCATCCAGCGCCCGGCCCTGCAGCAGTTCGGTCAGCGCACGCTCCAGAGCAACCTCGAAGCGCGGGTGTGCGCCAAAGCTGGCGAAGCAGCCCTGGTCGTGCGGGTTGAGCAGGGTCACATTCATCACCGGGAACTGGCCGCCCAGCGACGCGTCTTTGACCAGAATGCCAAAGCCCGCATCGCGCAGGCCCTGGATGCCCGCGGCAATGCGCGGGTAGCGGTTGATGACGTCCTGCGGCACATCGGGCAGGCACAGGCCTTCGCTGATGATGCGGAACTTGGCGTAGCGCTCGAAGATTTCGGACAGGGCCTGGGTGCGCGCCTCGGGTGCGGTGTTGCCGGCCGACATGCCGTTGCTCACATACAGGTTGCTGATGAGGTTGACCGGGAAAAAGGCAGTTTTGCCATCCCGCTCGCGCACGTAGGGAATGGCGCAGATGCCGCGCTCCTGGTTGCCAGAGTTGAAGTCCACCAGCGTGCGCGCGTCAATCGTGCCGCGCGGGTTGTAAAACACCTGCAACTCGGGCGTCAGCAGAGCGGCGGGCCAGGCGCCATCGTCACCGGGTGCAAACCACTGTTCTTGCGGGTAGTGCACAAAGGCGCGCCCATCGCCTTCCGCGAAGTCGCGCCCCAGGTAGTAGTGATTCCAGAAATAGTTGCAAGACAGGCGTTCAAAGAACTCGCCCAAAGCGCTGGCCAGGCAAGCCAGTTTGGTGGCGCCCTTGCCGTTAGTGAACATCAGCGGGCAGTCGCGGTCGCGCACATGCACCGACCAGATGCCGTCAACGGGGTTGAGCCAGGATCGCTCCTCCACATGGAATCCCAGCGCTGCGAGCTTGCCCTGCAGGGTGGCGATGGTGCTTTCGAGCGAGGCATCCTTGCCGGGAATAAAGCTTTGGGTGTGCATGGGGAAGTCTTTTCTGCGGGGCTTGCCGGTATCGGCGGTCGCTGATTATCGGTGGGGCAGGGCAGCGGGTGCTTTGCACATTTGCCTGTTCCAGTTCAAGGACACGCCGGGGGGCGATTCCTAGAATCGCCGGCATGACAACCACCAGCGCCATGCCTGCCCCGCCCCGGCTCGTGGGTGACCTGGCCGTGTGGTTGATCATCCTGGCCGAGATGCTGGCGTTTTGCATTCTGTTTCTGTCCTACGCGTTTGCACGTACGCGCGATGTGGCGCTCTTCAATGCATCGCAAAGCACGCTGGACTTGCACTCTGGCGCCATCAACACCGTGCTGCTGATCACCGGCAGTTGGTGTGTGGTGCGCGCCGTGCAGGCGGTGCGGGCGGACGCGTCGCCAGCGGGTGCACGCTGGCTGGTGGCGGCGCTGGTGTGCGGTGCGGGTTTCGTAGCGCTGAAGGTATCGGAGTTTTCTGCCAAGGCGGATGCAGGCATTGACCTGTCCACCAACACGTTCTACATGTTCTATCTGCTGCTGACCGGGTTTCACTTTCTACATGTGGTGGTTGCCATGCTGTTCCTGGCGATCCTGTTGGTCAAGACGCTGCAAGGCGCCTATGGCGCACGCGACCACCATGCGCTGGAGTCGGGTGCGGCCTTTTGGCACATGGTAGATCTGCTGTGGATCGTGCTCTTTCCTTTGGTGTACGTGATGCGATGAAGGGCGCAACTTCCATGTTCTCTGGGTCAGTCAACCACATCTGGCTGGTTCTGCTGGCCGCCACGGGCGTAACCTTTTGGCTGGGCGAAAGTGGCCTGTCAGGCCGTGCCAGCATGACGCCGGTGCTGGTGATGTTTGCACTGGCCTTTGTGAAGGCACTGCTGGTGATGCTGGACTTTATGGAGTTGCGCCATGCGCCTGCGCTGTGGCGCAGGCTACTCATAGGCTGGCTGGTGCTGGTGACATGCGGCATTGTTCTGGCCTACTGGGTCGGGCAGCGCTAGACTGGGGCATGAAGAGCCTCCTTGGTTACCCTTCGATTCAAATTGCGCTGTGCACCCTGGGCTTTGGCCTGACTGGCTATTGGCTGGTGGGCAATGAGCTCGGCAGAATCTTGCTGATACCCCTGATCTGGGGATATGGTGCGGCGGTTTCACGTCCGCTCATCAACCTCATGGCCAATTTTCGCCACACCGTGCGTGCGGGAGTGTGGCTGCCGGTGCATGGCACGCACTATGTGTTCAAAGACACCACCATCCACGTTCTGGAGGATGACGACACCTGGCGCTGGGTACCGCTGGCCGACGTGGAGCGGGTACTGGGCCGCAAACTCAATGCGCGCCTGCTCGCGATCACCTACCCTGAACGGCTGGAAATGGGTGGCAAACCGAGCCGCATGCACATACGCGACGACGCGCTGATCGCGCATCTTTCCCGGCTGAGCGACCCGGTTGCGCTGCGGTTTCGAACCTGGCTGGAACGCAGTGTCGCTCTACCGGCTAGGCGCATGCGCCAGCGCGCGGCCGGTCAGGCTGTTGACTCGTTTTGACGGGCAGCGAACTGTGCGCGCAGCGCAGTTTTGAGTACTTTGCCGTAGTTGTTCTTGGGCAGTTGGTCTACCAGCACATAGCGCTTGGGGCGCTTGAAGCGGGCAATGTGCGCCAGGCAGTGCTGGTCCAGGTTTTCCGTGGTGACGTCCGATCCGCCCTGTGCCACCACAAAGGCCACCACCTCCTCACCCCACTCGGGGTCGGGCGCACCCACCACCGCCACCTCAACAACCCCGGGAACGTTCAGCAACACTTCTTCCACCTCGCGCGGGTAGATGTTGGAGCCGCCGCTGATGATCAGGTCCTTGCTGCGGTCTTTCAGGGTCAAAAAACCATCGGCGTCCAGGCAACCCACGTCACCGGTAAACAGCCAGCCATCGCGAATGGCTTGCGCCGTGGCGTCCGGGTTGCGCCAGTAACCCGCCATCACGCTGTCGCCTTTGATCAGCACTTCGCCGATGGCGCCTATGGGCAGGTCCACACCGGATTCGTCGGCCACGCGCAGTTGCACCGGCGTTTGCGCCACACCCACCGATGCCATGCGCTCCCGGTAGCGGGGCTGCCCCGTGTCGGACAACTGCGCACGCGACAGCGCAGTGCCCACCATGGGTGTTTCGCCCTGCCCGTAAATCTGCACGAAGCGCGGCCCCATTACGCGCAGTGCCCGCGCGATGTCAGCCCCATACATGGGCGCGCCGCCGTAGACGATGGTTTTGAAAGACAGCGCTGCATCGTCCGGGCTAAGCCCCGCGTCTTCGGCATGGTCCACCAGACGCTTGACGATGGTGGGTGCGGCAAAGGTCGACAGCGGCCCCAGAGCGCGGCCCAGCGCAAACAGTTCGGCCGGGTCCACACCACCCGAGGCGGGCACCACATGGCGTGCGCCCGCCATCAGGTGGGGAATGGCGTAAATGCCTGCGCCGTGTGACATGGGTGCGCCGTAGACCATGGCATCGGACGCAGTCACGTTGTCGACGTCCACAAAGTAGGTCAGCCCCATCGTCATCAGATTGCGGTGGGTCAGCATCACGCCTTTGGGCCGCCCGGTGGTGCCACTGGTGTAGAAAAGCCAGGCCACATCGTCGGGTTGTCGCGCGCATGGTGGCGGTGCTGCTGCATCGGTCAGTGGCGCCAGCAGGGCATCGGCCTGGCGTGTTTCCACATCGATCTGGCACTCCAGACCGGCCAGTGGTTCGGGCGCCACATCGTGCGTGACAAAGGCCCAGCGTGCCTGGGCGTTGTCAATGATCCATTCCACCTCACGCGTGTGCAATTTGGCGTTGACCGGCACTACCACCAGGCCAGCCCACCATGCAGCCCACAAAATTTCAAGGTAGCGCGGGTGGTTGCGCATGAACAGCACCACGCGGTCTCCCGGTTTCAGCCCCGCTTCCAGCATGCGCTGTGCCAATGCGGCGCTGCGTGCCGCCCACTGCCCAAAGGTCGCGTGAACGGTGGTGCCGTAAAAGATGGCATCCCGGTTGGGCACTTGATGCGCGTGGCGCAGCAACAGGTGGGCCAGACTCATGGGCTATGTGCGCAGGGCCGCTTCGAGCCGGCGTATGGCGCCACCGACCTCGCTGGAGGATTGCGCCAGTTGTGTATCGTTGCTGAGGTAGGCTTGCGCCAGTTCGTACTGTTGCTGGTTGATGACGTCTGCCACGGCACCGGTCAGCATATGAAATTCCCGGTGATGCAACAGGAGGCTCTGAAACTCCGGTTTGCCCCAGTAGTGCTGCTGGCTGCCAGCGTAAAGCCATTTACCCAGATCACAGCAGTCGTCCCTGCCAATGGAAGACGTGTCGATCAGTTCCCTATTCTTGACTGCACGGCGCAAGTTGTCTTTCCATTGCTGGTGCGAATGGAGGGCTGCTTCCAGGGTGATCACGCTGGCCACCGCGTCGGGATCGTGTTCCATGATGCAATATTAGTACCTTTGTCAGCACGCTGGCGCATTTTGATTTGCGCAGTGTCAAAACCTGGTGTCACGAAGTGAATTCGTAGACGATTGCGATGAGCACCTGCCCGGACAACTTCCCGGCCGTGTTGATGCCGATCGGGCAGGCACCAATCGAAAACTGACCCACGGTGGGTCAAGATTGAACCAGCCTGAACACCAGGATCATGTGTTGTGTTGACGCACGAAAGAAGCTATTCGTGTGTCAAAGATCCTGATGTGATTCTTGGTCCAATCCGCCAGGAAGGCCTCCAGATCAGCCTTATTCAACGTCCCGCTGGCGATTGCCAGTGAAACATCATTCAGGCGCGAAATCAGATCGTTGTGTTGTTCAACGTGCGGCGCGATGTCGGGGAAGTTGACGCGACGCATCAAGTCTTCTTCGTGCTTGAAGTGCTCGCGTGTGTACTGATACAGGCTCATGGCAGAGGCCGTTTGACTGGCCCTGTCATTTGCAACGAGAAACTTGTTTATTCTGGAAAACAATTCCTCATGCTGAGCATCAATCTCAGCATCGCCTATCCTGTAGACGTCTTTCCATTCGATAGACATTGGAGCGCCTCTCCGCGGAAATTATTCTTATCCCACCCTTCAAACGGATTCTAAGCCTCTGGCGGTCACGGGTTCGTCCAAGTAAACTTTCCAAAGGTGTAGCAGCGGTGACGGCTGTATGTGTTGCGCAGGGTGCCCAGAGGGTTCGATTCGTGACATTTGCTATGGGTATTGATCTTTCGGAAATCTTCAAAATGGTGACCAATGTCAGACCAACACACTCCGCGCAATAGCAATTCGCTCGCCGCAGGAGACGAGCAACTCGCCAACGAGCGCTACTTCGGTATCGGCCTGATTGCGGCAATGGTCGCCAATGTGCTTTTTGGCGTGCAGCGCTTTGCAACGGCGATGCTTGGGACGCAGGAGACCGGGTGGTGGGTCAACTTGCTAGGCGCTGTGACTCTGGCCGCCCTCTACCTTTACTACAGAATTGACCAGGGCCGCCGATTCCGTCTTTGCGTCCATCTGGGGCTCGCCCTGTGCGCGTTTTGCCTCGCAGTGCCTGTGCGCTACGGCATGATTTCCTCGTCGTGGTGGCTGACCATTCTTCCGCTGGCGGCGGTACTGCTCATGGGTGTGCGTCATGGCGCGATCTGGGCCGGGATATGCGTGGTGATGATCGTTTGCGTGGACTTGATGGCACCAAGTCTGATGGTTGCCAACCCCGCAGGCGAGACAGCCATAGAAGCTGCTGGAAGCAGGGCGATGCTGGTCCTTCTGCTGTTCGGAATCGCAACCCGCTCACGCTGGGTGGCGGAGCGCCACACCGACGAACTTCGCATCGCGCGCGACGCAGCGCAGGAAGCCAACCGCACGAAGAGTGAATTTCTGGCCAACATGTCCCATGAGATTCGCACGCCCATGAACGGTGTTCTTGGCATGGCTGACCTGTTGCTTGAAAGCGATCTGAACCCGGAACAGCGGGGGTATGCGCGCAACATCGCCCACTCCGGCGAGTCCTTGCTTGCCATCATCAACGATATTCTGGATCTATCCAAGATTGAAGCCGGGCGCATGGAGTTTGAATCCCACGCGTTCTCGGTGGATGCACTGATCGAATCCGTGGCTGCGGTATTGCGCATTCGAGCCGAGGACAAGGCGATTGGCTTCCAGGTAGTCGTGCCTGCAGATGGCTCTGTGGACTACGTCGGAGACAGTCTGCGCATTCGGCAGGTTCTTTTCAACCTGGTTGGCAATGCTGTCAAGTTCACAAAGCAGGGACGTGTGCGTCTGACGGTCAAGGCTGTGCCCGGAGGGCTGCGTTTCGAAGTGCAGGATTCGGGGATCGGAATCTCCCGCGAAGGTCTGCAGAAGCTCTTCTCCAACTTTGTGCAGGTCGATTCCTCCACCTCGCGCAAGTTTGGCGGGACGGGTCTGGGATTGGTGATCTGCAAGAAGCTGGTTGAGGGCATGGGAGGAAGCATTGGCGTGGAGAGCGAACTTGGCCAGGGCAGTTGCTTCTGGTTTGAACTGCCGCTAAAGCAAACCGAACGCAAGCAGTCGGAGACGCCTTTTGACTTTCACGATCCGGTGCGTACAGCCCACTATTCCGGTCTGTCGCCGCAAACGGTTCCCGGAGCCCTGCTGCCGATCTCAGACACATCGCAGCAGCAACCCGCATTGGCCGAAGATGACCGACCGCTGATCCTGGTGGTCGAAGACCACCCCATTAACCAAAAGCTTGCCATGATCCTGTTACAGCGCATGGGCTATACCGTCGAACTGGCGCAGGACGGTGAGCAAGGCGTGAAGGCAGCCAACAGCAAACGCTACGCATTGATTTTGATGGACGTGCAAATGCCTGTCATGAACGGGTTCGATGCCACCCGTGCCATTCGGTCTGGCCGCGGACCCAACGCCGATACGCTGATCATCGCCTTGACCGCAAATGCCATGCAGTCGGACAAGGATGCCTGCATGGAAGCAGGAATGAATGACTTCTTGACGAAGCCGTTTAGCAAAGAGGGCCTGGCCGACTGCATTCAAAAGAATGTAGCGGGAACGCGTTAAGAAGCGGCAATTACGGCTTTCCTCAAATAACTGTTGCAAGCCTATGGCATTCCGAGGAATGAACAGCAGCTTCGGGTCCTACCTTCGAGCGTTCGGCGGGCCATCAGCTTTTTGTTACGCAGGTTGCCTGCTTGGCTGTCATCGCATGTCGTAGGACTACACTTCAGTCAGGAAACGGTTTTTCGACGCTAAATTTTTGCATTTTCGTAAGCGACAATGTCCAAACAATTGCCGGTGACTGATCAGTTCGCCATCACCCAAATGCGCGTTCTGGTTTTTGCCATTTGGCTTTCGGTGGCGATACTTGCTGCCTATCTTTTCAGAGATGTGTCATCGGGATATGCGGATGTACAGACAAAATCCGAAAAGGATGCTGCAACGTACGCGCGGTTGATCGAGGAGCACGCAACCGCAACAATCGAAAGAGCTGATCTTGCACTCAGGTCGATCGCTGACCGATTGGACCCTGTTGACTTGGAACAAGGAAGGTCCCGTCAAGTGCCGCGATTGAAGGTACTGACGAACATCCTCTTGGCACAACAGGCCGCTACGAGAGGGATAGTTTCCATTTCGATCACCGATGCCAATGGGATCGTGTTTGCAAATTCCGTTGGTGCGGCTGCTGGTATCAGTTTGGCCTCGCGACGCTATTTTCAGGAACTTCAGTCGACCCCACGCCTTACGCCCGTCATTTCTGAAGCAATATTGGGTCGCGTTTCCGGCAAATGGGGTATCCAGGTAGCGCGGCGTGTTGACCTGCCCAACGGACAGTTCGGAGGGATGATTGTTGCGAACCTGGGATTGACGGAGAACTTCGACTCTGTCTATGACTCGCTCGGAATCGACGGCAGTTACGTCATCTCGTTGAGAGACAGCGAAAATCGGTTGATGGCGCGTCGCCCCAGAGCTGACGAGCTTCTTGGGAAAGCGGTTCCGTCTGGTGTTCTGGGTGAAAAAATCCTCGCGAACGAGTCTGAGGGTGTCATCAACTTGGTGTCCGTCATTGATGGCGTGCATCGCATCGCAGCGTTTCGCAAGTCACCACTGTTTCCAATTTACGCGGTGATTGCACCGTCTGCGGAGGACGCATTTCGGGATTGGAAAAGAGGACGTAACCGGATTGTCGTATTTCTGGTGCTGCTGGCATTTAGCGCCCTCTATGTAACAAAGCTGCTATACCGCAAGGCTGAAGATGCAAGCAAGCTTCTTCGACAATCGCGCATGCTCGCTGAGGCCGAGAAAGTTGCCAACCTCGGCTACTTCGCTTTTGACATACAAAAGGACTTCTGGACCAGCTCTGCCGTGCTCGATCGAATATTCGGCATCGATCAGCGCTATTCACGTACAAGCGAAGGTTGGCTCAACCTCGCGGCTCCACAAGCTCGTGAGGACATGACAGCTTATTGGACGGATCTGGTAGCGACCAAGAAGTCGTTTGACCACGTTTACCCGATACAACGCGTCGAGAACGGCGAATTGCGCTGGGTACACGGATTTGGGAAGTTCACTTTTTCGCCCGAGGGTAAGCCGATTCAGCTTGCAGGATCGATTGCGGACATTACCGCGCGTCGACAAATGGAGGAACAAGTCCGCGAGATCGCAGAATTGAATCAGACCATCATCGACACGTCGATGGTAGGCATCATCACTCTACTCGCGAAAACCGGTCAATGCGTGATGGCAAATGAAGCCGCTGCAAGAATCGTTGGCTTGACGGTGGATCAACTTACAAAGGCCAACGTTTTTGAACTTGGGTCCTGGAGGCAAGCCGGACTGTTCGAACTGGTGCAACAAACCTTGACTACCGGGGACATTCAACACGGCCAGTTCCTCTTCGAAGAAGCGGCGGTTGGCAAGGATAGGTGGACAGCCGTCAATGCTGCACGATTCTTGAGACGTGGTGAGTTGCATGTGTTATTGATGTTTGAAGACATCACTGCCCGTAGGCAAGCGGAAAATGACCGACTCGAGCAGCATGAACTATTGCAGAGCATATTAACGACTGCATTGGATGGTTACTGGTTGATGGATGCGCGGGGCCAGGTGCTGGATGTGAACGATGCTGCTTGCGCCATGCTGGGTTACACCAAGACGGAGGCGCTTGGTTTGAACGTGTACGACGTTGACGAGGTGCACAGCAATAAGGTTCTTGAAAGTCGCGTTCGGCGCTTACACCGTGAAGGCGGTGATCAATTTGAAACCCGGCATCGTCGCAAGGATGGCTCCACTATCGATGTAGAGGTTTCGATCCGCTATTTGTCCCAAAAAAGCGCTTTTTCCATATTTGTCCGCGACATTACGCAACGCAAACTCAACGAAGGTAAATTGCAACTGGCTGCCAGCGTCTTCAGGCACGCCCGTGAAGGAATCGCCATTACAGACGCCCAAGGCACCATCGTCGATATCAATGAAACCTTTACTCGCATCACAGGCTACAGCCGCGCGGAGGCCATCGGCCAGAATCCGCGCATTTTGAGTTCTGGACGCCAGGACAAGGCATTTTATGAATCCATGTGGAATGCCTTGCGCGTGCAGGGTCACTGGGGTGGTGAAGTTTGGAACCGGCGCAAGAGCGGCGAGGTTTATGCCGAACTGCTTACTATCAGCGCAGTACGTGACGTACAGGGCCATACGCAGCAGTATGTGGCGCTGTTCTCCGATATCACCGGCATCAAGGAACACCAAAGTGAGCTGGAGCACATAGCCCATTTTGATGCGCTAACGGGATTGCCTAATCGTTTGCTGCTTGCCGATCGGTTGCAACAGGCCATGGCACAGGCATTGCGCCGGGGTCTACAAGTCGCTGTGGCCTACCTCGATCTCGATGGGTTCAAGAGTGTCAACGATCATCACGGTCATGACTGGGGCGACAGGTTGCTCATTCATCTTGCCACGGCCATGAAAGATACCGTGCGCGAAGGCGACACGCTTGCCCGACTCGGGGGAGACGAATTTGTGGCCGTACTGATCGACCTGGAGGATATCGACAGTTGTGTGCCCATGCTGACCCGACTGCTCGAAGCCGCGGCTGCTCCTGTTCAATTTGGCGATATTGTTCTGCAGGGCTCGGCTAGCATTGGAGTAACCTTCTACCCACAGGACAATGGCGTGGAGGCTGATCAACTCCTGCGTCAGGCCGACCAGGCAATGTACCAGGCCAAGCTCGCGGGCAAGAATCGGTACCACATCTTCGATGCAGCACATGACAGCAACCTGCGCGTCCACCACGAAACTCTTGAGCGTATCCGTCTGGCACTCGCACAACGTGAGTTCGTGTTGCACTACCAGCCCAAGGTGAATATGCGAAGTGGCAAGGTTATCGGTGCGGAGGCGCTTATCCGCTGGCAGCATCCCGAAAAGGGACTTCTGGCACCAGCAGCCTTCTTGCCGGTGATCGAGGACCACCCGCTAGCGATTCAGGTTGGCGAGTGGGTGATTGACACGGCTCTGACGCAGATCGAAGTTTGGCGCTCCGTCGGGCTGGAAATGCCGGTGAGCGTCAACATTGGCGCCCGGCAGGTGCAGCAACCGGACTTCATGGCACGCCTGCAGTCAATCCTGGCACGGCATGTGGGTGTGAGCGCTTCGAGTCTGGAACTTGAAGTGCTGGAAACCAGCGCCCTGGCGGATATAGAACTGGTGTCGTTGGTCATTGAGCAATGCCACCAGATGGGCGTGAAGTTCGCGCTCGATGACTTTGGAACGGGCTACTCGTCACTCACCTACCTGAAGCGATTGCGCGTAGCACTGCTGAAGATCGACCAGAGCTTTGTACGTGACATGCTCGTTGACCCCGATGACTTGGCGATTCTGGAGGGCATTATCGGGTTGGCCATCGCTTTCAAGAGAGACGTCATCGCGGAAGGCGTGGAGTCCGTGGAACACGGCAGCGCTCTCCTGCAGCTAGGCTGCGAATTGGCACAAGGGTATGGAATTGCCCGGCCGATGCCAGCGGAACACTTACCCCTGTGGGTGAGTTCCTGGCAACCGGATGAATCCTGGTCTGATTTGCCGTGGCTGGGAGGCAACACGCAATCAATGGACGATTAAACGGCTTGCTCTGGGTGAGGTATGGAAACTGTCCCGTGGGGCATTCGGCGATCTCCCATCACATGGTGAAATCTTCATGCGTTCGTGCGTGTGAACACCGGTGTGCAGGCGTATCATCAATCTGATTGCAGCCATCGGATGGTTACCATGATACGAAGCAGTTTGTTGGGCATATACCTCTTCTTGGGTGCGTTGCTGGGCGCACATGCAGAACCGCTGATAGTGGGCATCACACCGCTCAAGCCAGCTGCCAAACTGGCCGAAGAATGGACGCCCCTCCTGGATGAAGTTGCCAAACGTGCGGGTCTGGAACTGCGGTTTCGCACGGCCACCAGCATTCCGGTATACGGTGAGCGGTTGGAAAAAGGTGAGTACGACATCGCCTACATGAACCCCTATGACTATCAGGTGTACAGCGCCAGTCCAGGTTACCGCGCTTTTGTGCGCGAGCGTGGGCAACCGCTGGAGGGCGTGTTGCTGGTTCGCAAAGATGGCCGCATCAAGGAGCTGCGCGACATCAATGGTGCAAGGGTGAGTTTTCCGACACCGCTGGCGTTTGCGGCCAGCCTGCTCACGCAGGCTGAAATGCTCAAGCAGGGCATCAAGGTAGATGCCAAGTACGTGCAGTCGCACGATTCGGTGTTGAAAAGTGTGGCCTCAGGCAACTTTGAAGCAGGGGGCACCATTTTGAAGGTGTTGCAAACCGCTGACCCTGCGCTGGCCGCTAACTTGCGGGTGTTGCACAAAACCGCTGCATACCCCTCACACCCGTTTGCCGCCCATCCGCGCGTGAGCGCCGAGGTGGTGGAAAAATTGCGCCAGGCATTCAACAGCTTGCCCAACGACGAAGTCGGGCGCAAACTGTTGGCGGGCGTGGCTTTCAAGGGTTTTGAGTTTGCGTCTGACCGTGATTACGATGATGTGCGCCGTCTCGACCTGAAGAAGCTGGTCGAGGCCGTGCAATGAGCCCGGTGCGCGCGCGCCAAAGGCGATGAAGTTTCGCACCAAGACGGTACTGGGCGTCATGCTCATACAGACAGTGCTGCTGTCTGTGATGGTGATGTCCGTGCTGTCCCAAATGCGTTCTTCGCTGCGCCAGCAGATCGAACTCAGAGCCAACGTCACGGCGCAATTGGTGGCTGCTGCCGCCCGCGATCCGATGGTCAGCTACGACGTGTCGACCCTGAACAGCCTGGCGACCGATCTGGTGGCCTCGGGGCAGGTGGCTTTCGTTGATTTTCTGGATGACCGTGGTCGCGGCATGGTGACCGCGGGCTCCGGGTCGGTGCAGCCCGACCCTTCGCTCGACCTGTCGGGTGACAACATGCTGACCCGTGACGTGCCCATTCGGGTGGCCGGCAAAGACTACGGTCTTGTTCGATTTGGGATACGTCTGGACGAAATGACGGAACTGCTTGAACGGGTCAAGCGCGAGACCGTGGCCATGGCGCTGGGAGTGATGGTTGCCGTGGCCGTGTTCTCGCTGTTTCTGGGCAAACTGCTGACCCGCCGCTTGAACGATCTGACCGCGGCCAGCCACGAGATTGCAGCCGGCAACCTCAGCCACCAGATCAACGAGGAGGGCGATGACGAACTGGCCGAAACTGCACACAGCTTCAATCAGATGTCTGGCAAGCTGCAGCTGCGCAATCAGGAGCTGCTGGCCGCACAAGACAGTCTGTCAGCCTTGAACGCCACGCTGGAACAACGGGTGGCTGAGCGCACCGCTGCCTTGCAGGAGGCTAACCAGCGGCTGCAGGGCGAACAGGAGCGTACGCTGCAAGCCGAAAAAATGGCCTCACTGGGCCGCATGGTGGCGGGGTTTGCGCATGAGGTGAACACACCGGTTGGCATTGCAGTGGGTGCGGTATCGCAAGGCAGAGAACTGGTCAATGAACTGCGCGCCTGCCTCAGCCAGGAAGAGGTGACCGAAGAATACCTGCGCAACCGGCTCGACACGCTGGAAGACGTTAGCGAACTGGCACTGCTCAACCTCCGGCGCACGGCCGATCTGGTGCACCGCTTCAAGCGCACGGCGGTTGACCAGACATCGGAGCAGATGCGCACCTATGAGTTGGCCGAAGTCATTGAAGATGTGATGAGAAGCCTGCGCAACGAGTTCAAAAACACGCCCATTCGCTTCGAAGTGGATTGTGCAGGCTGTCAAACGCTGTACGGTCCGGCGGGCATTGTGGCGCAGTTGCTGGTCAACTTGATGCAAAACAGCCGCCTGCACGCGTTTGCGGCGGGCGCGCAGGGCGGTTGCATCCGCATCCAGGCCCGTACGGGGTCAGATGCGGTGTCCATCAGCTACGCTGACGACGGCGCGGGTATGGCAGCCGAGACGCTGGAACACATCTTCGAGCCGTTTTACACCACGGCCCGTGGCCAGGGCGGCACCGGGTTGGGGATGTACATTGCACATAACCTGGTCACGCAGGGCTTGCGGGGCAGCATCGCTTGCCACAGCGCGCCTGGTCAGGGCACGCGTTTCGACATTACCTTTCCGCTCCAACAAGTTACTTCTTTCATACAACAGCCATGAAAATTGTTCGAAAACTCAATGCAGCTGAACCTGGACAGGAGGGGCCGCGCGTTCAGCCCTGGAAGGTGCTGGTCGTTGACGACGAGCCCGATGTGCGGCTGCTGACGTCACTCAATTTGCAGGGATTCAAGTTCGCAGGTCGACCTCTGGAGTTGATTGAGGCCAGCTCCTCGTTGGAGGCCAGGCAACGCCTGGGCGAGCATCCCGACTTTGCGCTGGCCATCATCGACGTGGTCATGGAAACCGATGACGCCGGTCTGCGGCTGGTGGAGTACATCCGCAAGGATCTGAAAAACGGCATGATCCGGCTGGTCATCCGCACCGGTCAACCCGGCGTTGCCCCTGAGCGCTATGTCATCGACAACTACGACATAGACGACTACAAGGACAAGACCGAACTGACCGTGCAGCGCCTGTACACCACGGTGCGCAGTTCCATCAAGGGGTTCAGGGATTTGCAGGCCATCGAACTCAACCGCTATGGCCTGTCGCTGATCCTGGACGTGACGCCCGAGTTGTACAACCTGCACCGGGACAAGCTGGAAGATTATTTCCAGGGTGTTTTGATGCAGCTCATCGGAATCTGCAATCTGGGCCACTCGGGGATGATTTCTTCCATCGATGGACTGGTGGCCACGCTCGAAGGTGAAGACATCCGCGTGCAGGCCGGAGCGGGTGAGTTTGACGCATCGCCCGGTTCCGTGGGCAGACGCCAGGAAATTGTCAAGCTCTGTACCCAGGTGGTGATGAACCATGGCATGCCCGAGGGCTTGCGCAATGGTGCGCTGGTGGTGCCTTTGCAGGTCAACAACCAGATACTGGGTTTTGTCTACCTGGAAACCGGGCAGGACATTTCAGAGAGCGACCGCGAACTAATCCAGATCATGGCCAATCAGTGTGCCTCCGCGCTGGACAACTTCCGCCTGCACCACAGCCTGGAAGAGTCGTATAACGAGGCCATCGACATGTTGGGTCATGTGGCTGAGTTCAAGGACAGCGCCACGGGCACGCACATTCGCCGTATCCAGGCGTATACCGAGCGCCTGGCACTGGCCATGGGCTGCACCGCAGCCGAGGCCCTGACCTATGCCAAAGCCAGCCGCCTGCACGATGTGGGCAAAGTGGGCATACCCGACCACATTCTGCGCAAGCCCGGACCACTGACCGATGGCGAGTTTGCCGAGATTCAACGCCACACCCTGATAGGCGATGCCGTGCTCAAGCGCAGTCCGTCGCTGGTGATGGCCCGGCTGGTGGCGCGCAGCCACCATGAAAAATGGAACGGCTCGGGCTACCCCGACGGTCGCGCGGGTGATGCCATTCCCTTTGTGGCCCGATTGGTGGCGGTAGTGGACGTGTTCGATGCGTTGGTCAGCGTGCGACCCTACAAGGGTGCCTGGCAAAAAGCCGCTGCGCTTTCAGAAATACGACAGGGTAGCGGGCAGCATTTCGATCCGGCCATTGCGGACACGTTTGTAGCCCTGATCGAAAAGGGCGAGATGGACGACCTGATTGAAGCGGCCATTCACGGCATTACGGACTTGGCGATGGATCAAACCCATCAAGTCATCGCATCAACGCTGGGTCACTGAGTGGCGCTGAATCAATCGGCTTGAAGCCGAAGGACGCCCCGCTTTGGATATCATCGTCTGACACACTGGAGAGAACCATGCCGACAAGCGCTTCGTCCACCCGCAAAAAACGCGTGGCAGCCGGGAGAGCACAAAGTAGCGCCAACAATTCGACTGCATTGGTTACCGGTGCATCGTCTGGCATTGGTGAAGCGTTGGCACATTGTTTTGCCAATGAGGGGTTTGACGTAATTCTGGTCGCACGTCGTGCAGACAAGCTCAAGGCGCTGGCCGTGGAACTGCAGCAACGCCACCATGTCAATGTGCAGGTGTGTGCCGCCGACCTTGCCCGTTCCGGTGCCGCTGAGAAGTTGGCTGAAACTCTAGCGCGAAAGAAGATGCATGTTGATGTGTTGGTGAACTGTGCAGGTGTGCTGGAGCAGGGCGAGTTCACTGCTCTTTCGGTCGCAAAGCACCAAAACATCATCGACCTCAACATTTCCGGGCTCACAGCCATGTTGAGCGCTTTTGTACCGGCGATGGCAGCGCGCGGTTCAGGGCGTGTCCTCAATGTGGCATCCATTGCTGCATTTCAGCCAATTCCTACGCTTGCAAGCTATGCGGCAAGCAAGGCCTATGTACTGTCTTTGTCAGAATCTTTGGCTGAGGAGTTGCGCGGCTCAGGGGTTACTGTGACGACGTTGTGCCCAGGCATTACGGCTACCAATATGCTCAAACAAGCTGCCGGGGCCAATGACAAGTTAAGCAAATTGCCGGGGTTCTTGATCAGTGATGTGCAAGAGGTTGCAGATATGGCGTTCAAGGCTTGCATGGCGGGTGATGCCATCTGTGTGCCAGGGGCGATCAACCAGGTCGCCATGATCGCGTCGCGTGGTACGCCGAAGTGGTTGGTTCGGCGAATTGGCGGGCTGTTATGGCGCAACGCAATCTAGTTCTGCAGTGCGGCTGCTTCGTCGCGACACCCGTAGATTAGGGCGTTTCATGCACGCAGTCTGGTAGTCGGGTTTGGTTCTTGCGACCAAGGCCAGACAGAACCTAATCTGCATCGCGAATCATTCACGTGTTTTGGCGTCGAAGACTTCCAGGGGGGTAGCCAAATTTTCGCTTGAAAGCGATCGTGAAGTTATTGACGTGCGTATAGCCAAGCCGCGCAGCCAGTTGCTTGATCGAAACATCTGAATTCTGCAAGGCTGCATGGGCTTGCGCCAGACGGTAGTCGGCCATGAAGCTAAAGATGGACTTGCCGAATTCTTGCGTAAATTCCTCGTTGAGCAACTTGGCAGATCGGCTGTACTGCTGTGCCAATGCATCCAAAGTTGGTAGTTTGCCCTCGCTGCCCGTCAACTGGGCATGAATGGCCTGGGCGCGGTGCCGCGATTTCTGATTGTGTTCGGCGGATACCTCGTCACTGGCGCACGCGAAATGCACGAGTGAAGCCAGATATTCGAGAATCTTGGCTTGGCAAAACAGTTTGCGCGTCGATCCGGACAGGGCAGGTGTATCGGCGCTGAATATGAGTTGGGAAACATGCAATGGAATCGGCTTCACCGCGATAGCTGGCGGCTCTGCAATGGCCAGTTTGGCCAAGAGCGCTCGGGCCACTTCGTCGCCGATCAATTGGCCGAGCACGGTGCGGCTGATCGAGATGTGGCACGCGTCACCGCTAAAGGTGGCGTCTGCGATAAAGGTGGATCGGTAATGCTGAGTGTGTCGGAAGAGGTCGATACCCGGCGATACAGCCAGTCTCGTTGTGGGATAGGCCTCATTCACCCCGCCGCGCAGGCCACGGAAAGACATGACCTGAAAAGTCGGTTCAGTGAATTCTGTATCGACTTCGAGTAGCGGTAGCTGTTTTCCCAGCGCCGATCGATTGAACTCCAATTTGGTTCGTACGAACGTCATGCCAATCGCAAGGCCGAGAACTTCGTACCCTCCTTTCCCGTTCTCCGGGGGCATCGGGTAGTCCAGCCAGCCTGACTCGCCAAAGTTGCGATCTTCAGTTCCGTCGATGGCTTCGCCGGTTTCCGATAGCCACTCGAACGCCACAGATTTGAAAGGTTTCACATTCATAAGGGGGCCTTCTACAGTTGACGGAAGCAATGAAACGCATGGATTGCATATAACGACGACAGCATCGCATAGAAACGGGTTTCAAAAGACGACTTCTCACCATAAAAATATGGTGACATATATCTTCTTGAAATATCTCTTTCCTCCCTTTTTATGGCCGGCTGTCACATTCTGCTTGGCCCTCTCCACTAGGTGATCACTGACCGTGCGTTGGCTTCTGCTGATTCCATTTTTTCTGTCGGTTCTGCTTGAGCATCCCGCCTCGGCTTTTCCGGTTGCACCTTACCCCGAGGCATCCGCAGGACGTGTCGATCTAGGCCCATATGCCCAGCTGCTGGAAGACCCGGGTGGTGAACTTGCGGTTGGCGATGTTCGCCAGCGTTTTGCTGAGGGAAAGTCCATGCCAGCGCCGGTTGGAGGGATTGCTCTTGGCTATAACCGATCTGCTTGGTGGATAGGTGTTCAAGTTCCGGCGGCCTTGCCCCACGCAACTGACAAGCGTCGGATTATCGAGATCGGATTTCCCACACTAGACCGGATCGACTTCTACGCACCCGGAGCCGAGGCTCCGGTCATCTCTGGTGATCACGTGGCGTTCGGTGAGCGGCAGATCGCACATCGGAACTTTGCGTTCTTTGTTGCCCAACCGGCTGAAAACGGCAACTCTTTGGTCTTAGTGCGTGTTCAGTCCGAGGGTACTCTGTCGGCGCCGCTAACCCTATGGACGCCGGATGCTTTCGCCGACGCAAGCCGTAACAGCTATGCCGCCATGGCAATCTATTTCGGGGCCTTGCTGGCACTAATGCTATTCAATGCCTTGATCGGTATCGTGATCCGAGACCGCGCTTATCTGGACTACATCTTGCTGCTGTGTGGTCTGGCCTTGGGGGTGGCAGGATTTAGTGGTTTGGGCTATCAGTACGTCTGGACCGACTGGCCGATTTTTGCCAACCTGGCGTTTCCTCTGGGCTACTCGCTTTGCGCCTACGGGCTTGCCCAATTCACACGCAGTTTTCTGGGCACATCGCACGTGTCGCCACTGCTTGATCGTCTATTGAGGGCGACTGCAGGGTTCTCTGTCGTGACCGCGCTGACGTTTCCGTTCTTCTATATGCTGGGCGGCAAGATGTTGACTGCAGCCACGGTTGCGGCCTGTATCTTGCCCGTGGTCACCGGGGTTTACTGCATCAAGCGAAAGGTGGCTCAAGCCAAGTTGTTTTTTCTTGCCTGGTCGGTGTTTCTGCTATTCGGGACCATCTTTTCCCTGCGCAACTTTGGTCTTTTGCCGTCCAACCTCATCACGATCCACGGGCTTCAGTTTGGCTCGGTGATTGCGATGTTATTGCTGTCACTTGCCTTGGCAAACCGCATACAGGATGAACGGCAAGCACGGGAGAAGGCCCAGGCCGAGGCGCTTGCCGCGAAACAAGCGAGCATTGAACAGTTGCAGGAGTCGGAGCGCAAGCTTGAGGATCGTGTGGCGTTGCGCACCGCAGAACTTTCGGAGGCGAATGAGCGACTTTTGCAAAGTGAGCAGCTACAACGCGATCTCGCCCAGCATGACAGACTGACCGGACTCGCCAATCGCAGTCTGTTTGCAGACCGATTGACGCAAGCGATTGCGGCCGCGCAGCGGGATAAAACCCGGTTTGCCGTGCTATACCTTGATCTGGACAAGTTCAAGCCAGTCAATGACACCTACGGACATGCGATTGGCGATGTCCTGCTGAGGGAGGTTGCCACCCGCATAAGCGGCCGGGTTCGTGATTCTGATACGGTAGCCCGTATCGGCGGCGATGAATTTGTCGTACTACTTCGTAGGATCGATTCGGCACAGGATGCCGTGAAGGTTGCCAATAGTATCCGCAGCGCGCTGAATCAAGTGTTCGTGGTGGAAAAACACGAGTTGACAATTTCCTGTAGTGTTGGGATTGCAATCTACCCGGATCATGGCAGTACCGAAAACGAGCTGACACATCGGGCTGACGAGTCCATGTACCGGGCAAAACAGGAAGGCCGTAATGTAGTGAATTTGGTTGATTCGATGAACCTGGTTAGAGGCGAGCGGGCGTGACCCGTATTTGCAGACTAATTCGCAGGAAAAACCAAGAGGCTAAATGAAGCAGGCAGCCCATCCAGGCTAATTGGGAAACCTGTGCCAGTCGCGTGAAACCTTCAACTTTCTTGCCAAGGCACTTGGCAATAAATTGCCCATAATGTCAACGCACACCTTAAATTCCCATGATGCTTCCACCCGTGCGATTTCTTTCTTGGTTGATAGCTTCTGCTTCAGGCGCATCGCGTTGCCGCTCCAATGAAGCTGTCTAAGCGATTGCCGCTGAAAGCTCTTGCATCCCTGGCGCTATTTGTCATTGGTACGCTGGGGCTCACGGCCTATACGCTGTGGTTAATGCGTGGTGATGCAATCAGGAATGGCTTTGAAGTATCTGCGCTACTGTCGCAAAGTTTTGAAGACCATCTGACGCAAAGCTTTCACATCACTGAGCTTGCTGGTGTCAATGCAGTGCCTGTCGAGGGTGGGTTTCACGAATTGCGCCAGATCGAGCGCGACTTTTCATCCATCCTTCGAAACTCACCGTATTTGCGTTCGATTTCGCTGCTGGACGAAGCCAATCGCGTGATTACCAGTTCCAATAGGGCGAACATTGGCTTGACGATTGCCACCACTGACTACTTTCCATTTACGGACGGTGGCCAATCAGTTTTGCGAATCGGGGCACCCTGGGCCGGGCGTGATTTCGCTGGTGGAAGGGAGTCAACCCATCAGAGACCCATCGAAACCCCAGAGTCATTCATTCCCATCGCCCAGGCCTTGAAGTCTGGAGGGCGGCTTTTGACGCTTGTTGTTGCACTCAACCCGGATTATTTTCTTCAGCATATGGCGGCGCAGTTCCAGCACAAGGCGGGTTCAGCAGCGGTCATGCGACTGGATGGCACGCTGTTAATGGACACCGATTCCAAGAGCCTGGCGGGCGCAAAGCACACTTATCCCGGTCAAGCATTCCGTTTCAACGAAGTCGAGTCAGGTCAGTTCCAACTTGACCGTAAAGATGGCAGTCAAGCTTTTGCCGCATATAGCGTGTCGTCGCTGTATCCGTTTGCCGTTGTCACCCAACTTGAAAGTCAACAGGTGTTGTTGAACTGGCGTTACGAGGTGAAAACCCTCCTTGGCATTGTTGGCCCAACCCTTTTGATGCTCATATTGCTTGCGATTGCTTTTTACCGGCGTCAACTACAACTTGAAGAGCAGCGGGCCAGGTCGCAACGTTTACAGCAGGTCAACGCAGCCAAAGTCTTTTCCAATAGCCAGGAAGGGATTTTGATCGCATCATTTGATGGTTCCATCATCGAAGTGAATGATGCCTTTGTTCACATTACCGGCTACAGCCGCGAGGAAGTGCTTGGAAAGAATCCGAGGCTCTTGAGTTCTGGTCGTCATGACCAGTCATTTTTCGCAGAGATGTGGCGTCAATTGAATGACCTTGGTCTCTGGCGCGGCGAAATATGGAATCGGAGAAAGGACGGTGAGGTCTATGTCGAGGAGATAACCATCAGTGCGGTGCGAGATGGTTTTGGAGTGGTTTGTCAATACATAGCCCAGTTTTCTGACATTTCGATGCGCAAGCAAATGGAGGAGCGTGTCAACCAGCAGGCCTTTTTTGATCCGCTCACAGGGCTTCCCAATCGGCGCCTTTTAACCGACCGGTTGAGTCAGTTCATGCTGGCAAGTAAACGCAGCGGCCTTTACGGCGCGGTGATGTTTCTCGACTTGGACAACTTCAAGCCACTGAATGACCTTCATGGGCATGGGGCAGGCGACTTGTTGCTGGCGGAAGTGGCAACACGCCTAACGGCTTGTGTGCGTGAAATGGATACGGTCGCGCGTTTCGGGGGCGATGAGTTTGTGGTGCTGTTAGCAGAACTCGACTTGGACCGGGAACGCGCAACCCATCAGGCACGCGCAATTGCTGACAAGATCAGTGCCAACGTAGCTGCACCGTACCAATTGGCCCTCCCGGCACAGGGGGGCACCGCAAGGGCGATAAATCACTATTGTTCGGCCAGCATTGGAGTCGTCATTTTTCTGGCTGATGAAGAAAACCACAACGATGTACTTGAGCGGGCTGACACGGCAATGTACAGGGCAAAAAAAGCAGGAAAAAACACCGTTTGGCTTTTTACACAATCCGATCTCACAGAGTGATGCTCGGCGCATACGCAACTCGGTTGTGTCAATTTGAGTTGGCCCCAGGGTATTTTCTGTCCAGCGAAGATTCGCAATTGGCACTTCCCTGATACTGACGTTGTCTGGTCAACGACTGAAGTCGTACTCTATAGTGACGGGCGCGTGGTCGGAAAACTTCTCGGCCTTGTAGATGTCAACCCGGCGCGCACCGGCCGCAAGCGCTGCGGTGGCCAGGTGGTAGTCCAGGCGCCAACCCACGTTGTTTGCATAGGCCTGCCCGCGGTTGCTCCACCACGTGTAGCAGGCGTCGGTGGTGTGGGGCTCCAACTGGCGGTACACGTCCACCAGGCCGCCTTCACCCGTGAGCTTGGTCATCCACGCGCGCTCTTCGGGCGTGAAGCCGCTGTTTTTCTGGTTGCTGCGCCAGTTCTTCAAATCGACTTCCTTGTGCGCGATGTTGATGTCCCCGCACAAGATGAAGTCGCGCTGCAATTTGAGTTGCTGCAGGTGCGGGTACATCGCGTCGAGAAAACGAAACTTGGCAGTCTGGCGTTCCTCGCCTGATGAGCCGCTGGGAAAGTAGGCACTGATGATGGAGTGTTTGCGTGCCGGTGTGTCAAAGCGCAGTTCCACGTAGCGGCCTTCGGCATCAAATTCGCCGCCGTCAAAACCGATCACCACGTCGCTGGGCTCCAGGCGCGTGTAAACGGCCACGCCGGAGTAACCCTTCTTGTCGGCGAAGTGAAAGTGCCCCTTCATTCCCGCCAGGGTTTCAAACTTGCCGGCCACATCGGCCGCCTGTGCTTTGACCTCCTGCACACAAATACAATCAGGCGCCGCCTGATGCAGCCAGGTTTCCAGTCCTTTGCTGGTGGCCGAACGGATGCCGTTGAGGTTGAGGCTGGTTAACTTGAACAAGGAATTACTCATGACGACTCGCGACCCTTTGGCTCTGGATTTTGTGCAGTTTGCTGTGGAGTGCGGGGTGCTGCGCTTTGGCCAATTCAAGACCAAAGCGGGGCGCATGAGTCCGTACTTCTTCAACGCGGGCCTGTTTGACGATGGAGCCAAGCTGGGGCGTTTGGCCGAATTCTATGCCCAGCGCCTGCTTGACAGCGGCATCGTGTTTGACATGGTTTTTGGTCCGGCTTACAAAGGCATACCGCTTGGTGCTGCGCTGGCGGTTGAACTGGCCCGGCGCGGGCGCAATGTGCCCTTTGCGTACAACCGCAAGGAGGCCAAGGATCACGGGGAGGGCGGCACGCTGGTGGGAGCGCCTTTGCGGGGACGTGTGCTGATTGTGGACGATGTCATGTCGGCGGGCACGGCCACACGGGAGTCGATTTCCATCATTGAGGCGGCGGGTGCCACACCCCACGCCGTATTGATTGCGCTGGACCGCCAGGAGAAAGCAACCGAGAATGGACAGGATGTTCCCTACAGCGCCGTTCAGTTCGTGCAACGCCAATTGGGGTTGCAGGTTGCCGCAATTGCGAAACTGGATGATTTGATGCAGTATCTGTCGGGCAACAGCAATACCGATCTGTCCAAAGAGCACCAGAGTGTTCAGGCCTACCGGGAGCGATATGGCGTCGATGTGGGGTAGATATGACAACTAACAAGTGGCTGCTGGCCGCGATTTCCTGCAGTCTTTCCGGTCTGATGACAACGGGTTGGACACAGACGTCACCGGTCATCTCCGGCGTTTACACCTGTGTGGACGCGAAGGGCCGCAAGTTGACCGCGGACCGCCCCATTCCCGAGTGCACCGACCGTGAGCAAAAGGTCCTGAATCCCAGCGGGACCGTCAAGGCCAAGGTGGGGCCCAGTCTGACCGCGCAGGAGCGTGCTGAGGCCGAGCAAAAAGAAAAGCGCGAGATGGAAGATCGCAACCGCCTGGCCGACGAGAAGCGGCGGGACCGTGCGTTGCTGATCCGTTACCCGAACAAGGGTGTCCACGATCAGGAGCGCCAGGAAGCGCTGGTTCAGATCGGCGTCGTGATCCAGGCGGCCAAGACCCGTCTGGACGAGTTGACCCGCCAGCGTGTGGTTATTGATGGCGAGATGGAGTTCTACAAAAAGGACCCCACCAAGGCGCCGGCCTATGTGCGCCGCCAGCTGGAAGAAAATACGCTAAGCCAGGCGGTGCAACGGCGCTTTATCGGTGAGCAGGAGTCCGAGATCAAGCGTGTCAATGCACGTTTTGATGACGAATTGGTACGCCTGCGTCAGCTGTGGACGTTGATTGCACCCGAGTCCGGCCGTTAGCCCAATTTTGCGCGCAGCAACTCGTTGACCTGCTGCGGGTTGGCCTTTCCCTTGCTGGCCTTCATGATCTGGCCCACCAGGGCGTTGAGCGCTTTTTCATTGCCAGCCTTGAATTCGGCTACGTTTTTCGCGTTGGCAGCGATGGCATCGTCAACGATCTTTTCCAGCGCGCCGGTGTCGTTCATCTGCTTGAGCCCTTTGGCCTCGATGATGGCGTCGATGTAGGCTTGCGCGCTGTCGTGCACAGCAGCTCCAGGTGCTTGGATCAAGTCCTCGCTGAAGACTTTCTTCGCTGCGGCATTGGAAATCGTTCCGTCTGAAATGCGTGAAATCAGCGCAGCCAAATTCGCTGGCGTCACGGTTTTCTGAAATTCCTCAAATGACATGTTTTCAACCGAGTTCAGGTACTTTGAGACCTCGCCCATGATCCAATTGCTGGACAGCTTGGCCTGGCCACATGCCCTGGTGGTTTCCTCAAAGTACGCCGCAATGGCCTTGCTCTGCGTGAGCTGGGTCGCGTCATATTCGGGCAGGCTGTACTCGCGCACGAAGCGATCCGCCATCACACGTGGCAATTCGGCCATCAGCCCTCGTACTTGCTGGATCCATTGCTCCGAAATGCATAGCGGAGGCAAATCCGGATCCGGGAAATAACGGTAGTCGGCCGCGTCTTCTTTTGTCCGCATGGCACGCGTCTCACCGGTGTCGGGGTTAAACAGCACGGTAGCCTGTTCAATCGCGTGGCCATCCTCGATCTGTTCGATCTGCCACCGCACCTCGTAGTCGATGGCCTGCTGCATGAATTTGAAGCTGTTGAGGTTCTTGATCTCGCGGCGCGTGCCCAGCGGCTGGCCAGGTTTGCGCACCGAGACATTGGCGTCGCAGCGGAATGAGCCCTCCTGCATATTGCCGTCGCAGATGCCGATCCAGGTCACGATCTTGTGCAACTCTTTGGCATAGGCAACGGCCTCCGCACTGGAGCGCATATCAGGCTCGGTGACGATCTCAAGCAGCGGCGTGCCGGCGCGGTTGAGGTCAATGCCGGTCTGGCCAATGAAGTCTTCGTGCAGCGATTTGCCGGCGTCTTCTTCCAGGTGGGCGCGCACCAGGCGCACCGATTTTTTTTCCCGCATCGCATCGGCACCTTTGCCGGATTCCAGGAAAAATTCGACCACGCCTCCCTGCACCACGGGGATTTCGAACTGGCTGATCTGGTAGCCCTTGGGGAGGTCCGGGTAAAAGTAGTTTTTGCGCGCAAAAATGCTGCGTTCGGCAATATGGGAATTGACCGCCAGGCCGAATTCGATGGCACGCTCTACGGCGCCCTTGTTCATGACCGGCAGGGTGCCGGGCAGGGCCAGGTCCACGGCGCAGGCCTGGGTGTTGGGCTTGGCGCCAAAGGCGGTGGAGGCGCGGCTGAAGATCTTGCTCGCGGTCGACAGCTGGGCGTGGGTTTCGAAGCCAATGATGACTTCATAGCCGTGCACCAGCGGGCCGGTTGGGCGGCCCTGTTGTTGTGCTTCAAATGTGTTCATGGTCTCGCTCATCTCAGAAGCCCTTCGGCGTACGTGCGTGCCAGTCGGTGGCTTGCTGGAACCGGTGTGCCGCATTCAGCAGGCGCCCTTCCTGGAAGTAATTGCCCAGCAACTGCATGCCCACCGGCATGCCACCCTCGCCAAAGCCCACCGGCACGCTCATGCCGGGCAGGCCGGCCAGTGAGCCTGGGAGCGTGAAGATGTCGGCCAGGTAGTCGGCCAGCGGGTCCTTGTGCGCGCCGATTTTCCAGGCCACGGTGGGGGCCACCGGGCCGGCGATCAGGTCGCAGTCCTTGAATGCGTTCTGGAAGTCGTCGGCAATCATGCGGCGGATCTTTTGGGCCTGCAGGTAGTAGGCGTCGTAGTAGCCGTGGGACAGCACATAGGCGCCAATCATGATGCGGCGCTTGACCTCGTCGCCAAAGCCCTCAGCACGGGTCTTCTTGTACATGTCGGCCAGGTCGGTGTAGTCCTTGGCGCGGTGGCCGAACTTCACGCCGTCAAAGCGCGACAGATTCGAACTGGCCTCGGCCGGCGCGATGATGTAGTACACGGGGATGGATAGCTCGGTGCGTGGCAGCGTGATGGGCACCAGCTTGGCGCCCAGTTTTTCGTATTCCTTGAGCGCAGCGTCAATGGCAGTGCGCACATCGGCGGCCAGGCCTTCGCCAAAGAACTCCTTGGGAATGCCGATACGCAGGCCGTCGAGGGAGTCGTTCAGTTTCAGCGAATAGTTTTCGGCCGGTACATCCAGCGACGTTGAGTCGCGGTCCAGATCGGGGCCGCACATGGCGGACAGCAGCAGGGCGCAGTCCTGTGCCGAGCGGGCCATGGGACCAGCCTGGTCCAGGCTGGAGGCAAAGGCCACCATGCCGTAGCGGCTGGCCCGGCCATAGGTCGGCTTGATGCCGGTGATGCCGCAAAAGGAGGCGGGCTGGCGGATGGAGCCACCCGTGTCGGTTCCAGTTGCAGCGGGCGCCAGGCCCGCCGCAACGGCGGTAGCGCTGCCACCCGACGAGCCGCCGGGAATGCGCGTGGTGTCCCAGGGGTTGCGCACAGGTTCCACCGTCGTATGGCCGACGGCGCAGATGGCGGTGTTCTCATTGCTGGAGCCCATCGCGAATTCGTCGCAGTTCAACTTGCCAAGTGTCACCACACCTTGCGCGGCCAGTTTGGACACGACGGTGGCGTCAAAGGGTGACTGGTAATTTTGCAGAATGCGCGAACCGGCTGTGGCGGGGAAATCCTGGGTCACAAAAATATCTTTGTGCGCCAGCGGCACGCCTTCCAGCGTGCCGACCGTGCCGTTGGCGATGCGGCCATCGGCGGCACGGGCCAGGGCTATTGTGGTCTCCGGCTGGATGGCGACAAAGGCGCCCAGATTGGCGTGTGCGGTGGCTCGGTCCAGAAAATGCTGGGCGACCTCGACAGCCGACACCTGTTTGGTGGCCAGGGCCTGGGTCAGGGCGTGCACGCCGAGGTCGTGCAGTGCGTGGGTGGACAGGGATTGGGGAGATGGGGCTTGCGTCATCGTCTGCTCAAAGATTTATTCAATTACCTTGGGAACCAGAAACAACCCGTGCTCCACTGCGGGCGCGCTCTTTTGGTTGGCTTCGCGCTGGTTTGGCTCGCTTACCACGTCTTCGCGCAGCCGCAGCGCGATGTCGGAGAGCACGACCACCGGGTGTGCCAACGGCTCAATGCCCGTGGTGTCCACGGCGCGCATCTGTTCCACGATGTTAAAAAAGTTGTTCATTTGAGTGAGCATGCGCTCACTCTCACTCGGTGCCAACTCCAGGCGCGCCAGATTGGCGATGCGGGCGATATCGGTAGATGTCAGTGACATGGTGCGTATTGAGGTGAAACCAAAGGTAAATCAGGTCAGAACAGCCCGTTTAGAGAGGGCTGTTCATAGGCAATCGGTTATTATCCTGCCTTTGGCGCAAGTACTGCAAAACTGCTTATCTTGACGCCAGTCTTACGATTTTCAACGATAAAACCGTGGTGATGGGGGCCGAAGCGCTTCCCGTGCCCGAGAGGATATGTGATGTTTGGATCTTTCCGTCGGTACTTCTCTACCGACCTGGCCATTGACCTAGGTACGGCCAACACCCTGATTTTTGTACGCGGCCAGGGCATTGTGCTCGATGAACCCTCGGTCGTCGCCATTCGCCACGAAGGCGGCCCCCAAGGCAAAAAGACCATTCAGGCCGTTGGCAAGGAAGCCAAGGCCATGCTGGGCAAGGTGCCGGGTAATATCGAAGCCATCCGCCCGATGAAAGACGGGGTGATTGCCGATTTCACGGTCACCGAGCAAATGCTCAAGCAGTTCATCAAGATGGTGCACCCGCGTGGCATTTTTCGCCCAAGTCCCCGCATCATCATCTGCGTGCCCTGCGGCTCTACCCAGGTCGAGC
>JBPOIP010000144.1:0-8259 GCA_052034395.1 Pseudomonadota bacterium
GCGCGCCCCGGGCCGCACATGCCGCCCGCCATGCATGCACTCGGCATGGAAGGCCACACCAGCGCCAGTGCGTTTGCAGCAGCAGCGCGCGCCGGTGACCGCGAACGTGCCTGGGCTCTGCTGCCCGGCCTGACACAGGCCTGCATGACCTGCCATTTGTCATGGCGAATCCGTTAAGGACTTTGCTCCAAGAATAGCTATTATTTTTATAGCTAACAATCAAGACAATACCAGGCCAAAGTCCGGTTTTTGTCGTTGAACTGTCCGGCAACGGCTTGCAACGGGCCATTTGAAGCCGCAGCACGCAAGGTTGTTACTTCTGACCTGCGGCAATGGACGGATCAATCGGGGTCCGGCAGGCTCACCCATGTCGGGTCGGGCTTCCACGTGGAAACCCACTGGGGCAAAGCACCGCACGGCATGGGTTTAGCCACGCCATAGCCTTGGGCAAGGTCGCATCCCAGATTGATCAAAGCGCTACCGTGCGCGACCGTTTCCACGCCTTCGGCGATGACCCGCCGCTTGAACGCGGCTGCCAGACCAATGACGCCCTGCAAAATAGCCAGGTCATCCGGGTCCTCCAACATGTCGCGCACGAAGCTCTGGTCAATCTTGAGCACGTCCACGCGCAGGCGCTTGAGGTAGGTGAGCGACGAATACCCGGTTCCAAAATCGTCCAGAGCGAACATCACCCCAATCTCCGCGCACGATTCGATCAGGCGCGACACCTGCGCAACGTCCTCCAGCGCACTGGTCTCCAGGACTTCCAGCTCCAGCAAGGATGGCTTGACACCCGGGTGACTCTCCAGATGCGTGCGTAGGCGCGTGAAGAAGTCACCCTGCTGCAACTGCCGGGCGCCCACATTCACACTGACCGGAATTTCGAGGCCCTCATCGCGCCAGCGTTCAATCTGTGTCAATGCCGTATCGATCACCCAGTCGCCGACATCGACCGAGAGATGGTGGTTTTCAATGATTGGGAGGAAAGCTGCCGGAGACATGAGCCCGTTTTCCGGGTGCTGCCACCGGATCAGCGCTTCGGCACCGATGACCTCACCCGTGCGCATGTTGACCTTGGGCTGGTAGTACAGAACAAACTCCCTGCGCTCCAGCGCCAGGCGAATTCGCTCCAGCGATTCGTGCTGAACCCGCAAGCTGGAGTCCTGGGTTGCATCGAACACCTGATAACGGTTCTTTCCCGCCAGTTTGGCCAGATACATGGCCTGATCGGCCTGCCGCAGGAGCTGATCGGCGTCCATGTCCTGTTCCTGCGGGTAAAACGTCACCCCGAGACTGGCAGAAACCTGCATCGCATGGCCATCAATTTGCACGGGGTGCGCCGCTGCCTGCAGCAGGCGCTGGAGCATCGGCGCACTGTCCACAGCCGCCTCCAGATCCAGAAGAACGGCGACGAATTCATCACCGCCCAGGCGCGCCAGTGTGTCACCCTCTCGAAGGGCCTGCTTCATGGCAGAGGCGATGGTGACCAGCAACTGGTCTCCTATATGGTGCCCATGCCGGTCATTGATGGACTTGAATCCGTCGATGTCCAGGTAAGCAACTGCCACACGCTCACCACGGCGCTGTGCCTGTGCCATGGCCTGCTTCAACCGGTCAGCCAGCAAAACGCGGTTGGGCAGGTTGGTCAGGGCGTCGTAGTGGGCAATGTGTTCAAGCTGGTTTTGGTGTTCTTTCTGGGACGTAATGTCCGAAAACAGCGCAACATAGTTTTGCGCGCAGCCCTGGGCGTCGCACACGGCGCTGATCGTCAGCATTTCGGCAAAGATTTCGCCGTTCTTGCGCCGGTTCCAGATTTCCCCGTACCAGTGGCCTTTTTCCGTCAGGCCGGCCCACATGTTGGTGTAAAACTCCGGCTCCTGTCTGCCGGAGCTCAGCAAACGGGGGTTTTGCCCGATGACCTCGTCGCGGGAATAGCCCGTGATTTCGGTGAAGGTGTCGTTCACATCAATGATGCACCCCTGCGCATCCGTAATCAGGATGCCCTCCCGGGCGTGGGTAAATACCGTGGAAGCCAGTTTAAGCCGCTCTTCGTACTTCTTTCGCTCGGTGATGTCATGAACCGCCGTGATGAAATACAGTGGCTTCCCGTCCGCCGAGCGCACGGCATTCGATGCCAGACTCACCCAGACAATGCCGCCACTCTTGTGCAGATACCTTTTTTCGATTTGGTAGGTATTGGTGTCGCCGGATACCATCTTGGCCGCGCTTGCGGCATCCACTTCCAGATCCTCAGGGAAGGTCAAACGCTGAACCGTAAAGCCTTGCCCGAGTATTTCGTCCTGCGAATACCCGATGATCCTGCAATAGCTCTCGTTGATCTGAAGGAAGCGGCCATCCAGCCCGACCTGCGCGATGCCCACCGCCGCATTTTCGAAGACCGCGCGGAACAATGCCCCACTCTCCTGGATCGCCTGGCTCTTGGACAGATTGTCATCGTGGTAGCGCTTGAACAAGGAGCGCGACCACGTCGCAAATGACAGGGACGCCACCAGTCCGGTTGCCAGCGCCAACATGAGCGCTATGGCGAGCTCGCTCCAGCGTTTTTGTGCATTGGCGTCGTACAACACCAGTTCACTGCGCAAAGCCTCCTGCAGGTCGCCATCGTTCACCGCGGAAACCAGGATCCAGCCCCAGGGTTCGAACCGGTGAACCAGTGCCGTCTTGGCGACCATACGGCGGTCCGTACCAACCGGCCACATATAGCGCAGCAGGCCGCCACCGCTACGGGCCAGATCAACAATCTTGCGGATTGCCGCAGCCTCCTGCGGGTCCATGTCGCTGAAGTGCTTGCCTTCCAGTGCCTCATTGGACGGAGAGAGAAGTGAGCGCCCTTCACTGTCAACCAATCCGATGTAGCCACTGATGCCAAAGCGCAGCGTGCGCAACCGTGCAATGGCCTCCTTCTTCTGCAGTTCCTCCCACTTGTAGGTGTAGTCACCCGTGCCTATTAGCCAGCCGTACGGTTCAAAGTATTGCACATAGGCCAGTTTGTCGGCCATTTCCTTGGGGCTGTCCGGCGAATACCAGCGGTATCTGGAGTAGCCTTGCCCCTGGGGTTGGCGGGCCGCTTCGATCAGGCCACGCATGATGAAGTGCCCCCGGTCATCCTGGTTGTCCAGAATGGTCTTGCCTTCCATGTGCGGGGCGGTGGGCAGCAGGATGAACTTGCCCTGCATGTCGTCGATGAAGTAATAGCCCCTTCCTTCATAGAAGCGCACCGGGCGAAGTGCCTCGATGATGAGGCGCTGGACCTCGGCGGCCGGTCTGCGGCCCGACTCCCGCACGTAGATGGCATTGGCCATCTGAACAGCTGTCTCCACCTGTTCGCGGATGCTCTTGCGCAATACGTCATCGGTCCGTTTTCGCGTGAAATCGATGTAACTGATCGCCGAATCCAGTTCCGACTTCAGGTGGGCCTCCTGCTGGGAACTGTTGGTCTGGGCGATGCGCTCAAGAGAAGCCTGGTGTTCGGCCGCGTTGCTCCACGAGAAGTACGCCCCGAGCGACAACGTGAGCACGGCCACAATCGCCAGGGTACCGATGAGGTTGACCCTGGGAATGGTTTGTTCATTGGCTTCAAATCGCAAAGCCAGACTCCTCGAAGTGATTGAATCAGTGTACGGTCTTTGCCGCAACGCACCTGTCATGCGCAAAAATTTGGTCTGTCTGAAACCAAGAATCTGCTGATTCTGCGATTTTCTCCACTATTCTTTTGAATTCTATGCGAAACATTCTAGAATTCAAGATCAATGGGCCAAGAAACTGAACTCGCTTTTTGCTCCACCCGCGCGGCCGCCGTCGCCTTGGGGGTGTCTGTCAGCACCGTGATCCAATGGGTGGATTCCGGGGTACTTACCGCATGGAAGACCGAAGGTGGCCACCGGCGCGTCAGCAGAGACTCCATCGATGCGCTGCTGAGGCAAAAGCCGGCAAGAACTGTCTCCCCCGCCTTGCGTGTGCTGGTCATTGACGATGACCCGTTCATTCTGGACCTCTGCATGGCAAAGTTTGCACAATGGCCGTCTCCGCCGGCAGTCAAATCGGCAACCAACGGCTATGTCGGGTTGTTCCTTCTCGGAAGCTGGAAGCCGGACCTGGTCATCCTCGATCTGCACATGCCCGATATGGATGGCTTCGCGCTGCTCAGGGCTTTGGAAAATTCTGATCAGCTCCAACAGACAAAAATTGTGGTGATCAGCGGCCTGAGCCGCACAGCCATCGCCGAGCGCGGTGGCTTGCCGCCCGGAGTGGCACTGTTTGAAAAGCCCATCCCGTTCGACCAGCTGGAAGCCATGGCAACTGCGCTGGCTGCCACCAAAGCCTGACGCAACAGAACACCGCGCACGCTGCAGCTGCCAGTCGCCTGAACGCTATTACGATAGGCCCATCCGTTTTCATTTTTACTACAGGAGTTTGGACATCATGAGCATCAGCACAGTGGGCATCATCGGCGCAGGCACCATGGGCAATGGCATCGCGCAGGCCTGCGCAACATCCGGCATCAATGTCGTTATGGTCGACATCTCGGAGGCAGCGGTGGCCAAGGGCATTGCGACCGTCACCACAAGCCTCGAGCGCCTGCTCAAGAAAGAAAAAATCACTGCGGCTGACCGTGACGCCGCGCTGGCGCGCATCAAGGGCAGTACCCGCTATGAAGACCTGAGCGCATCCCAGTTGGTGATCGAGGCCGCAACCGAAAACCACGACCTGAAAGTGAAGATCCTCAAGCAGATCGACGCCATCGTGCCGGCAGACGTGATCGTCGCATCCAACACCTCATCCATCTCGATTACCAAACTGGCCGCTGTCACCAGTCGCCCCGACCGGTTCATCGGCATGCACTTCTTCAACCCCGTTCCCATGATGGCACTGGTCGAAATCATCCGCGGACTGCAAACCAGTGATGCCACGCACGACGCCGTTCACGCCATGGCCAAGGCACTGGGCAAAACGCCCATCACCGTCAAGAACGCCCCGGGCTTTGTGGTCAACCGCATCCTGGTGCCCATGATCAACGAAGCATTCTTTGTGCTGTCCGAAGGCCTGGCCACCCCCGAGGACATCGACGCCGGAATGAAGCTGGGTTGCAACCAGCCCATCGGACCGCTGGCCCTGGCCGACATGGTGGGTCTGGACGTGTGCCTCGCCGTGATGGAGGTGTACCTCAGCGAGTTTGGTGACAGCAAATACCGCCCCTGCCCGCTGCTGCGCGAGATGGTCGCGGCCGGCCATCTGGGACGCAAGTCCGGACGCGGGGTCTACACCTATTGAATCCCGTGCGGTCTGCGCGGGGCCTGCGCTTGCTCATGATGCACAAAATATCGCCTGAACCCTTGCAGAACAATGATAGTTAGCTATTTTTTTAGTAGCATCAATCTTATGCTACACAGAAATGACGATCGAGCCCATGGATTGCGCGAGAATCCAGTTCACTAACGATGAATGAAACAGCACCCATGAATGCAGAATGCGAAACCACTCCAGCATCGGCACTGGTGGTGGATGACGACGAGTTTGCCTGCGATGTGGTGCAGGAAATGCTGGGTCTGACGGGCATTGATGATGTGCGCACCGCCCGCAATGGGCGCGTGGCCCTGCAGGTCCTTGAAACCCTGCAAACGCCCCCAACGGTCCTGGTCTGCGATGTTTTCATGCCGGACATGGATGGAATCGAATTTCTGGAGCAGCTTGCGCAACAGAAGTTTTCTGGTGGAATCATTATCCTGAGCGGTGTTGATGCACAGATGCTGAACCTGTCGACACAGATTGCGTCGGCCCGGGGACTGAACGTCCTGGGCTCTTTCATCAAACCCGTCACCCTGGAGCAATTGGCGACTGCACTGGGGCGGCCCCTGATCGGTCAACCGGTGCCTTGAAGTGGCACAAGGCGAGATTTACTTCGAGATGCTCTGGGACTGCTCCCAGTGCAGTACCAAAGGTCTGCTGGGCGACAGCCACCGCCACTGCCCCACATGCGGTGCTGCGCAGGACGCGACCAAGCGCTATTTCCCCAAGTCTGGCGAAGAAATCGAGGCAAAGAACCACCAGTTTGTCGGCGCAGACTGGAGTTGCGCCTATTGCAGTTCACCCAACTCGGCAGCCGCCGCCCATTGCACCAACTGCGGGGCAGGCCAAGATGGCACCAAGCCGGTAGCGACCATCGCAGACACGGTGGCCGCCCCGGTTGTGGCGCAGCCCATGCCTGCGCCCAGCACGCGCAGGCCGGGGTGGATGCGCTGGGTGTTGGGCTTGCTGGCTTTGGCAGTCATCGGCATTCTTTTCCTGTTCACCAGCACCAAGGAGACCACGGCCAACGTGGCGCAACGAAGCTGGACGCGCGAGATCCAGATTGAGCAGATGACCCGGGTATCGGACACCGCATGGTGCGACAGCATTCCGTCCGATGCCTACGCCATCACCCGCAGCCGCGAGCAGCGTACGACGCGCAGCGTGGAAGACGGCCAGACCTGCCACGACGAACGCATCGACAAAGGCGATGGCACCTTTGTCAAGCGCCGCGAATGCACGCCACGCTTCCGGGAGGAGCCGGTATACGACAACCTCTGCCGCTTCCAGGTAAACCGCTGGCGGGTGGCGCGCACGGTGAAAGCGGACGCAACGAACACCCCGAACCCCGTATGGCCTGCGGTGGGCAGACTTAACGCCAATGGCCTGGCTGGCGGCACGGGCGCACTGGGATCCGAGCGCGAAGGTCCACGGCACGAGAACTATGTGTTGACGCTGGTGGCCGAAAACAAGTCCTGGACGTGTGATGTGTCAGAAGCGATCTGGACCCAATACCCGATTGGCACCAGCACGCCACTCAAGGTCCGCCTGACCGGTGGCGCAGACTGCGCCAGCCTGAAATAGTAGAACGCGAAACCCGCGAACGACGTGGAGCGTGCTGCACCCGCCCGCTGGTGTTGAGCGGCTCGCCCGTTGCGCAGACTCAGGACGCGCCAGCGCTGGCGACGGGGCGCGTCGGTACCGTTCGGTTGCAGATGTTGCTGTGCAGCGGGCTGCGCACTGCCCAGCCACCAATGGCGTGGCGGCTGGCTTCGACCAGACTGCGCCAGGTCGCGGTATCGGTGCGCATGACTTCCATGGCGGGCTGTTCGGCCGCAGGAATGTCGGCCAGCATGCGTGCACGGGTGATGGGAACGTAGTGCGCTGGTTTGTCATAAAAACCCATGGCGCCAGCGCCACGCGGCAGGGCCGACAGCACCTCCATGCCCTTGACCACGCGCCCAACGACGGTGATATTCAGGTCCAGCGCCCGTGGCGCCTGGCCATTGATGGCATACAGGCTGGTGCCATTGCTGCTGTCGGGTTTGCTGCTGCGTGCCGCACCGACCGTGCCATAACAATGGGCCAGCCACGCCAGATTCCTGGCCGGATGGGCTGCTACCGGCATCCCATCTACAAAACCGCTGACCGGTGCCCAGCCATCGGGGTCGGTAAACCGGGTGAGTGGCAGACCTTTGAACGGAATCGAAAACTCGGCCGGCAAGTGGGCCAGAGCACTGCCCAGCGGCTTGACCTTGTCCTTTTCGTTTTCTTCGTCCGCCGGATCGGCCCACTGCGTCACATAGTTGTCCTGCACCCGCACCACGGCCGAATCGGTGTAGTAGCCCTCGCGCGCAAGTATGCGGATGTTGGCCACATGCTGGGGCGCAAAGCGCGGGGCCAACTCCAGGATGACCTGCTGTCCGTTGATCTCCATGACCAATGTGTTCTCGGGGTCGAGACGTCGCCAGTCGCCGGGGGCTGACTGTTTGATGATGTCGGCCTGACTGGTTCGGGGTGGCTGTGCGGCCTGTGCGGACGTTCCATTCAGCAACACAACGAGTGACAGCACCAGCGGTGCACATGCGCGGGGATTCAAGGGCAAACTCCTTCAGGGGTGGCAGCGGCCTGGCAAGCCCGACAGCATAACGCGGCCAACGCGAAACTGTAGTGGTCGGGTCGCAATCGCACTTACAATCCGGTCCGCAGCACGGCATTGGGTCGCGCTGCAAACGCTAGGGGTGCTGATCGTCGCGAGACGATTGGCTGAGATAACACCCTGGAACTTGATCAAGGTAATTCTTGCGCAGGGAAGCGTGATTGACATGCTGTTGCACCCGCACTGCGGGGCTCCGTGGCATATCTGCACTCCCCTGCCGTCGAACCAAAAGGAAAATCGATGGCAACCCGTCTCAATCTGAAATTGTCTCCCGGCGCTGCGGCACTGGCCCT
>JBPOIP010000053.1:0-3222 GCA_052034395.1 Pseudomonadota bacterium
ACAATGCGGAATATTTTTACGCCGTGGCAAGCCGCCTGCTGCACTTTTCTGCCGAGCCGCGTGTGGCGGAAAAGTTGATTGAAAGCGCGCGCATCCTGGGGCGCCATGAGGCCGTGCATTTGTACAACACGCGCTACCAGCTTGCGTTTGCGCAGGCGCATGCCGCCTGGCAGGCGTCCGCAGCCAGCCAAAAGGCGCCTTGAGCTGGATTGAATCTGAATTGAACGTATTGGCTAAAGGGAAGATGGATCCGTATGAAAGACGTGCAGACGCTGACAGTTACCACAGCCGATCAGCATCGCTTCAATGCCACGCTGTACCCGACGGCTGAACCCGACGCCCCGGTCCTCCTGTTCATGTCGGCGCTCGGGACGCCGGCCAAGGTGTACCGCCATCTTGGCAAGGAAATGGTGCAGCACGGCTTACAAGTCTGCACCCCGGACTGGCGCGGCATTGACAGCAGCTCCATTCGGGCGAGCCGATCCCATGACTTTGGGTACCGCCACCTGCTGGAGCTTGACATTCCGGCCCTGATCGCCGTTATTCGACAGCGCCTGCCGCAGGCACCGATCTGGCTCGGCGGACACAGTTTGGGTGGCCAGATGGCTTTGGCCGGTGCGGCTGGCAATCCGGCTTCGGTTTCCGGCGTCGTGTTGATCGCCAGTGGCAGTGTGCACCTGCCGTGTTACCAGGGCAAATTGCGCTGGGGCGTGCGCATCCTCGCGACGTTGTCATCCCTGACAGGTCCGGTGCTTGGCTACTTTCCTGGCGCCAGAATGGGGTTTGGCGGTCGGGAAGCTGCGGGTTTGATGCGTGACTGGAGCCATGTTGCCCGCACGGGTGAATACCGTCCCGCGGGGTCGCAGCTGGACTATGAGCGGTTGCTGCAAATGCTCGATATGCCGGTACTGGCCATCACGTTCGTTGCCGACAAATGGGCGCCCGCAGCGGCGACACAAGCATTGCTACGCAAAGTTTCAAGGCGAAAGCCAGCGCACTGGCATTGGTCTGCGTCTGAAACCGAAGGCATCGCAGTAGATCACTACTCCTGGATCAAACGCCCGTCTCTAGTGGCGCCGGCTGTTTCGAAATTCATCCGGGAGTCCGGGGCGCGCTGACCGCGGCCCAATTTGCCCGGTGAGGCCGCCAATCAACTGGCAGGCTCATCTCAACTACGCTTTTGTGATCACCGCACAGGCAACCCTTGGACCCGAATTTCCAGTCGGCTGGGTCTTGTAGTCATCGGGGTCACGGTGAACGATGAGACCCCGACCTACGACGTCCGTCACACCACTACCCACCGAGAGGGAGTCCGTCTCGAAACTGAACTTTGCCCGTCCAGCAGCATCCGCTACCAGGCTGGGTAAATCACCGGCATGGTGTTCGCTGTGGTCATGCGAGCCGTGCGACTTGGAGGTGGGGTTGAAGTGTCCGCCTGCGCTCATTCCGTCCCCACTGCTGCAATCCCCCTTTTCGTGAACATGAAAGCCATGCACCGCGCCAGGCTTGAGTCCCTGCACCTCGCCAGCAACAAGAACCTTGTTCCCCCGTTTGGAAAACTGCACCGTACCGGTCACGGCGTTTCCTTTGGTGGCCTGCAGGTTCGCAGTGGCGTTGGGGCCATCCGTGTACGAGGCGCAAGCCGCCAGAAATAGTGATGCTGTTGCTACGGCTATGGTTCTGTGCATGGGGTGCTCCTGGTTCGCTATCGGGTAAGGCCTCAGTGGGGGACCCATGGTGCACCATCGGACTAACCCTTGCGGCGCAAGGGCCATATCGCCTATGGCGGTCAGCCTTGACGATTGATGCGTGCTTGCAATAAATGTTCACAAAGGTTACAGATTGTGAGCACCTACTTCTCTGCCACAAAGCTCCCTGACTTGCCACCATGCTTTTCCAGCAGCTTCACGTCGGAAATGGTCATGCCTCGGTCCACGGCTTTACACATGTCGTAAATGGTGAGCAGTGCCACCTGCACGGCGGTCAGGGCTTCCATTTCCACGCCGGTCGGCCCCACCGTCTCAGCCGTGGCCGAACATTGCACATGAGCGGCTCTCGTGCCCTGGGCGTGCACGACGGTAAATTCCATGGCGACACGGGTCAACGCAATCGGGTGGCACAGGGGTATGAGGTCGCTGGTCCGCTTTGCCCCCTGAATGCCGGCAATGCGTGCAATGCCAAGTACATCGCCTTTTTTGGCAGTGCCGGAGGCGATCAGCGCCAGTGTTTCGGGCAGCATGTCAATGCGCCCGGTGGCCACGGCTTTGCGGTGGGTGGACGATTTGTCGGCGACATCCACCATGTGGGCTTGGCCATGGGCGTCAAAATGGGTCAGGGGTTGCATGGTGCGCTATTGAAAATGGTAAAAAACACCCTTAACTGGTGACTCGGCCAACTTTACCCGAGCTTCATGCTTTGATGAACCTGTTTCGACTACGCTTGAGAACCGTATGAACATGGCAACGCATCCCCCCGCTTTCTGGCGTGACCGCCTTCAGGCCAGCGCCATCCATTTGGCTATCAGTGCAGCAATCGCCGCACTGGCCGCAGCCCTGGTGTTCTGGCTGTGGTATCCCTATCCCTACCGGGAAATCTCGGGTGGGCGCGAACTCTTCCTGATCGTGGTTTCGGTGGATGTCATCCTGGGTCCATTCATTACGCTGGCCGTGTTTAATCGCACCAAGCCATGGACTGTCTTGCGCCGCGATCTGGTGGTCGTGGCTATCCTGCAACTGTTGGCTCTTGGTTATGGGCTGTGGACGGTCGCTGCGGCGCGCCCAGTGCACCTGGTTTTTGAGGTGGATCGCCTGAGCGTGGTGCATGCTGTGGACATTGCCCCCGAACTGCTGGAGAAAACACCTGCAGGCATTCAAGCGCTGCCGCTAACCGGTCCGACACTCCTGTCCTTGCGGCCGTTCAAGGACAACCAGGAGAAACTCGACGCCACGCTGGCGGCCTTGCAGGGGCTCGCGCTGGCTGCGCGCCCGGATTTGTGGCAACCGTACCCGGCGGCTGTGCCCGACATCGTGAAGGCTGCAAAGCCGGGCAGCGAACTCAAGAGCCGTTTTCCCGACCAGTCAGCCCGTATCGACCAGGCGCTGCACAACGCTGGGCGCACAGCGGAAAACGTGGTGTACTTGCCGTTGGCCGGCCGAAAATCGGTCTGGACCGCCTTTCTTGATCCCGCAACCGCTGGTATCGTGGCCTACATGCCCCTGGACT
>JBPOIP010000021.1:0-11431 GCA_052034395.1 Pseudomonadota bacterium
AATGACAGCCACCTGTTCAAAGACAGCAGCGCGTCCGACCGGCTGCCCCTGTATGAAGCAAAGCTCATTCACCAGTTTGATCATCGTTGGGCGACGTACATGCCGGATGGTGGCAGTAGGGACATGACGTTGGCCGAAAAGCAAGACCCGCATAGCAGCGCCACGCCGCGCTACTGGGTGGACCAGCGCGAGGTCTGGCTGCGCGTGACAAGTCTGCCGGATGGGCTGCGCAAGGCGCTGCGCGATCGCAACGAAGCAGCCACAGTGCTGGGTGTGACGCAGCTTTTGTTTGGTCACTGGCTGGCAGCGCGTTACAGCGCAGATGTCAGTGCCAGCTCGAACTTGCCAACGTTGACGGTGTATCCGGCTTGGCTGGAATTTGTGCGGCAGCACCCCTTTGCGCAGCAGGTGGCGCCGGTGTCGCTGGGCTTGTGCGGGGACAACCCGCCGTGCATCAAGCCCATGGACGACAACTATCTGCCTGCTCAGGGCAGTTTTGAAGTGGCCATGTCCAATGAACGGGCCAGTACGGCCTGGTATGCCGTCGATCTGCAGTCCCTGGCGCAAATACTGGCATTCACTGCAAAACACACCGATCTGCGCGAGCCAACTCACACGCTGCAAAGTGCCGATGATGTTTTGGCCCTGGCCGAGCGCTGGCTGGAACAGTCGTGTCCGGGGTGGTTGATGGGGTGGCGAAACATAGCTCGCGCAACAGACGAACGAAGCTTTATTTCGGGTGTCATGCCTTTGGTTGGTGTTGGTCATTCCCTGCCGCTTTGGTCTCTCGATACACCAACTCATCTCGCTGCCGCGTTTCTAGCGAATTCCATAGCTCTGGTCTTTGACTATGTCGTTAGGCAAAAGCTTGGCGGCACAAACATGACATTTGGCTATCTCAAGCAGTTTCCTGTCCTGCCCCCCGACCGCTACACCGAAGCCGACCTCGCCTTCATCGTTCCCCGCGTGCTCGAACTCACCTACACCGCGCACGACCTCTCCGGTTGGGCGCAAGATATGGGCTACAACGGTCCGCCATTCGCCTTCGACCCCGACCGCCGCGCCGTCCTGCGCGCCGAGCTCGACGCCTACTACGCCCGCCTGTACAAACTAGACCGGGACGAGTTGCGCTACATCCTCGATCCCGCCGATGTGATGGGTGCCGACTACCCCAGCGAGACCTTTCGCGTGCTCAAGAACGGGGAACTACGAGAATTCGGCGAGTACCGCACGCAGCGGCTGGTGCTGGCGGCGTGGGATGCGATGGACAATGTGAACTGAAAAGGAATAGCCATGTTGACTCATTTGCACATCAAAAACTTCAAAGCCTGGAAAGACACAGGTCCTATTCGATTGGCACCCCTGACCGTAATTTTTGGTGCCAACAGTGCAGGAAAAAGCAGCTTGGGCCATTTGTTGCTTGCGCTCAAACAGACCACTTTATCGGTAGACCGAAAACGCCCATTGCATTTGGGTGACGAAAATTCCTTGATTGATTTGGGCACTTTTGCAGAATGTTTGCACAACCACGATTTACAGAATGCCTTGGAATTTGAGCTGGGATGGGAAACGAATGTTAAAGATATGGAGGCGCGTGATCCGCTCAGCAAGAAAAAATTCACGGGTGATGAAATAAAGCTTTCAGTCACGCTTTCTGTCGATACCAAAGAGCAGCCAAGAGTAGACAAACTCACTTATCAACTCTTGCGTAACAAGGCAAATCAGCTTGCTATTCAATACAGCAGGGACGAAAAAGGCAAGCTTGAAATCTCATCCAACGAATACAAGTTTGTGCGGAATACGGGCAGAAGTTGGCCACTGGACGAGCCAGACAAGTTTTATCGTATATCAGACCAAAGTCGAGCCCGTTTTCAGAATGCAGAATTTTTGTCGGATTTTGCGTTGAATACGGAGGCAGCGCTCAACAGTGTTTACTACCTTGGGCCACTGCGCGAGCACCCAAAACGCATTTATTCTTGGTCAGGAGAGACGCCTGAAAGCGTTGGGCAAAAGGGTGAGTTCTCAGTTGCCGCGATTCTGGCTGCGAGCGCGCAAGGACGGATGTTGAATCGTGGCCCCAGAATGCATTTGGCCCGCTTTGACGCATTTATCGCTCAATGGCTCAAAGACTTGGGAATTATCGAAAGCTTCGCGGTAAAACCTGTAGCCGAAGGCCGGAAAGAATATGAAGTTGTGGTCAAAACTCACGCCACAGCCAGTGAAGTAAAAATTACTGATGTCGGGTTTGGTGTGTCGCAAGTTCTACCGGCAATGGTTCAGTCGTTCTATTGCCCTCCAAATTCAACGATCTGGATGGAGCAGCCTGAAATTCATTTACATCCGCAAGTACAGGCTGAACTAGCAGATGTGTTTATCTCGGCCACGCAGGCACGAGAGAACGGCAAAGAGCGCAATACTCAGTTGATTGTTGAAAGTCATTCTGAGCATTTCCTCAATCGCCTTCAACTTCGCATTGCTGAAGGTACCGTGGCGCCAGAAGATGTCGCAGTTTACTTCTGCCGGCGCTCTGGCTCCGCCACCGAGCTGGAATTGCTGCGTCTCAACATGTTTGGTGAAATCGAAAATTGGCCGGAAAACTTCTTCGGCGACGAGATGGCAGACATCGCTGGGCGCACACTGGCCGCCATGCAACGCAAGCGTGGGCTCGCGCAAAACGGTGTGCAAACAGGTGCACAGGAATGAAAGTGGTTATCGATACCAATGTTTTGTTGGTGGCCAACGGACAACACGCAGACGTATCGGAAGATTGTGTCATCGAGTGTGTAAAGCGTTTGCAAGCCATCCAACAAGCGGGCGTAACGGTGATTGATGATGGTTTTCGGATACTGGGTGAATACCAACACAAAACACAATTGAATCCGCCCAAGGGGGTTGGAGATGTGTTCCTGAAGTGGTTGCTGCGTCAATCGGGCAATTCGGCAAGGGTGCAACAGGTCACGCTCACAGAGAATGCGCCGCATTGTTTTGCGCAGTTCCCCGACACTGCACTGGAGCCAATTTTCGACGCACCAGACCGAAAATTTGCAGCGGTGGCTTACGCGCATCCAGATAAACCAGTAATCTGGCAGGCCGCCGATTGCAAGTGGCTGGATTGGTGGCCTGCATTGCGCGCCAAAGGCGTTGTCGTTGAGTTTTTGTGCCCGGCAGATGCTTGCCAGTTTTATCGTAAAAAGTTTCCAAGTAAGCCTGAACCGCAGTTGCCAGGGTAGTTGCGCGATGACCGACTTCTTTCGCTTCCCCCACACCCCCCACATCGCCTGGCTGGCCCAAGGTGCGCCACGCGATGACAAGGTGCTATCCCCGCGCGAGGCCACCGAGTTGCTAGGTGAAGAGGTCGTCGTGGAAGAAAAGCTCGACGGTGCCAATCTGGGGTTTTCGCTCTCGCCAGAGGGTGAGCTGCGTGCACAAAACCGGGGCCAGTATTTGCAGGCGCCCCACGCCGGTCAGTTTGCACGTCTGCCCGATTGGTTGCAATTGCATGGCGACCAGTTGCAGGCAGCACTGGTAGAGCACTCGCCGGCAAATCTGATGTTATTTGGTGAGTGGTGCGCCGCCCGGCATTCGCTGGACTACGACCATCTGCCCGACTGGTTTTTGCTTTTTGATGTGTTTGAGCGCAGCCAAGGTCGTTTTTGGAGTACGCCCCGACGCAATGCGCTGGCGACCACGCTGGGTCTGGCCACCGTACCCCGGTTGCTGGAAGGCCGCTGTACCCTGGCGCAAATCAAGGATTTGCTGAGCCGTGAGCACAGCCAGTTTCGGCAAGGAACGCTGGAAGGTATCGTGATTCGCCGGGAGTCGGCGCATTGGTGCGAAGCGCGCGCCAAGCTGGTGCGACCGGATTTCACGCAGACCATTGGTGAACACTGGAGCCGCCGCCGCATTGAGTGGAACCGGCTGGACTGGGCGGCGCATCGCATCGGATCGGATGCAATCGGATGAATCTGCCGTTTTTCGGGTGGTTTACGGGTGGTTTATGGATGTTTCATCCGATAGAGCACCTGATTCCCGCCATTTTTTGACCCTGCAATGAACCCACTGCAACGCGCGCTGATCGAGAAGGCAGGCCATGACAATGGCTTCGAAAATGTCTTGCCGAGTGGTGGACTGGGCGTGGAGTTGGGCTCAGCCAGGCATCCCGCGAAAGTGACTGTGACTGCATCGGAGGATGGATTCTGGGGTGCGATCCAATCAGGCTCCGCCACGCTGGCGCAAGAGCTGGCACGGACCTTTCCCGTGTCCAGCGTCCCGGCGCAAGGTTTCGTCCTGGCGACGGAGGCGGTTTTGGCCAGGTGGCTGCGTCGTGCCGCAGCACTGTCGCAGGCGTTGCCCAACCAGGCGGTCGTGGCGTTTGAGGCGCAGTTGCAGCAAGAGCTCGCTGCCATGCCTGAGTCTGCCGCCCAGAACACCGAGGTGCTGCGCATGGTGCGCCAGCGGGTGGGACAGCAGGCTTACCGCCAAGCCATGTTGGATTACTGGGGTGGAGCCTGTGCAGTGACCGGCCTGGCTTTGCCGCAGGCCTTGCGTGCCAGCCATGCCAAGCCGTGGGCCGAGTGTGCGTCAGACGCCGAGCGGCTGGATGTGTTCAACGGCTTTTTGCTGAGCGCCAACCTGGATGTGTTGTTCGACAGCTTTCTGGTCAGCTTTTCGAACGCAGGCGACTTGCTGTTGGCCAAAGCCATCACACCAAGCGACCAGCAAAAAATGGGGCTTGTCGCAGGCATGTGTTTGCGCTGGGTGTCAGCGCAGCACGGCCCATATTTGGATTTTCACCGGCAGCGGTTTTTGCAGTTGACTGCTGAGTAGGGTCAAAGAGGCTTCTGACCCGCGTCGATATTGATAATATTGCTATCAAATAGATAGCGTTTTCCGGTTGTATCACTTGCCTGTTGAACTCTTCCTCAGCTGCGCCAGCGTGCCCGACCAGACCTCAAAGAAACCGTCAACCTTCTTCATTTGCAGCCAGGTTTCCCAGCGGGTCTCGGCCAGCGAGGGGGCGGTGGCCGCAAGTGCCAGGGACTCCTGCTCCACGCCCAGACTGAGCGAGCCACCAAAGCCGTTCGCCTTGGCCTGGCGCATGGTGGCCTGAATGCGCTGCAACTCGGCCTGTGTGGTCGCGGGCATGCTGTAGATCAGCCAGCGCCGCCCGGGTGCGGGCGCTTCCAGCCCCTGCGTGGAGCCCGTTGCCACGGCCACCTGCAAGGGCAGCTTTTTATCAATGGGCGCGAACTGACCCGCCTCACGCGGTGTGACCTTGACGACGAGAAGGGGCACTGCCGAGGCGGGCGGCGCCATGCGCGCGTCCACCTGCAACGCCACCATCACCTCGGCCGGGCTGGCTTCCAGCAAGGCACCCGACATTTGCATCAGCCTCGGCAGTGAGCGCAGGGGCACGCCGCTGCAGGCGCCCAGCAGGGCAATGACAGCAAGGCAGGCGATCAGTCGTTTCATGGTGATCAGAAATTTTGGGTGGTGTGGAAGAAGTGAAGCAATGCTGCGCGATGATAGGGCACCATGCACACCCGACACCCGACACCCCACACCCGACAAAGACGCCATTGCCCTGCTGCCGCCGTTCGAGCGCCTGGGGCTGAGCCGCATTACCCTGGTCAACACCGGAGCGCAGGCCCAAGACGCGTATGACCAGCTATTGCGGGCCAAGGCCTGGGGGTTTGATACCGAGTCCAAGCCCACGTTCAAGGCGGGTGAGCAGTCTGACGGGCCGCATGTCCTGCAGCTCGCCATTGCAGACCATGCATGGGTATTCCAGCTGCACGAGCCGCAGTGTCGCGCGGTGGCGGCGGAGCTGCTGGCGCTGGGAGGCTTTGTCAAAGCCGGGTTTGGCCTGGGCGATGACCGCAAGCGCATCATCCACAAGCTGGGCGTGGAGCCCGCCGGCATTCTGGAGCTCAACACCATTTTCCGGGAGCGGGGCTACCGCAAGGACATGGGGGTGAAGGGCGCTGTGGCCGTGCTGTTCAACCAGCGCTTCATCAAGTCCAAAAAGGCGGCCACCAGCAATTGGGCCAATCCGCACCTGACCGAGGCCCAGCTGATCTACGCAGCCAACGATGCCTATGCGGCCATTCGCGTGCTGGATGCGCTGGAATACCTGTGAGCAGCGGCGCCATACCACACGTAGCGCCCTTCAAAACTGCCCGGCACACCATTGCCTAAAAACAAGGCACCGTGTGCCAGCCCATGTCTGGTGCGGGTTTGCGGGCTTGTGAACACGCTTATCCACAAGCTAACCCACAGGACGCAGGGGCAAGTATTTTTTTACTTCACCTCGGTCACAAACTGCTCGCGGGGGCGGCGCACTTTTTTCAGGTTGACCAGCCAGTCGCCCTCTTCGTCACGGTAGCCCAGCGGCATGATGGCCACGCTGCGCAGGCCACGTGCGTTGAGGCCCAGAATTTCGTCCAGGGCCTTGGGGTCAAAGCCTTCCATGGGCGTGCTGTCCACTTCTTCAAAAGCGGCGGCAATCAGTGCGGCACCCAGACCGATGTAGGCCTGGCGGGCGGCGTGTTCGAAATTGGTTTGGGCGTCGCGCGCGGGGTAGCTGTTCAACAGCATCTGGCGGTAGTTTTCCCAGCCCTCGTTGGTGCCGCCGCGCTGGGCGTTGGTCATGTCAAACATGGCGTTGATGCGCTCGGCGGTGTAGGTGTCCCAGGCGGCAAACACCAGCAGGTGTGAGCAGTCGGTGATCTGACCCTGGCCCCAGGCCTTGGGCTTGATCTGTTCGCGCACCGCTTTGCTGGTGACCACAATAATCTCGAACGGCTGCAGGCCGCTGGAGGTAGGTGCCAGCCGGGCGGCTTCCAGAATACGGTCCACCTTTTCCTGCGGAACTGCCTTGGCGGGGTTCATTTTTTTTGTGGCATAGCGCCATGCGAGCTTTTGTTCCAGTTCAGACATGCATTTCTTTCGGGGAGTTGTTCGAGGGGACAGGCCGTCGTTTGACAGCAGAGAACATAAATGAGGGCAAATGGTCATTTCTCAAGCGCAAAATGGCTTCTTTTTCCGCATACCCATAGCACCATGATTTTTCGCTTAGCTACCGCCCCGGGCATGTTGTGGGGCTTGCTTGCCGCCCTGGTTTTTTCGCCGGTGGGTGCCGGAGCGGCGAACAGGTCCACCGAGCCTGTGGCCGCGCGTGAAGCGGTGGTTTATGCACCGGCGTCCATGCCCGCATTTGGCAGCCGTGCGCTGGTGGTTGTGCTGCATGGCGGTCTGGGCAATGCGCAGCGCATGGCCAGCGCGCAGTCTGAGCGGTTTCTGAGCATGCACGCACTGGCAGACGAGGGGGGCTTTGTGGTGGCCTACCTCAACGGCACACCCGTGGCCCGCATGCTGGGCGACGACAAGCTGGGCTGGAATGCGGGCAGCTGCTGTGGACAGCCCGCCGAAAAGAAAGTGGACGATGTGGGCTACATTCAGGCCGCTGTGACTGATCTGGTCACCCGCTACGGGGTCGACCGTAACCGCGTGTTTGGCATGGGCCACTCCAATGGTGCCATGCTGACCCAGCGTGTTATGTGCGAAACCGGCCTGTATGCTGCAGCCGTGCCCATTGCAGGTGCGCTGGAGAATGGTGCTGCCAGTTGTCCGGCTGCGCGGGGCAAACGCATCATGGCCATTCATGGGGCGGACGATGAGAACGTACCGGTTGAAGGGGGCAGAGGCGCCAGGGGTTTGTCCCGCGTAGCCTACAACTCCCAAGCGGCAACCGCCCAAGTGTGGCAAGACTCCGGCGTCGCATACGAACTGCAAATCATTCCCGGCGCCAGCCACGGCGTGGACAGCATCAACGCGCAGCTGGTTAAAACCCAGTCACAAAGTCTGGCGCAAAAGGTGGCGCGCTTCTTTGGCTTGCTGCCCGCGCCGCGAAACTGATCGATGTGCCGAAAAGCCGAAAAGCTGCAAAACCGCAATCAGCCCCTCAGAACACCATGAAAATTTCCCGCATTTACCAGCCCCGCAATCCCATGTTCTGGCTCATGGTGGCATTCAATGTGCTGTCGTGGGTGCTGGGCTGGATCACCCACACCATGTCACTGAACCTGGTGGGTAGTCTGCTGGTCACCGGCTTTGCCATTGGCAACGCCGTGATGGGTGCCTGGCTGGCCTGGCGGCTGGTCAACAGCTGAGTGAATCAGCTTACTTGGCGCCGAACTTGGCGTAGTAGGCCACCACTGCAGGCAATTGGGCAATGCGCTGCATGTGGGTGTTCAGCGCCGGGGCCACTTTCTCGACCAGATCGGTGGGAATGTGATCCAGGCGGCCCGAGTTGAGGCCGCGCACGTCGACAAACACCTTGAGGTCGGCCACAGTCAGGCGGCCGTCGGCAAAGTATTCGCCGCCATGGGCGAGCAACTGCTTTTGCAGCCAGCCCAGGTACACCGGCATGGAGCTGTTGACCAGCGCCACGCGTGCGGCTTTCTGTTCATCACCCTTCATGCTGAAGCTGGGTCCGAGTTTGACACCAGCTTCTTCGACCACGTAGGCCACCTCGTCGCACAGCAATGCCTGGTAGGCGTCGGCGGGGTACAGGCCGGCCAGTTTGCCCGCGTAGCGCAGCATGGCGTCGCTCTGGGTAACCTGCACACCGTCCACATCCAGCACTGGCACCTGGCCAAAGGGCACAGTCTTGCGAACATCGGCAAATTCGGGGAAGGTGAAACGGTGGTCTTCAAACGCCACGCCGCCGATGGCCAATGCCAGGCGAATGGGTTCGGCACGGCCGCCGTGAAAGTCGAAGTAGGAGAGTTTGAGTTGGGGCATGGTAGGTCTCTGTGTGGGTGAAGCTGCAAATGCCTTACAGCGTGGGGTAATCAGTGTAGCCCTTGGGCCCGGGGGTGTAAAAGGTCTTGGAGTCGGGCACGTTTAATGCCGCACCTGCCTTGATGCGCTCCGGCAGGTCGGGGTTGGCCAGGAAGCTGGTGCCAAACGCCACCGCATCGAGTTGCCCCGCCGTGACGGCCGATTCCGCCTCTGCTGCGGTGTAGCCCATGTTGCCAATCAGCACGCCTTTGTAGTGCGCGCGCGCTATGGTCACGACATCGCCCTTTTGGACGCCGAAGAAGTCTGCGCGCATCAGGTGCAGGTAGGCCAGGTTGAAGGCGTTGAGCTTGTCGGCCAGGAACGTGGTCAGCGCGACCGGGTCGCTGTCTTTCATGCTGTTGTAGCTGTTCAGTGGCGACAAACGCAGGCCCACGCGGTCTGCGCCAATGGCAGCTGTCACGGCGGTTAACACCTCAAAGAGGAAGCGCGCGCGGTTTTCAATGGAGCCACCGTAGCCGTCGGTTCGCTGGTTGGGTGTGTCGCGCAGGAACTGGTCGATCAGATAGCCGTTGGCGCCGTGCACCTCGACGCCGTCAAAACCGGCAGCAATGGCGTTCCTGGCGCCCTGCGCGTAAGCCGCCACGATGGCGGGAATCTCTTCGGTCGTCAGCGCATGGGGAACCGCCTGTGGCACTTTGCCTGCGGGGGTCTGGATGTCGCCCTCAATGGCGGTGGCGCAGCTGGAAACCGTGCGCTCGCCGTCGTTGAGGCCGGGGTGGGCGGCGCGGCCCGCGTGCCAGATTTGCATGAAGATGCGCCCGCCCTTGGCATGCACGGCGCTGGTCACTTTTTTCCAGGCGGTGATGTGCGCATCGGAGTAAATGCCGGGCTCGGCGTAGAAGGCTGACGTATGGGGCGCCACCATGGTGCACTCGGTAATCAGCAGGCCTCCGCTGGCGCGCTGGGCGTAGTACTCGGCCATCAGGTCGTTGGGCAGGTGCCCGGCATCTGCGCGGGTGCGGGTCAGCGGCGCCAGCAGGATGCGGTTGGGAAGGGTGAGGGCGCCGAGTTTGAGGGATTTGAATAGCATGGTGGGTCGAAGGTGGGTATCAGGGAAAGGAAAGCGCAAAGGGCTGAACACTATCAGCCAAGGAGTACTTGGCGTGCAATGGGGTTATTGCAAGGTGCCCCGCACGCAATAAGGCACTTTACGGTCATGCACGAGACTGTACCGCGCCGGGTGCCAGGGCCTCGCCCCAGTAGTGGAACGAGAAGGGTCGTGGACCGCGTAGATAACGCGTTTGCAGGTCGGGCAGGGCAAAACCCGCGTCAATGAGCAGCGCCGCAATGTCGCGCCCCAGCTGGCAGCCGCCCGCCACCGGCGTCCACAGTGGCTGCAACCGTGCCTGCCAGCGTTGCACCGACGCGTCGGGCGCGCGGCCGTGCTCACAGTACAGCAGTTTCCCGCCAGGAGCCAGCACGCGGCGCATTTCCAGCAGCGCGGCTCGCGGGTTGGGTATGGTGCACAGCGTGTAGGTGATGAGCACCGTGTCAAAGCTTGCGTCGGGCAACGGGATGGTCTCGGCCGACAACCCCACCAGATCGACCCGCAGGCCGGACTGTGCGATGCGCTCCTGCGCCAGCGGGTGGAACTGCAGGCCGGGGTCCAGGCCGGTGATTTGCGTGACACGGTTTTTGTCGTAGTAACGCATGTTCAAGCCAGTGCCAAAGCCCACCTCCAGCACACGCCCGTGCGCTCGCGGAACCACCTGCTGGCGCATACGACCCATCATGGGCATGCCGCAGACAAGGTCCAGCGCCGTGGGCAGGATGTGGCGCTCGTACCAGTTGGCGCTCATACGTTGTGGTCGGCCCTGCGCTTGAGTTCGTCGCGAATCTCCCGTAGTGTGGCAGGCTCGCCCGGCGCGCGCGCTTCGGGTGTTGGCGGTGGATGGATTTGTGCCTTGCCGCGTTTGGCTCGCCTGGCTTGTGCAACGTGATGCAGAACCAGCAGCACCGCCCCGGCGGCACATGCAAACCAGCCCGCCGGGCGCAGGGCGTTTGCGTATGCCACCAGCTGGGCCGACAGCCCCGGCCATAACGAACTGCTCAACAAGGCCATGCCCAACAGGCACAGCGCCCAGCCTTTGGCACGCATGGTGTTGAACGCACGGGTTTTTCGTGGGGTGGTGACTGGCGGGGACATGGACTCTCTTTGCTTGCGGCTACATCCCTTTCCCGAAAAGGGGTGCACGCAGTGTATCCTGATGATGAAATCAACCAAAATCCCTTGTGGAATAAGCAGATATAGCTACAAAAATAGTAGCAAGCACACCGATTTCACGCTTTTGGTAGTTCAGCTTTATGTAAAGAAATATTGACATTGGGTAAATAAAACAATACATTAAGTCGAACTTGTTTGACTAAATATGAGTGAGGTGTCCGATGTCTTTTCGTGAAAAAAGCGATTGGCTCAGTTTTGCATCCCTATGTTTACTCGCCATTTACTTCTTCGAGATCGGTCGCGGTGTTGTGGTCGGCAGCCCGGGGGGCGGGCCGTATTACTACTTCAAGCTCTTCTGGTGGCTGGTAGGCCTGCTGATCGCCATTCAGGTGGTCACGCACA
>JBPOIP010000203.1:0-4197 GCA_052034395.1 Pseudomonadota bacterium
TTGCCCTCGTCTAGTCCGCCCTGCACCTCCTCAAAGGTTGACTTGCGCCGCAATATGTCGAGCATGGGGCGCATGGTTTTGGGCGCATCGCTGTAGTACCACGTGTTGAGCTTGTCGAAGCTGGCCAGTTCGTGCTTTTCAGCAGGAACATACACGCTGCCCTTCAGCCAGGCGTCAATGTTGCGCGCAGCCTTCTTCCCGTGGCCAATGGCGACCGTGACATTGCGTTCGGCGGGCACCATGTCGCCACCGGCAAATATCCCGGCATAGCCCGTCATCATGTTGGCGTCGACCTTGACCACGCCGTCTTCGACGACCAGTCCCGGTATACCCTCGATCAACGACAAGTCCACATCCTGGCCCAGCGCCAGCACCACGGAATCGGCCTCCAGGGTTTCGAACTCACCGGTTGGCTGAGGAAACCCCTTTTCATCCAGCGCCATCTTTTCGACGGTGATGGACGACTCGCCAGCCTGTTTGATGGTGGACAGCCACTTGATCAACACGCCTTCCTGCAATGCTTCTTCAACTTCAAAGTCATGCGCGGGCATCTTCTCGCGATTGCGGCGGTAGACAATGATGGCCTCTGTGGCTCCCAGGCGCTTGGCCGTGCGAGCCACGTCAATGGCTGTGTTGCCGCCGCCGTAAACCACCACTTTGCGACCCAGCATGGGCTTGTCTTCACCCTCCATGGAGCGCAGCACCGCCACGGCATCCAGCACCTTGGCTGAGTCACCGGCGGGAATGTAGGCCCGTTTGGCAATATGGGCGCCAACGGCAAGAAAGACCGCATCAAAGCCGCCCTGCTTTTGCGACTCCAGCACATTGGACACCTTGACGCCGTATTCGATGCGCACACCCAGGTCAACGATGCGCTGTACTTCCGCGTCAAGCACCTGTCGGGGCAGCCGATACTGCGGAATGCCAAAGCGCATCATGCCGCCAGGTAGTGGACCGGCTTCCTGAACCGTCACTGCATGTCCCAAGCGGGCGAGGTGGTACGCGGCTGACAAGCCGGAGGGCCCAGCGCCCACCACCAGCACCTTCTTGCCGGAGGGAGTGGCCACGGGGGCAAACTTCCATCCCTGCGCAATGGCCTGGTCTCCCAGGAAATGCTCTACCGAGTTGATGCCTACCGGTGCATCCAGCTTGCCGCGGTTGCACGCACCTTCACAGGTGTGGTAACAGACCCGCCCCATGATGGCGGGAAACGGGTTGTCCTCCACCAGTGTTCGCCAGGCTTGTTCGTAGTGTCCAGACTCGGCATGGAACAGCCAGGCCTGGATGTTCTCGCCTGCGGGGCACTGATTGTTGCAGGGTGGCAGCCGATCGAGATAGACGGGACGCGAATTGCGCCAGGACCCAGTGTGATTGGCCAGCGAAGAGCCGACGTCGAGCGTAATGGCAAATGGTTTTTGCATTTTGATTTCCTTGGCTCTCTAAACGGCTGCTTCCAGCAAACCATAGCGGCGGATATTTCGATCCGCCATCGCCTGCAACCGTGCAATGGTGGCAACGTCAGGCGTTGCGCCAAACAGGTGGGCAAAGCGCTTTTGCGGCTTCAGGAAGTCTTCGATCGGCACCTGGCGGCGAATCTTGGACGACCCGGTCACCTCGCCGCGTTCGGCTTCAAATACCGGGAAGAAGCCGCTCTCATGCGCCAGGCGTGCCAGCCGGATGGTGTCATGCGATGGCGCGCCCCAGCCCAGCGGGCACGGCACAAAGATGTGGATATAGCGCGCTCCACGGATGGACATGGCCTTGGTGACCTTGTATTCCAGGTCCCGCAGGTCCGCCACGGTGGCCGTGGCCACATAGGGTATTTCATGTGCCATGGCGATTTGCGGCAAATTCTTGCCCTGTCCAAACACATTGCCCGGGGTAGGACCGACCGGCATGGTGGTTGCGGTGCGGGCCGCAGGAGGTGTGGCGCTGGAGCGCTGCACGCCGGTATTCATGTAGGCCTCGTTGTCGTAACAGATATAGAGCACATCATCGTTGCGCTCGAACATGCCAGAAAGGCAACCGAAACCGATGTCGGTCGTGCCGCCATCGCCACCCTGGGCCACCACGCGCACATCATTGCGTCCCTTGACGCGCATGGCGGCTGCGATACCGGTCGCTACGGCAGCCGTGTTGCCAAACAGGGAGTGGATCCATGGCATCTGCCAGGACGTTTCGGGATACGGCGTGGAAAAAACTTCCAGACAACCGGTGGCGTTGGCCGCAATGAGTTGGCCATTGGTGGCCTGCATGGCGGCATCTATCGCATAGCGTGCACCCAGCGCCTCGCCACAGCCCTGACAGGCCCTGTGTCCCGAGTTCAGTGAGTTGTTGCGCTGCGTGTTGGCCTGAACACTGCGCTGATCGGCCTCCAGCAGGCGGTTGCCCACGGTGAAGGTGCCGGTCTGGTAAAACTTGACGACGGTTTGTTCCATGATGTCAGCCTATCTTTGATGACACTGTGCCAATGTCGCGCAGAATGCCTTCGGCCACGGGGCCGGAACGGCGCTGTTGTTTTTCCCGGTCAAGAACCCGGTTGACGATTGCCCAATCCATGTCCAGGAAGGTCAATAGCTCCAGCTTGTCCGCAATGGCCTGCTGCAGCATCTTGTGCAGGGAAGCCTTGGTAATAGCGCGCCCGCCCAGCCCTGCGACGACGGCAAAAACCTGCTGGGGCCTGCTTTGCACGGCACTGCGCACGTCGCGGGACACGATGCCCCCAATACCAACCGCAAAGCACTTTTCGACAACCACAATGCGCTTGGCATGTGCGGTGACGGCGCGAATGGCCTCAATGGGGAATGGCCGGAAGGACGTAATGCCCAACACACCGATCTTGATGCCCTGCTCGCGCATTTCATCCACCGTGTCCTTGATCGTGCCCAGCACCGAGCCCAGTGCAATCACAATGGTCTCGGCGTCGTCCAGCTTGTAAGGCTTCACCAGCCCGCCCGAATCACGACCAAAGACTTCCCTGAACTCCTTTGCCAGTTCCGGCAACAGGTCCAAAGCCTGCAGCTGCTTGGCATGCGCCAGGTAGCGTACCTCGGTAAACGCCTCTGGCCCCACCATGGCACCAATCGTGACCGGATCGCTGGGATCGAGCACCTGGCGCGGCTCATAGGGCGGCAGATAGCGGTCGACCTGGGCCTGCTCGGGAATATCGATGCGCTCGTAAGCATGGGTCAGGATAAATCCGTCCATACACACCATGACCGGCAGCGAAAGCTGCTCGGCAATGCGAAATGCCTGAATGTGCAGGTCCAGCGCTTCCTGGTTGGTCTCGGCAAAGATCTGAATCCAGCCCGCGTCACGCATGGACATGCTGTCGGTGTGATCGTTCCAGATGTTGATGGGTGCGCCAATCGCGCGGTTGGCCACCGTCATCACGATGGGCAGGCCCAGACCGGACGCGTTGTAAACGGCTTCGGCCATGTACAGCAGCCCCTGGCTGGCGGTCGCCGTATAGGCGCGGGCGCCTGCGGCGGATGCGCCGATGGCCACGCTCAAGGCAGCAAATTCGGACTCCACATTGATGAATTCGCAGCGCTCCAGCGTACCGGACTTCACCAGTTCGCCCAGGCCCTCAACGATGTGGGTCTGTGGCGAGATAGGGTAGGCGCAAATCACCTCCGGGCGGCTTAGCGCCACGGCACGGGCTACGGCATGCGAGCCCTCACATTGTTCAAGCATGTTGGGCCTTTCTTTCCTGTTCCATGACGATTTCGTACGCTTCGGTGGCGGCATCCTTGTTGCCCTGTGCCACCGCGCCATGAAACTTCTGGTCGATGGCGGCGTGCACGGCCTGCAAGGTGATCAGTCCGCCGAGTGCGGCAAATGCGCCCAGCAGAGGCACATTGGGCACTGGACGACGCACATGCTTCATGGCCAGCTCACTGGCGGGAACCGTGAGCAGGTGGTCAGGCTTGAATCCCTTCACGAACTCGCCAAGACCCATCTGGTCAAAAGTCTTGGTGGTGTTGATCAGGATATAGCCGTTCTTTTTCAGGCCGCTGAAGACGTCCACCTGATGCAGCAGAGTGGGGTCCTGAATGATGAGGGCATCAGGCTCCATGATGGGCTCGCGCAGCCGGATTTCCTTGTCGTCCATTCGGCAAAACGCAACAACCGGTGCGCCGGTGCGCTCGGAGCCGAAGCTGGGAAAGGCCTGCGCGTGGCGCCCTCCCTGGAAAG
>JBPOIP010000029.1:0-6061 GCA_052034395.1 Pseudomonadota bacterium
AAGGAGGAGCCCCGCACAGCGGGCGGGGGACTCGGAGCAGAACGCTCTGCTGATCAGGCTCTTAACGCTTGTTGCGGATCGGAATATTCATCTCTTCCGGCTTGATCTCACGTACCAATTCGGGAACGCCCCACGCAAAAGCGGGATCTGCCTTGATCTTGAAGTGGTACATGCTTTGCATGGCCTGGTGGTCTTCCTTGCGGAAGGTCATCTTGCCCTTGGGTGTGTCAAAACTCATGCCCTCCATGGTTTTGATCAGGGTGTTGGCCGAAGTGTCACCCTTGCTGTTGTTCAGCGCCGTAACGATGGCCATGGCAGCCGAAAACCCGCCAGCGGTAAAGAAGTCAGGCGGTGCCTTGAACTGGTTGTAGTGGCGAGCAACCATCGCTTCATTGATGGCGTTCTTGGGAATGCCAAAGTAGTAATACAGCGCGCCTTCCATTCCGGGAAACTGCTTGTAAGCCACCATGGCGGGAAGGATGTTTCCACCGGTCGCCAATTCGATGCCATAACGCTTTTTCAGGTCCAGATCCGCAATCTTGCTAAACGGTGCCGGAGCACCCGACCAACCCACCGAGATGTACTTGTTGCCAGGCTGATCCTTGAGTTTGTCCACAATGCGCTGCAGGCCGGCGGTGAAGTCCGTTGTGCCGACTGGCAGATATTCCTCATGGACGATCTTGGCGTTCTTGAGCGACTCCCGTGTGGCCTTGACGCCATCACGGCCAAACGCGTTGTCGTTCGCCAGCGTGGCGATCACGTTGCCCGCCTTGTCCAGTGCAGCCGCATTGGCAGCGGCGTCCTGGCTGGAGTTGCGCCCGGTGCGAAAGATGTATTTGTTCCATTTGTCACCGGTAATCGAATCGGCCACGGCGGGTTCGACCAACAGAATCTTTTTGTACTCCTCAGCTACCGGCAACATGGCCAGCGCCACAGGCGATGCCGTGGGACCAACAGCCAGGTCAACCTTGTCATCGCCGTAAGCCGCAGCCAACAGACTCTTGCCGATGTCGGGCTTGCCCTGATCATCTTTCTCGATAACGACAATTTTCTTGCCTGCAACCATCATGGTGCCGCCAGTCGCGTAGTCCAGACCCATCATGAAACCCACTGCGGTTTGCTTGCCATAGGCTTCAAGCGCACCGGTCTTGCTATAGATGTGAGCAATCTTGATCTCTTTGGATTGCGCCAGCACATTGGTTGCGGCGACTCCGGCCAGCAAGGCAGTGGCGATGAGCGAGGTTTTAAAAATCCAGCGGCGTTGGTGCATGTGAAGTATCTCCTGTTGTGATCGTGGTATCACCATTCCTGTGCATGAAGTGTGCCAACAAACGGTGCGTTGATTTCATTGGAAATTTGGGACAATTCAAGTCAACTTCTCCAGAATGACCAACTTTCATACATTAATACTGTATGATATTTAGGCATTATGTCTGTTTTTCAGACGCATCCAGACGCGCATACAGCGTCGCACGCGCAAGACCCAGTGTCTTGGCGGCCGCGGCCTTGTTGCCCTTGTTGAACTTCAGGGCGGCCTGAATGGCCATGGACTCCAACTCTGCCACCTGAACCGACAAGGGGCGAAGCAAACGGTCTGAGTCAGAACGCGTCTCATGCTCCGCGTCAGGCGAAGTGACCACCGCTGTTGGCTGGGATGCAGGCTCTATGGGCTGCAATCCCGACTCCGTCAGAACCGCGGCTAGTTGCACGACATCAATTCGCGTGGAATCGCTGCGCATGGCCGCCTGCTCAAGCACATTGCGCAATTCACGGATATTGCCGCGCCAGGGTTGCGCCTCCAGCAAGGAAAGCGCCTCGCGCGACAGTTCAGGCGGTGGCATGCCGCTGCGCAGGGCCATGTCCTCGCCCAGCGCTTCCAGCAGTGCAGCGATATCTCCCCTTCGCTCGCGCAGCGGTGGAACACGAATGGGAAGGACATGCAGGCGATAGTACAAATCCTCCCGGAACCCGCCCTCGCGTACCAGGCGAGTCAGATCGCGCGACGTAGCGGCAATGACGCGCACATTGATGGGAATGATCTTGTTCGAACCCAGAGGTTCGATTTCACCTTCCTGCAGGGCCCGCAACAGCTTGGACTGAAGTGCCAGCGGCATGTCACCAATTTCATCGAGGAACAGCGTGCCCCGATCGGCAAGACGGAATTTTCCATCGCGCCCCTTGCGGTCTGCGCCCGTAAACGCGCCCGCTACAAAGCCAAAAAACTCCGCTTCCAGCAGGGTATCGGGTACCGCTGCAATATTGACACTGATGAATGGCTCTGCGGCCCGTGCCGACGCTGCATGAATGGCATGCGCCAGCAGTTCCTTTCCAGTGCCAGTTTCACCCAATAGCAGCACGGGACTTGCCGATTGGGCAGCACGGCGTGCGTGGCGCTTGACCTCAACTGCGGCCGCACTCATTCCGATAAAGCTGGCAAATGTGTATTTGGACTGACGCAACCCGGGCTGGCGCATGCGCTGGCTCGCCAACTCGCGGCGGGCATCGTCCAGATCACGCTGCAACAGCGAGAACTTCTCGATCAGCGGCTGCAACGTCGTCTCGGGATGATCAAACAGCACAATTCCCAAAGCGCCAATCACCTGTCCGGCAGCATCGCGCAGCGGAATCCGGCTGACCAGAAAGGTGCCCGCCCGATTGGTCAGCAAATCGATCAAAATGGGCTTCCCGGTTTCCAGCACGTGGTGCATCTGCGTGTTCTGTACCACCTGCGACACGGGATGGCCTACAAAATCCTCCTCCCGCTCAAACCCCAGTGCCGGCAGGTAGCGCTTGTATTGGTCATTGATCCAGACCACGCGCGCCTCCCGATCGACCAGCATCATGCCCTCGCTGGCGTGCGCAAACACGGTAAACATGGAGCGTGCAGCCAGCTCCAGTATGCTGCGGGCGTCGCGCGGCAGGGTGTCCAGGTTTTCCATGGTCGAATGTTACCGCGCCGCTACGGGAGTCGCGCGGTGTCACTTCAGTCGTTGTTTGCTATACTATTTATAGCTAAATGTCTATATTCCACGAGGACAAACAGCGCATTTTTCCTCAAGAAATGGCGCTGGAGGCTTTCAGCCGCTTGCGCACGACCCATTGGACCAGACGGGGAACCAGCAGCACCGAAACCACCAGAACCAGAAGCGCGAGCGACATGGGGCGCTGCAGAAAGATCCAGGCGCTGCCCTCGCCTATGGAAATGGCGTTACGCAATTGCGCCTCGGCCAGCGGCCCCAGGATCATGCCCACCAGCACCGGCGCAGTGGGGAAATTGAAGCGCCGCATCACCAGACCCACCAGGCCAATGCAATACAGCAGAAACAAGTCAAACGCGCTCTGGCGCATGCCGTAGGCGCCCACGGTCGCAAAGATCAGAATGCCTGCGTATAGCTGGGGCCGGGGTACCTTGAGCAGCTTCACCCACAGGCCGATCATGGGCAAATTGAGCACCAGCAGCATCACGTTGCCGATATACAAGGAGGCAATCAGCGCCCACACCAGACTGGCCGAGGTAGTGAAGAGTTGCGGGCCAGGCTGAATACCATAGTTCTGGAATGCGCCCAGCAAAATAGCCGTGGTGTTGGACGTGGGGATTCCCAGGGTCAGGAGCGGAATCAGCGCGGTGGTCACTGTGGCGTTGTTGGCCGCCTCGGGGCCGGCTACACCTTCAATCGCGCCTTTGGCGCCAAACTCGGTCTGGTGCTCGCCCCTTGCGAGCTTCTTTTCGGTGGCATAGCTCAAAAAGGTGGGAATCTCGGTGCCACCGGCAGGAATACAACCAAATGGCGCTCCAATGGCGGTGCCACGCAACCAGGCGGGGATGGAGCGCTTCCAGTCGCCGACCGTCATCGTTACCCGACTCATGCGGTTCTCGGTTTCCACCAGCTTGCCTTCAAACAGCACCGCATGCATAGCCTCGGCCACAGCAAACAGCCCCACGGCTACGAGCACGATTTCGATGCCGTCTATCAGTTCAGGCACACCGCCGGTGTAGCGCACCTGACCTGTGATCTGGTCCATGCCCACCAGCCCCGCCGCCAGGCCGACAAACAGGGCCGTCAAACCGCGTACCGTGCTCTGCCCCAGCACGGCGCTCACCGTGGTAAAGGCCAGCAGCATCAGCATGAAGTATTCCGGCGGCCCCAGCTTGACCGCAAAGTCAGCCACCACCGGCGCAAACAGCGTCACGATCACGGTGGCAATGGAGCCAGCTACAAACGAGCCAATCGCCGCAGTGGCCAGCGCTGCTCCGGCGCGCCCGCTCTTGGCCATCTTGTTGCCTTCCATCGCGGTGACCATGGTGGCCGTTTCACCCGGCGTGTTGAGCAGGATGGACGTGGTGGAACCCCCGTACATCGCACCGTAGTAAATGCCGGCAAAGAAAATCATCGAAGCGGTAGCCTCCACCTGCGTAGTGATGGGCAGGAGCATGGCGACGGCCGTGGCGGGGCCAATGCCGGGCAACACGCCCACCGCCGTACCCAGCGCACAACCGACAAACGCCCACAGCAAGTTGACCGGCGTACCTGCCGTGCCAAAGCCCTGCAGCAGATGACCCCAAATGTCCAGCGTTTCCATCACAACCACCCGCTATCGGTCAGGCCAGGCAGGTTGATACCCAGGAATTTGGTGAACATCCAGTACACCGGAGCCGCAATCAGCAGCGCTACCAAGCTATCGATCAGCCAGCTTTTAGGTCGCCCGCTGCTGCGGGCTTGGGCGCTGCACAGCCCACGCGCTGCCAGAACAAAGCACAGGGCACAACTCAACACAAAACCGATTCGGGTGATAAGCGCAGCATTGAGCAGCATGCCTGCCGACATCCAGGCAAAGCCGGACCAATAAGGGTGCTCGCCGTCATGATCCCCCATGTGAAGAAACCCGCTACGCCGGGCCTTGCGAATCAGGACGATGCCGCAAATCCCCAACACGATCGCCACCACCCAGGGCAGAAAGTTAGGCCCTACCCCACCGTAGCCAGCATCGGACGGAATGAGCCAGGCACCCACTGCCAACAGCATCGCCAGCAACAGCACGCCGACACCAACGAGGGCTTGCAAAAACGGCGAATGCCGCGCCGGCGCGTGTGCTCGCAAAGGAGTATCTCCCGGGCCGTCTAGATCATGCCGGACTTGACCATGGTTGCGCGCAACGCTGCAAAGTCATCATCCACAAACTTTTCGAATGCGGCACCGGACAGAACGGCCGGCGTCCAGCTGTTCTTGTCCAGCGCCTCTTCCCAGGCCTTGGTCTTGATAGCCTTGAGCACCAGATCCGTCAAAGCCTTGCGCTGTTCGGCTGAAATGCCGGGAGCGCCATAGACGCCACGCCAGTTGCCAATCTCCACATCCAGACCCTGCTCTTTCAGAGTGGGCACGTCAACGCCTTTAAGACGCAAGGCCGATGTGACACCGATGGGTTTCATCTTGCCGGCCTTGATGTACTCGGCAAACTCGCTGTACCCACTGCCCCCAATCGTGACGTTGCCACCCAGTATGGCAGCTGTGGCCTCACCACCACCACGGAAAGCTACGTAGTTAATGCGTGCCGGATCCACGCCGGCGGCACGCGCAATCATGGCGGCAGCAATGTGTTCGGTGGCACCACGTGAACCCCCGCCCCATTTCACACTGGCGGGGTCTTTCTTCAGCTGGGTGATCACATCGGCAAGCGTTTTGAATGGCGAATTGGCTGGCAGCACAAACACGTTGTACTCGCTGGTCAGCCGGGCAATCGGGGTGGCCGCCGTGATTGATACCGGAGGTTTGCCAGTGATGATGCCACCCAGCATAACCGCGCCCATGACCATCAGTGCGTTCGGTTCGCCCTTGCTGGCGTTGACAAATTGCGCCAGTCCTAAAGCACCGGCCGCCCCACCCTTGTTCTCATAGGTGACGGTGTCTGCCGCCTTGGCCTCCAGCAGGGCCTTGCCCAGGGCACGTCCGGTCGAATCCCAGCCGCCACCGGGGTTGGCGGGGATCATCATCTTCAAGTTGGTGGCGGCCCGTGCCGCAAAGGGCAAGCTGGCCGTTCCTGCCAGGACCAGTATGGATTTGAG
>JBPOIP010000170.1:0-3267 GCA_052034395.1 Pseudomonadota bacterium
TGAAATTGCATTGCATGGTTTAGTGTCCTGACACGCGTGTTGCGCCTGAAACGATGCCATTGAAGGAATGCCGGTGGTTGATCCTGTCAGCCCTTGAGGTAGGGCTTGAGCCAGCCAAGACCTGCAGATGTTCCGCCTGCCTGTGCATCGGCCGGCCGGTATTCGCAGCCCACCCAGCCGATGTAGCCCAGTTCGTCGAGCAGGTTAAACAGGTAGGTGTAATTGACTTCGCCCACATCCGGCTCGTGTCGCAGCGGCACACCGGCGATCTGCAGGTGCCCCACCCGCCCGCCAGGCAGGTATTTGCGCAGCTTCATGGCCAGGTCACCCTCAACGATCTGGCAGTGGTACAGGTCCATCTGTACCTTCAGGTTGGGCTCCCCCACATCGTCCAGAACCTGATGCGCCGCGTCCTGGCGGTTGAGATAAAAGCCTGGAATATCGCGGGTGTTAATGGGTTCAATCAGCACATCCCTGCCCTGCCGGGCGGCCTGCTGCGCGGCCCACCGCAGATTGTCGACATAGGTGGCATAACAGGCCTGGTGCGTTGTGCCCGTCGGCAGCAGACCGGCCATCACATGGATGCGCGGGCAGTGCAGCGTGGCAGCGTAGTCCAGCGCCGTGTTGATGCCAGCACGAAATTCGGTCTCCCGCCCGATCAGGCAGGCCAGGCCTCGCTCGCCCGCGTCCCAGTCGCCCGGTGGGGCATTGAACAGCACCTGCTGCAGACCGTTGGCCCGCAGCCGTTCGGCTATGTCTGCCTTCGCAAAGGCATACGGAAACAGATATTCAACCGCCGTGAAGCCGTCTCTAGCAGCCGCCGCAAAGCGGTCCAGAAAAGCATGCTCCTGGTACAACATGGAGAGATTGGCAGCAAATTGGGGCATAGGGGCTCACCATCGGGCGCCGAAGGTCTGGCGCAGCTCGTTGATTTGGGGTTCGGTCAGTTCGCTGGATGCCAAGGCACCCTGGCTTGCCAACCGGGCGGTTTCTTCCAGTTCTTCCAGTGTGGCCATGGCAGCGCCTGGCGAGTAGTGCCACACATTGGGGCCGAGCCGCGACAGCATCACGGCCCGGATGGGCCGACCCGCCTGTCCATAGCGGTCGATGGTGTCAGCCACCAGACGGGCCGCCGCAGGATCTCCGGGGCGGTGGTAGGGGATGATCGGCACATGACCCACCTTCATCACGAAATAGGGCGTGAGAGCCGGCAACAGTTCCGCTGTTTCAGCGTTTGGGGAGCGCAGGCTCATGGCCACACAATGCGTGCTGTGGGTATGGATAACACAGCATGTCTGTGGATCAAATACCCTAGCAGCCCTGTAAATATGGGCATGTAACGCTATTGTTTTGCTAGCTTTGTCCCCACTGAGCTGCTGTGCCTTATCGTCCAGCCGCGCCAGTCTGGCGGGCTCCAGAAACCCGAGGCAGGCATCCGTTGGCGTGATCAGATAGCCACCGCCTTCGGACGGCCCCAGGCGAACACTGATGTTGCCTGCGGTGGCGTGCACATAGCCGCGCTCAAAGAGGCTTCGGCCTACGCGGCAGATCTCGTCGCGGGCTTCGCTTTCGGTCATGCCAGTTCCGCAAAAGACTTGGTGAAGAAATCGTCGGTGCCAAAGTTGCCTGACTTTAGCGTGATGTGCAGCCCACCAAGCGGTGCGGCGTCACACTGGGCGTGGCACCAGGGTACACCGGGATCGATCTGGCGGCCAATCGTCAACTGGCTGATGTTGAGCGCCTGCACGCAGGCACCGGAAGTTTCGCCACCGGCCACCACCAGTTGCCGCACACCCAGCGCCACGAGACCGCGCGTGATGGCAGCCAGCGTGCGCTCCACCCGCTCACCGGCCGCCTGCACACCCAGCTGTTGCTGCACGGCCTGCACGGCAGCCGGGTCGGCGGTCGAATAAACCAGCACGGGACCATGCTCCAGCCGGGCTTGCGCCCAGTCCAGCACGCGCGTCACCGCGCCAGCTTCGTCCTGGGCCAGTTCCAGCGGGTCCAGCGCCATGGCCGGTCGGCCCGAAGCCACAAATGCCTGCACCTGGCGGTTGGTCGCCAGCGAGCAGCTGCCTGACACCACCGCCTGCAAACCCTGTGCGCCGGGCAAGGTGCCCGCACCCACCGCGCGGTCCATACCAAAATTGGCCGGCAATGCGATGGCCACGCCGGACCCGGCAGTGACGAGTGGCATGCCCTTCAGGGCTGGCCCCAGGCGCATCAAATCGTCATTGGAAACGGCATCCACCACGGCCAGGCCCACACCCTGTGCTCGCAAAGCGGCGATTCGTGCACGAATGGCATGCTCCCCCTGCGCCACAGCCTTGTAGTCAATCAGACCCACCTTGCGCTTGCACTGGGCCTGCAGCACACGCACCAGGTTGGCATCGGTCATCGGGGTCAGGGGGTGGTTCTGCATGCCGCTTTCATTGAGCAGAACATCGCCCACAAACAGGTGGCCCTTGAAGACCGTGCGGTAGTTGTCGGGGAACGCGGGGGTGGCGATGGTGAAATCCGCGCCCTCACGGTCGCCCAGCGCATCCATTAGTGCTTCAGAGACCGGGCCGATATTGCCCAGCGCAGTACTGTCAAAGGTGGAGCAATACTTGAAGTAGATCTGCTGCGCCCCTTGCGCCTGAATCCAATGCAGCGCTTGCAGCGATTGGGCAACGGCCTGCTCTGCGGGAATCGTGCGCGACTTCAGCGCCACCACAACGGCGTCGGCCTCGGCATCGAGCGGTGCACTTGGCACGCCAATGGCCTGCACCACGCGCATCCCGGCGCGCACCAGGTTGTTGGCGAGGTCGGTGGCGCCTGTGAAGTCGTCGGCAATGCATCCCAGAACGATGCGGCTCATGGCTTTTGGGGCAAGTCAATGCCGGGAAAAATCTTGATGACAGCGCTGTCGTCTTCGCGCGCATACCCCGACGTGGAGGCCTGCATGAACATCTGGTGTGCTGTGCTGGACAACGGCAGCGGAAACTTGCTGGCACGGGCCACGTCGAGCACCAGCCCCAGGTCTTTCACGAAGATGTCCACCGCCGAAAGCGGCGTGTAGTCTCCGGCCAGCACGTGGGCCATGCGGTTTTCGAACATCCAGCTGGTGCCCGCGCTGTGGGTGATCACATCGTAGAGGGCGCTGGCATCCACCCCTTCGCGCAGGCCCAGGGCCATGGCTTCGGCGGCCGCAGCTATGTGCACCCCGGCCAGCAACTGGTTGATGATCTTGACCTTGCTGCCAGCGCCAGCCTTGTCGCCCAGGCG
>JBPOIP010000033.1:0-48489 GCA_052034395.1 Pseudomonadota bacterium
GAAATCGAGAGGCGCTGTCAAGTCGATTTGGCGTGCCTGTAGATACCCACCTTAACGGTCCATGACACCCCGAAATTTGTGATTTCAAGCAAACGATGAGGGGGCGCCTGCGGCGCCCAGATGGATAAAAACCCTGAAACTCTTTGGCTAGATTGGTTTTTTTTGACCGGAATAGCTGGCCTAGTTTGAACCGGAATAGGTGGCCCAATTTCTGCCGGAATGACTGGCCTACATTGATCTGGAATTAGTGGCCAGATTCACAGGAATACGCAGAGTAGCACTTGTCGCCCACATCGGCGCGTCGTGCTACCGCAGCCATGCCGTGTGCCTTCGCAACGTGGCGCAATGCCAGCAGTAGCGCTGTAGGTTCATCAAGCTCCATTGCGGCCTCGATATAGGTAGCGGCTTCGGACGGGACTTTCATGGTCTTGACAATGTAGTCATCAAAACTCTCGTCGCGTGGTGCGGTCATGCGGCCATCGCTGGAGCGGGTTGGACGTGCATCGGTTTGGCTTTGAATCGAAGCTGTGCTTGCCACACGTCATAGGCACTTTGTTCTGCCAGCCAGACACGCGCATCACCTCCACGCTCCACGCCTAGCCATGCCTCTAAGCGCAGGGCCATATCAGGCGAGATAGCAGCGCGGCCATTCAACATGCGTGACAACGCGACACGCGACACACCTAACTGTTCGGCAGCTTGTGTCACACCCAGCCCCAATGCAGGCAACACATCATCACGCAGCGTCAAGCCGGGATGAGGGGGGTTATGCATACGGGTCATTGCGTCGCTCCTAGTGGTAATCCATGTAATCAACAAGTACAGCGTCTGGGCCGTCAAATGTGAAAGTTATTCGCCAGTTGCCATTGACCGATACGGCCCAATGACCTTTCAAATCGTCTGACAACGGATGCAGGCGCCAGCCTGGAACATTCATATCCCGGTCACTGGTCGCCACGTCCAGACGCGCCAGCAAACGGCTCAACTTGGAGGCATGGTCAGGCCGGATGCCTGCCTTTGTGCCACGTTCAAAGAAAGCTTGCAGCCCCTTATGACCAAACGACTTAATCATGATTGATTGTATCTTGTAACGCTACGCGATGCAATCATGCTGCCACCACGCGCATAGTGCCGGGTGCGGCTTTCGCATCAAACACAATCCCGGCCTGTTCCAATATCCAGGCTTCAATGCGGCCATGGTGCAGCGCCAGCAATTCGAGTGGACGCACGGTGTAGTGCTTTTCAGCCGTGGCGCTGGGTTTGTGTCCCTGAATCTGCGCCACCACGCCCACAGGCACCTCCAGCCACTCCGTCAAGCTTTTGAATGACCGGCGCAAGCCATGCAAGGTCAGGCCATCAAGTCCGACAGTTTTGCAGGCTCGGGTGTGCGCAATGTTTGGCACTGCAATCCGGCCAGTCGCACTCGTTTCTTGCACCTCGCCAATGGGTGCATCTAGTCCGCGTTTAGTGGCTTTGGTTTCACGGCGCTTCATGTTGTGGTCGTCCATTCTCAGAACTCGCACACTGGAGAAAACCCATTCATTGCGACGGGGCAGGGCAGATAGCAAGTGCTCGACGTAGGGGGTAAGGGGTATTTCCCGGTTCCCTTCCACTTTGTCATTGATGTTGATGCCCTTCCACTTGGTGTTCACATCCTCCCAGCGCATGTCAATCACTTCGTTCAGCCGGGCACCCGTGAGCAGCAAGACTTGAAGGCAGGCCGAGATAACAGGGTTCGGAAGCTTTTGCACAGCACTAAACCACACGTTCAGTTGACCCCTTTGCAGAACGTCTTTCTTGGTTCCGGCCTTGCCCAATGATTCGCGGGCCTTCTTGGTCTTGGCTGGGTTCTTGACGGGTATCAGCCTTGCGTACTCTGGTTGCTCCCCGCACCATGTCAGAAACACGGTCAGCAGACGCCATGCAAGCCGAGCGGACGATGGACGGGTTTTGCCCTCGCTTGCTGCCCAAGCCTCAATGGCTGGTTGCGTCAAGTCTTTCAATGGCATCGGCATCAAGGTAGCCAAAGGCCCCGGCTTGGTTAGTTTTTCACCAGCACCACGACGACCAGACTGCAATCCACCGGCTTTTGCTTTGTCCAAATGGTCACGGTAATGAAGATCGCCCCAAAATGGGCGGCGCGTTTCAATGTAGTCTGTCCAAGCTTCGCTCACCGTTAGCGTTTGAGCTTCTTCTTGAAGGACCTGTGCTGCCAGTAGTTCGGCTTTGACTGCTTGTTTCGCGGCGGCGTCGGCTTGCTGCTGGCGTTCTATCTCGCGCGGGTCAACGCCTTGCTCTGTCAATCCGCGTAGTCGGTGGGCTTCGGTTTTGGCGTGATCAATGGACACGGCAGGCCATTCTCCCAAGGCCCGAGTAAATAGCTTTCCCTTGACGCGGGTTTCAAACTGCCAATGTTTGCCCCCGGCTTTCGTGACGCGCAGTCGCAGCCCCTTTTTGTCAACGTCCCTCACTAGGACAAACGGCAAGTCAGCAGGGCAGGCGGCACGCTCCAATAGCCCATGCGTCAGGTCTTGGGCGGCGGCGTAGTTAATCGCAGCGGTCTTGCTTGGGCGTGCCATTTTGAATCCTTTTTGAATTTACAGACTATTTACAGACTGAAATGCTCTATTTTGGCGAATATCAATCAACACTGGAGCTGTCTACTTGTCCAGTACATGTTACGTAAGTTGTTGATTTATATTGATTGTACCTACACCATTCAACAATGGCAAATACATATTTTTCAGGATTGTGATTCCTGTTGTCGTGGGTTCGAGCCCCATCAGCCACCCCATATAAACATTGAAGAGCTTGCTACTAAATCGGTAGCAGGCTCTTTTTATTTCTGCTCCGTGTAGCCACTGTGTAGCCATCAGTACAAGGTTTTGCACCAATTCCACCAGCCACAGAATCGAGAAACCCGGCACTAAGTCCGGGTTAGTCCCTGAGTACAGGGGACGCTTTCGCGCCGGGCAATCGCCTGATTCAAATATACACATGCACTTTGAATAGTGCAAAAAAATAGCCCCGGCGTTTTGAGGTCCGGGGCCAAGGCCAGATATTGCATCCGGCGGTCGGGAGAGGTAGACCGACAACTGCAGTGTCGTTGTGGTTGAGTCTGCGGTATGTTCGGTGCCGCACCAAAAGCCAGCCGGTACCGAATTGGGAGTATGTTCGCCGTGAAAGGGGTACCCCTGACTTTTTTACGGCCAAGGGTACAGGGCAAGGTTTCAGTCCGTGAAGGAGGTACTAGCTCGATGCACCAGTTTGTTGTCATGGGCGGGGTCTGTCTGTGCGCAAACGCACGAAGGGAACCACACGGTGCAAAAAAAACCCGACACATGGGCCGGGGCTTCAACCTCTCAGCTGTCACACATCGAGGCCCGCTCAGGGAGGGAGACGCGGGAGGCTTGCGCCTGACTGAAGTTTACCCCCATTCCTGATGAAGCGTCGTTTGACGAACACAGTATGGCAACTTTGACGGGCAATGGGTGATAATTCAACTGTGCCTGCAATTCATGTCGGGAGGCCGCGAAAGCGGATACATTTCCCCCGAGCTTTGCGGGCATCATTGTTTCTCGCTATGTAACTGCTTTACGAGGAAGAGTGCCAGCCTGTCTACATAATCGCTTGGATGCCACCCATTACGGCTGCACTACCAAGGCTGTGACAATGTGCGCAAGCTGGCAATTAAAGTGTACGGGCATTCCAGCCAGAAAAAAGAAAACCACCTGGCCCTAAGACGAGGTGGCTAACTTCGGCCCCCATAGTTGGGTAGGATTGCCGACGCCACCCAGCTCATTTGATGTCACATGCAAATCGAGGGCTCCTAGGATAGAGGGCTGTTTTGAGGTGCGATACTTGGCCTCATGTGGTTGAATTTCCTATCCGTGCAGTCGTGTCTTTTCGGTCTTTCGCCACATAATCAACTATCGTTACAACGTCCTGCGGGTCACACCGGGAAAAGAGAGCACACCATGCGCCTGACATTCATTGCCAACATATTGGCCCTTGCGTCGCTGGCCAGTTCAGCCGTCCAAGCCCAATCCAGTTTTACCTGGCAGGGGCCGACTCTGCAATCCGCTGGCCTCACCACAAACGGCTGCCATCTGAGGATACCCAGCGCCACGCACAGTGGCAGCCTGGGCCTCAGCAATATCTTTGTAACGGTGCAGAATCGCGGCACGGCCGCAGTGCGGATCACCGCCGACGTTGAACTCTCGGGTAACAACAGTCGCAAATCCGGTACGATCTCTGGGGTCGCTCCAGGCAACTCAGCCAGCGCCTCGATACAGGCCTTTGCGCCGGGAGGTTCAACTCGCGACGGCACAACGCTACGAGTGCGCATTACCTCTTGTGTACCCTATACCCCGTGAACCCGTCATGAGCTATCGACGGCACATGGAACAGACACAAAAAATGCTTCGGCAAACCGCTAGTTGACTTGGCAGTCCTGGTGAAGATGCCCAAGCGCTGAAACGTGCGCGGGGACGGCCACTTGATTTCAATTGTTCGTCGAAGCAAATACCGCCTTGCAGGCGCGTTGCCAATTGCCCTCAAAAATCTGATTTGTGGCACGTGCCTGCGTGCCAGTAAGTAGTAACAGTTATCGAAACATGAAAAAACTGTCACGCCTCAATCAAGCGCGCAGCAATGAAGTTAATACTGTGAATCGACGGACGCCATTGCGGATTCACCCGTTTCGGGGTCTGTCCATTCAGACCACAGCCCCGCTAACGCCCACGGCTCGCCATCTTCACGCCAGAAGCGCCACCAGATGTTCTTACCTGTTCCCCAGTAGGGTTCGTCATATGAGATGGCTGGAAAGATGCAACGCTGACCCTTGCTCCACGCTGAACGGTAGGTTGGTGCTGTCGCCATGCGCTCACGCCTCGCATTGTTGGTACTCATGCGTTGACCGTTGGGTAGGGTTGGTATGCGGGTGTGGGAACGCGCTGGAATCATGCACCACTGAGCTATCAGAGCGCGTCCGGGTACAACGATAGGGCCGGGCTTTAAGGGAGCTACTGTGGCGGCATATTCGCCAACTGGCGCTGAAACCGTGTAGGCCATGCTGATCTTTTGCGGCCCTGCTGGGTTGTATAGGTTGCACATGATCAGATGGTAGTCAGTTGAAGGCTGTATATTTGAACAGTGTTATGTGCGGTCTACAAAATCCGTGAGAACGGAGCCAGAACCACCAAAGTCGGTCACCCGGTGATCGGCGACCTTGTGCTGTCCAAGTGGGATGATGGTACGAACAGGTTATATCGTCTACGGGCTGAACTACATGATTCTGATGGTAGGTCGGTACTTCCAGTTTTGGACTTTGCACAGGTGGTCAAGATTACCGAGCGCGGCATTGTGATCAATGGGCTGGAGATGATTGCTAAAGGGCGCAAGGGGCCAATTGATCGTCAGAAGCAGACATGGTGGTGCAAGTTCGCAGTGACATGTGCGTGGCAGTCATCAGAGCCTTCGGCGGGGGACTGAGGTGGAACCTGTAGGAGACTCTAGGCGGCGGGGGTCATAGGCTCTCGGTTCAGTTTGGGATCGCGAACACGAACTGTTGGATGTCTGCGCTGAATCCGCGATGACTCTGTCTGTCAAGGGTAGTAGGATGGGCGAATTGCCTGATCTGCAAGGGGTGGTGAACGTGATCTTCTGGAATCTACGTGTATTGGTCGTCGATGACGACGCATTGACGCGAACGTATGTATCGGAATTGCTTCGCAGAGCCGGTATTCACCAAATTGAGGAAGCAGCGGACGGGAAGTCCGCTTTGGTGTCTGCAATCAAATTTCAACCCGACATCATTTTTTCGGACATCCATATGGAGCCGATGGGTGGAATTGAATTTGTCAAACAACTTCGGTCCCTTCCGAACCCCACTGTCGCCAAACTGCGAGTCATCATGATGACAGCAGACACTGGCAAAGAAATATTGACTGAGGTGTTGCCGTTGGGTATTCGAGGCTACATCATCAAGCCACTTACTCTAGAAGGTATAAAAGCCAAGATTCAAGTGGCCTTGCGGTAGTACTGAGCTCCGAGGGCGCTCAGGCATTGAGTGATTAACGGCACCATCCTAGGCAAGAGGTCAGCGCGGCACTGTGCGTCAACACACAAAAGGCTCTCCTTGTGTGGCTGCATGCATCCCGACGGCAGCCCTGACAAATTGGCCGATGGGTATAAGAGCTAATGCGCTATGGGCACTGAACCGTGTTACCGACCCGCTGGCATGCTTTGCCGTCATCCCTGAAGAGGGTCGACCCTTGGCCGTTGTAGCGATGGCCTGTGCCGTCCCAGCACCCACCGGCATCGCACGACGCAATCACGGATGTACGGGGGCGGGGTGGCGGGGGTGGCTCCGGCTTTACGTCGCCCCCATGACACGTCGCAAGCTGGCGTGCCTTGTCTTTTCCGGACGCGCCCGTGCGCTCAACACTTCTGACGCAATCGTTGACGGCCCCCTGGCTCATGCCTGTTTGACGCTGTACGTACCCTGCAGTTCGGCATGCCGCAATCAACTCGGCCTTTACCTGCTGCGTAGCGGGTTGACGCTCCACATCCCGCACACAGTTGCCATAAGCCTCAGAGTCCTTTGCGCTTTGCATGGATGCCTGCCTGGCTGCTTCGTCGGCTTGCGCCTGCTGGTGCGCTTGCGCCTGGCGCTTGGCCGCTTCTTCGGATGCCCGGTCCCGCTCAATCAGCCGGTTTTGCGCGGCGGCGTCCTGTTCGCGTTGTACCTGTTCCCGGAAACCGGAGCTGTCCAGCGTATTCCCACGGGGATTAACTTGCCTTTCCGATACGGTGTTTCCGTCGCAAAGTACATCGCTATACGTTACCTTTCCATCCGGTGCGATGCACTTCCTCAATTGCGCTTCGGAGCTGGAGCTAAAAAGGCACGCTGCGGCAAGAATCCAGGCAAATTTCATTGAATTTTGCTAACCGCTGAAAGGGGGCGGTTGGCTGTTTTCAGTATAGCAACAGCGGTTGAAATGCTTCCTTTGTGGCGTTGTCCTTTTAGGGCAATGCGCCGCCTTCGGTAGTGCTCTACGCCCCATCAGACGACGCTGTGGTGGTTCAAAAAAATGGCGCCCGGCCCGGCATAGAATGGCCAGACAGATTGCTGCGCGTCGGAGTGATGCGCAGCCAGGCGTAGTTCTGATTCACAGGGAGAGATGACTTGGCTGATTCACTGGATTTCACCCAAAAGCCCACGGTTCTGGTAGTCGACGACACTCCGGACAACTTGTCCCTGATGTCCGGCCTGCTCAAAGACCTGTACCGCGTCAAGGTTGCGAACAATGGTGAGAAAGCCATCAAGATCGTCCAGAGTGACAGCCCGCCTGACCTGATTCTGCTCGACATCATGATGCCGGGGCTTTCGGGCTACGAAGTCTGCACGATTCTCAAGGCTGAACCCAAAACCCGCGATATCCCCATCATCTTCCTGACGGCTATGACCGGGACGGATGACGAGAAGAAGGGCCTGCAGCTCGGTGCGGTGGATTTCATCACCAAACCGGTCAATCCCCCTATCGTGATGGCGCGTGTCGCCACACAATTGCACGTCAAGGCTGCGGCAGACTTTCTGAAAGACCAGAACGTCTATCTGGAGACAGAAGTTACCAAGCGCACCAAAGAGCTGGCTGCCATTCAGGATGTCACCATTCTGGCGATGGCGTCTCTGGCCGAGACGCGCGACAACGACACCGGAAACCATATCCGGCGCACCCAGTATTACCTGGAATTGTTGGCAAACTACCTCAAGAACCACGACCGATTCCGCGGTTTCCTAAGTGACCACACGATCACCATGTTGTTCAAGTCAGCGCCCCTGCACGACATTGGCAAGGTAGGCATCCCGGACCGCATCCTGTTGAAACCTGGTCGCTTTGAGCCGCATGAGTTCGAGATCATGAAAACCCATTGCAAACTTGGGCGCGATGCCATCCAGCACGCGGAAGACCAACTCGGGCTGGAAGTGGAGTTCCTGAAATACGCCAAAGAAATTGCGTACGGCCACCAGGAAAAATGGGATGGCAGTGGCTACCCTGAGGGTCTTGCGGGCGACGATATTCCTATCTCGGCGCGGCTGATGGCTGTTGCCGATGTGTATGACGCGCTCATCAGCCGGCGGGTCTACAAGGAAGGCATGCCGCACGAGAAAGCCGTGCGCATCATAGCCGAGGGCAAAGGCAACCACTTCGACCCCGACATCGTGGACGCATTCATGGCGCTGACCGAGCAATTTCGGGAAGTGGCGCTGCGCTATGCCGACAGCGATGAAGAACTGGCCCACAAGGCCGCGACGCTCAAAATCATTACCGGCTGAGCCCGGACCCGTCAATCTCCCCAGGGGGCTTCATGAATCGACTTGCATCGTTGCTGGGCGTCTACGAGCGCTGGGTATGGGGCATCATTGCCGTGACGGGTTTTGCGGTCGCGGCGGCGGTTTGGACGATCGACACCAACTCGCGCGCACAACAGCGGCTTTCCGTCCTGCAGACGGAAGCCATGCGCAGCGCCGTCGAGGTCATGTCCAGCACGCTCAACGGAAACCTCATGGGTTCCATATCCTTACTGGGACTCATTGACAATGACATTAAACAGGATGCCCAGAACGGGTTGTTATCCATCAACGCGGCTATCGATGTAACGCTTGCAGCAGTAGGCTCCTCTTTTGAGGCGGAGGGGGTGTTTGTCGTGTCAAGAGACGGAATCGTCAAGACGTCGTGGGACCGTGCCGGCAAACCGTCCACGGGACTGGACGTGAAGTTCCGTCCTTATTTCCAGATGGCCATGCAGGGCAAGTCCAATATGTATGCTGCGGTGAGTATGGCGCGGGGCGACCGCTCCTTGTACTTCACCGCTCCGGTATACGGCGAGCGGGCGAAATCCACTTCTGGCTCAGGCGCACTGGTGGCACGCACCAGCATGGATCGGGTAGACAAGCTCCTGCAAGACCGCTTTGATGTTGCTTTGTTGTTATCGCCCCAGGGCGTGGTGTTTGCCAGCAATCGTTCTGAGTGGATCGGTCGTCTGGAGGGAGTGCCCACGCCACAGCGGCTCAAGTCTATTCGCGACCTCAAGCAATTTGGTGCACTGTTCGAAAAAAATGAACCCGAGTTGTTGCCAGTCACTGCAGTGGAGAGCGTCCAGAGAATCGATGGCGTCCGTTACGCAGTTGCCACTGCGGAAGTGGAGTGGCATGACCCGTCCGGTCAGTGGAAATTGATCGTTCTGGAAGACCTCGCGAAATCGGCACCGCTGGCGGGTACGGCTTTGCGTTCGGGCATTGCGGCGGTGTTGTTCTGGTTGCTAAGCTGGATGATGATGCACCTGCTCAAAGGACACCATGTGCAAAATCTCGCGTCTGAACAGTTGCAGCTGCTCGCCGGCAAGCAGGATTCGCTGCTAAAGTTCCGCACCCAGTTAGGGCAGGCCATGATTCGCCTGCAACAGTGTCACAGCGTTGGACAGCTCTGTAGTACTTTTTTGACCGACACACATGCGCTTTTTGGCGTACTGCAGGGTGTCGTGTATTGCCGAACCGGCGAGGGCGAGACGGAGTTTTCATTGCAAGCCAGTTTCGCGAGCGATGGCACCGTGCCTGCCACCCTTCAGGCGGGCGAAGGTTTGTTGGGGCAGTGCGCCACAGATCGCAGCGTTCGTGTCATTGATGCCGCGGGGGAGGGGTATTGGACTGTTCGTTCGGGCCTGGGCTCTGCATGCCCGGGAACTTTGGTGCTTGCCCCCGTTATTCGCAATGAAAGCGTACTTGGATTGGTGGAAATAGCCCTTTTTGATCCACCGCAGTCGTTTGCAAGGGAGAGCTTTGAAGAGTTTGTGCACCTGTTGGCACTCAATCTCCAGATTCTGCTTCGCGCTGAGCAGACAAAGCAACTGCTTGAAACCGAGCAAGTCGCGCGTCAAGGGCATGCAGACCAACTCCACATGCAGCAGACACTGATCGACACCATTCCGTACCCGGTGTTTTACAAAGACCGTGAAGCACGTTTTCTGGGCTTCAACCGTGCTTATGAGCGGGCATTCGGTGTGAAACGCGCGGACCTGATCGGCAAATCCGTTATGGACCTGGAGTATCTGCCCTTGGCTGATCGCGAGGCGTACCAGGCCGAGGACCTTGCGGTCATTGCCAACACGGGCTCAGTCTGCAAAACGATGCCTATACCCTTTGCCGATGGCAAGGTTCACAACACGCTCTACTACGTGGCCGGTTTCTGTAATGTGGATGGGACTCCGGGCGGTCTGGTTGGGACGTTTTCGGATCTGGATCAGATACCGGTTTCTGCAGAGACCGGTGCTGATCGGGATCGCATGGAGGTCGCATCATGAAGTCGCCGCTCGTCTATTTGGAGGGACGCTCCCTACGTGTCAAGTTGGGGTTGGGCTTTGCGGTCTTGATGCTGATGACGATGGCCATAGGTATTTCCAACCTGCTGACCGAACGCACCATGCGAGAGCAGCTACAGGTGCTCTACGAAAAAGAATTGCTTGGCGTATCAAATGCGAAAGACGTTCAGATCAATTACCTGGCCATCGGCCGGGAATTGCGGCAAGCAGCACTTGCCGGGCCAGGCAAAGCGCGGGAGGCAGCACTCAAAGCCATAGCCGAAAGCGATGCCGCTCTACAAACGGAGCTGGTCGCCCTGCGCGGACGCCTGGCCCGCAATGAAACCAAGGCCGCACTGGCTGCCTTCGAACAACACTATGGCAACTACAAGGCAAACATTGCCAAGGCATCAACCCTGCTTGGGCAGGGTGCCGAGGCGCAGGCCGCTGCTTTTATTGCTTCCGATGAATTCCGTCGACCGGGTGTCGCCGCCAACGACGCCATTACCCGCCTCAACACGATCAAGGAGGCTGGTGCCAGGGATACGACCGAAAAGGCAATTGAAGCCAGTATCAGCAGTTTTCAAAACACGGCCATTTCATTGGTTGGAGCCATCGGTTTCAGCCTGTTGCTTGCATGGTTGATCGGCAGAAGCATTCAGCGCCCTACCGACAAACTTAAAGATGCAGTGGAACGCATTGCGTCGGGGAGCCTCGATGTTGCCGTGCCGTTTACGGACTACCGCAATGAGGTCGGCAGTCTGGCGCGATCGGTTCAAGTGCTGCAAAGTGCATCCCTGCAAATCGAAACGGATTCGTGGCTCAAGAATCACGTCGCCGCCTGCGCACAGATCATGCAGTCGGCCCAAAGCTTTACCGAGCTGGTGCAGGCCCTTTTTTCACACATTGCGCCGCTGATCCAGCTGGGCCACGGCGTCTTTTACATGCATGAGGAAGACCAGCGTCGCCTGCGCATGCTTTGTAGCTACGCCTATCGCGAGCGCAAGGAGCTGAGCCAGTATTTCGACGTTGGCCAGGGTCTGGTAGGGCAGTGTGCCATGGAGCGTGCGCCCATCACCCTGCAGTGCCCCCCTGACGATTACGTGCGCATCGGCTCCAGCCTGGGGGAGGCGGTACCGCACACGATCTGCGTATTGCCCATTCTGCGCAATGAGCGACTTCTTGGAATTCTGGAGCTAGCCACCTTTCACGGGTTTGAGTCCCGTGAGCAATCCCTGATCGATGCGCTGCTGCCCCTGCTGGCAAACAATCTGGAAATTCTGGAGCGGGGTGTCCAGACCAACAAGCTGCTCCACGAAACCCGCGAACAGGCGCGCTTCATGCAGGAGCAAGCTGCCCGGCTCGAAGAGCAAACCGAAGAACTGGAAGCGCAGCAGGCATCCCTGCAGGTCACCGAGGCCTGGTACCGCGGCATCATTGAATCGGCGCCAGACGGCATGCTGGTTTGTGATGAGCGTGGAAACATCACTCTGGCCAATCTCAAGCTGGAAACCATGTTTGGCTATGCAGTGGGCGAGTTGTCGGGCAAACCCATAGAGGCGCTGGTGCCGGACGCCGTTCGGGGCAGGCATGTAGGATTGCGTGATGGTTACATTGCCAGCGGCTCTGCGCGCGCCATGGGCACGTTGAACAGGGAGCTTCAGGGCGTTCGCAAGGACGGATCGCGCTTTTTCGTCGAGGTCGGTTTGTCGAAACTGCCGGTCGTGGAGGGGCGGAGCCGAAATGTTTGCGCCACGGTGCGCGACATCACCGAACGCAGGGCTGCAGAGGACCGCATTACCGCACTAGAGGAGCGCGGACGCCTGATTCTGGGCTCTGTGGACGAAGGCATTGTGGGTCTGGATGCCCAGGGCCTGATGACCTTTGTCAACCCGGCAGTGACCACGTTGCTGGGCTACAGCGAAGCCGAGCTGCTGGGGCGCGACATGCACGCAATCATGCACCACACTTACCCCGACGGACGGATTTTCCCCAAGGACGAGTGTTCCATGTATCTGACCTCGGTGGACGGTCAGGCCCGCACGGTCGACAACGAAGTGCTCTGGGACAAAGCAGGAGCTGCCATTCCCGTGGAGTATTCGACCACCCCCGTGTTCAAGGATGGTGCGCTGGTTGGCACGGTCATCGCGTTTCGCGACATCACCGAGCGCAAGCTTGCTCAAGAGCGACTCCAGCACATCAACATGATGACCGATTCGGCTTTGGACCTGACCAAAGCGGGTTATTGGTTGATCGATTACAGCGATCCGGAGTACTACACTGCCTCCGAGCGGGCAGCCGCGATTTTTGGAGAGTATCCCACCGAGGGCTGGCGCTACCACCTGACAGACGAGTGGTACAGCCGCATTGCCGCAGCTGACCCGAGTGTTGCAGAGGCCACGGGTGCCCATTACGCCGCAGCCGTTGAAGGTAGCGTTCCGCGATATGACTTCACCTATTGCTACAAGCGTCCCATTGATGGGCAGATCGCCTGGATTCGCGCCATCGGCAGCGTCACGCGTGACGCGAGTGGCAAAGCGCAATTCATGTACGGTGTAGCGCAAGACGTCACGGAGTTGCGACTGGCGGAAGCCAGTCTGAAGGAGCGTATGGATGAGCTGGAGCGTTTTCAATCCCTGACCATCGACCGGGAGGAGCGCATGATTGCGCTCAAGGTCGAAATCAATGCGCTGTTGCAGGGTGCTGGACTGCCGGCCAAGTACAAGATTGTCGAGTAGGCACCATGACCCACAATCAAGTTGCCTCTACGGGCCCCAAAGTGTCCCCCGCGCTGACGCTCAACGAGCGTGCGTGGAGCTTGCACCCAGTCGACCCCCGCCAAGCGCATGAAATTGCCATGGAAGCTTTGGCCATGGCCAATGCACAGGGCGATGCAAAGACGCAGTTGCTGGCCCAAATCACTTGCGACTGCTGCAACTCCCGCATGGGCAAGCAAGAGAGCGCGCCAGACGGGCGCAGGGCAACTCAAGAGCGTGCGCGAATGCAGGGTGACAGCCTTGCGTTGTACCGGGCTACGTATTCGATCGCGCAATGGTTTAGCTATACGCACCACTACGGTGAAGTGATTTCTGAGCTGCAGGGTTGTTTGGCGCAAATTCAGCACGTCGATTTACTAGACCAGTTTCTGGTGTTCGGCGCTTTGGCGATGAATGCTTCGCGCCAAAGCAAGTTTGACCAGGCGGTGTCGTTTTATTACCAGGCGCTGACCGCAGCGCGTGGTATGCATTCGCCCCAATTGCTTGCACGAATTTTGCACAACATCGGTTCGGTGCAGTACAAGATAGGCAACTACGACGAGGCTGTCACTGTGTTGACGCAGGCTGATGAAATCGATCAGCAGCTTCCGTTTTCTCAGGGCGTTTTGGCCGGGCGTCTCAACCTTGTGGATGCGCATCTGGCCAATGGCGATTTCAAGACCGCGCTAAGCCTGGCAGAGCCGTATATTGATTTCCAGAATCGGGCTGTCGCCATCAATCCTGCATTTGCCATCAGTTTCAGATGCGTCACGGCAGTGGCTTATGCCGAGAACGGGGATTGGAGTGCTGCACGGCACATGATAGAGCTAGCCGCCGAGCTCTTGTCGAGCCCATCGGATGTTGAGTACAACTGTTATCTTGAGTTTTATACCGCTGCCGGCAAGGTAGAGCTTGGAGCGGGCAACCCAGAAGAAGCACTGCGCTACCTTCAACTGGCCGAGCCCTATTTGGACGAGGATGGCCAGCGCGATCAGTCACTCCGTTTTTACCGAGAACGTACTCTGGTGTTTGCTGCCCTCAAGCGGTGGCAAGAGGCCTACCAGGACAATGTCCACTACCAATCTCTGCACCAAGTGACGCAGGGCAACGCTGCGCGCGCACGTGCCAGTGTGCTTCAGGCACAAGATGCGCTGCAACGCAACCACGAGTTGGTCGAGGACCTGGAAGGCATGGTCCAGAAGTCGGAGAAGACGCGCAAGGCCATGCTGAACATCCTTGAAGATCTCGACGAAGAACGAAAAAAGGCTGACGAAGCAACGAAAGCCAAGAGTGATTTTCTGGCCAACATGAGCCACGAAATCCGCACGCCCATGAACGCCATCATTGGCATGAGTCACCTGGCCCTGCAGACCAACCTGGACAAGAAGCAGCGCAACTACATTGAAAAAGTACACCGCTCGGGCGAGAACCTGCTGGGCATCATCAACGACATCCTCGACTTCAGCAAGATCGAAGCCGGCAAGATGAACACGGAGACCATCGACTTCCGGCTGGAAGACGTCATGGACAACCTGGCCAACCTGGTAGGCATGAAGGCCGAAGACAAGGGGCTGGAGCTTCTCTTCAACGCGGCTCCCGACGTCCCCACAGCCTTGCAGGGTGACCCCTTGCGGCTGGGCCAAATCCTGATCAACCTGGGCAACAACGCCGTCAAATTCACGGACAAGGGAGAAATCGTCGTCGGTATCGAGAAAGTCAGTGAAGATGAAAGTGGTGTCGAACTCCACTTCTGGGTCAAGGACAGTGGCATTGGCATGACACCTGAACAATGCGCGAAGATGTTCCAGTCCTTCAGCCAGGCTGACACATCCACTACGCGCAAGTACGGCGGAACAGGCTTGGGACTTGCCATATCCAAGAACCTGGTTGAAGCCATGCACGGACGCATCTGGGTTGAAAGCGAGCCCGCAAAAGGTTCCACCTTCCATTTCCATGCCCGCCTGGGCGTCCAGCTCGAACCCATGCCCCGGCGCATGTTCCGCGCCGAAGAGCTGCTGGGTGTTCGCGTGCTGGTTGTCGACGACAACGCCAGCGCCCGTGAAATCCTCTCCACCATGGCCAAAACCTTTGGCCTGGAAGTCGATGTTGCCTGGGATGGGCAGCAGGCCCTGCGCATGATTGCCGAGAGCGACAAGAAGTCGTTGCCCTATGACCTGGTGCTTATGGACTGGAAAATGCCCGCCATGGACGGTGTGGAAACCGTGCGCCAACTGCAGACAGAGCAACTCAGCCGCATACCCACCGTCATCATGGTCACCGCGTACGGCCGCGAAGAAGCGCTGGGCTCGGCCCAGCAACGTGGCGTAACCCTCAAGTCCGTACTCACCAAGCCGGTGACCTCGTCCACGCTGCTCGAAGCCATTGGCGAAGCGCTGGACAAGGGGTTCCTCACCGACACCCGGGCCCATCAGAAAGCAGACAACTACAGCGAGTCCATGGCCCAGCTCAGCGGCGCCAAAGTGCTGCTGGTTGAAGACAACGAAATGAACCAGGAACTGGCCATGGAGTTGCTCAAGAACGCTGGCATGGAAGTAACCCTCGCCAACCACGGCCAGGAAGCGCTGGACATCCTCGCAAACGACCCGCACTTTGACGGCGTGCTGATGGACTGCCAGATGCCTGTGATGGACGGCTACGCCGCCACCCGTGAAATCCGCAAGAACCCGCAATTAAAGGATCTGCCCATCATCGCCATGACCGCCAACGCCATGGCTGGCGACCGGGAAAAGGTCCTTGAAGCGGGCATGTGGGACCACATAGCCAAGCCGCTCAATGTGGGGGAGATGTTTGCAACCATCGCCAAATGGATCAAGCCGGGCGGCAAGACCACTACAAAAACAATAGCTGCTGATGCAATGGATACGAGGCCTGCGGCTATAAATGCCATACAGGTTCCGGTTGAGGCCGCCGTGGCGGGCTTGCCGGCTCTGCCAGGCATCGATGTCAAGGCTGGCATGGCCACCACCATGAACAACGAAAAGCTCTACACCCGGTTGCTGGTCAAGTTCCGGGACAGCCAGGGCGACTTTGCCACCCTGTTTGCAGCAGCGCGGGTGGACGCAGACCCGACGGCGGCGGCGCGCGCAGCGCACACCCTGAAGGGCACGGCGGGCAACATTGGTGCCAAAGGCGTGCAGGCTGCAGCGGCCGAGCTGGAGCATGCGTATCTGGTGGATGCAAACAGTGATCAGATTGATGCGCTGCTGGCCACTGCGCTGGCCGAACTTGAACCGGTGATTGCCGGTTTGCAGGCTGTGGGTGCGCCAGCTACGGGAACAGCCTCGCCCGCCGCCGCAGATGCCAACCCGCAGCAAACGGCCAGGGTTCTGGCAGCGCTCGACAGGCTGACCGCGCTGCTCAAGGACAGCGATGCGGATGCGGCGGATGTGCTGGGCGAATTGATAGAACAGCTCGACGGTTCTGCGTTGGCCATCAAGCTCAAACCCGTTGCCACTGCGATCGAGAACTTTGATTTCGACGCCGCTCTGGAAATACTGAAAGCTGTGAAGGTCTGAATGATCGCCACCACCATGCCTGTAGCTGAAAAGCTTGTCAGATGGCCGCTCGCCCTATGTTTTGTGACCGCCGCCGGTTTTGGCTATCCCACTGAGGTTTCTCCATGAAAACACTCGCCAATTTGAGAATCACCAGCAAACTCTATCTGCTGATCGGCCTGGCCATGTTGGTGATGGTGGCACTTGCCGGTGTGGCGCACAACCGCTTGAACCGGGTTTTTGATCTGGCCAATCACGCCTCGGTCATAACCATACCCAGCTTCAATACGATGAACGCGGCACGCTTGGCTTATCAGCGATTGCGGGTGCAGACTGTCTATCACGTGCTGAACGATGACCCTGCCCGGTTGGTGGCCATAGAGACAGAGATCACCGAGCAGCGCAAAACCATCGACACGATGCTTGCGCACTACACGGAAAAGCTGCTTTCCGACGAGCGTGACAAGGAACTCGCGGGCAATGTCTCTGCAGCGATGAAAGACTATCTCGGTGGAGTGGATTTGGCCCTGATGTTGTCGCGCAAGGGGAACAAGGAAGAAGCGCAACAGGTACTTGAGCAGCAGGCGCCCAAAGTTGCCAAGCTTCGTGAGAATTTCACAGCCATCATCGATTACAACGAGCAGTTGGCCAAGGCCAGTTCTGCAGAGGCGAAGGCCGCCAGTGACCGTGCCGAAGTAGAGACGGTAGGCATGGTGGCGCTGGCGTTTGTTTGCCTTGGAGGTTTTGGCTGGTTGATTGCCAGGCGTGAACTGGCCGATCCGATTACCGAGGTAGTGGGTAACCTGAAAGAACTGGCTGCAGGCAGCATGTCCGTCGACATCGTTGGTACTGGACGGCGTGACGAGATTGGCGACATCGCCCGCGCCGCCCAGGTGTTCAAGGAATACGTGCTGAAGCTTGACATCCAGACCTGGATCAAGACCCATGTGAGTGACATTTCCAGTGAACTTCAAAAAGCCGAAGATTTCCGCGGCCTGACGCAAACGGTGATATCGAAGATTGCCCCTGTGATGGGAGCCGGTCACGGCGCTTTTTATGTGCTGGAAAGTGATGGTCGCTACCACCTTCTGGCCGGTTATGGCTACCGTGAACGCAAGCACTTGAACAACAGTTTTGCGGTTGGCGAGGGGTTGGTCGGCCAGTGCATCATGGAAAAGTCGGCCATCATGCTGACAGCACCGCAAGACTACATCCGTATCAACTCCGGGCTGGGCGAAGGGCCACCGGCCTGCATCATCGTGCAACCGATCATCCAGGGCGGTCGGGTTCTGGGGGTGCTGGAAATGGCCTCATTCCAGAAGTTCAACGAGCGCGAGTTGGCTGTGCTCCAAGCCCTGCAGCCGGTACTGGCCAGCGGCATGGAGATACTGGATCGCAACCTGAAGACGAAGGAACTACTGGCCGCCTCGCAACAACAGGCCGAGCGCATGGAAAAGCAGGCAGCCCAGCTGGAGGAGCAGACCGTCGAGATGGAAGCCCAGCAGTTTGAAATCAAAGCTGCCGAAGACCGGATGCGCGTTATCAATGACCGCTTTGAGTTGGTCAACCAAGCCGCGAGCGAAGGCTTATGGGACATGACGGTGGTGGCGGGTGATCCGGTCAACATGAACAACCAGTTCTGGTGGGCACCCAGGTTCCGAACCATGCTGGGTTTCACGGACGAAAACGACTTTCCCAACGTGCTGGGCAGTTGGGCCAACCGTCTGCACCCCGACGACAAGGAGCGCACCCTGACCGCCTTTGCCGCCCACCTCAATGACCGCAGCGGCAAGACGCCGTACGACATCGAGTACCAGCTGCAGCGCAAGGATGGCAGCTACGGCTGGTATCGGGCGCGGGGAGCGACCCTGCGCGACAACGAAGGGATTCCGCTGCGTGTGGCTGGCTCGCTGGCCGACATAACGGCCAGCAAGCTTGCCGAGATGGAGACTATTGCGATCAACGAGCGCTTTGAGCTGGTCAACCAAGCCGCGAGTGAAGGCTTGTGGGACATGACGGTGGTGGCGGGTGACCCGGTCAACATGAACAACCAGTTCTGGTGGGCACCCAGGTTCCGAACCATGCTGGGTTTCACGGACGAAAGCGACTTTCCCAACGTGCTGGGCAGTTGGGCCAACCGCCTGCACCCCAACGACAAGGAGCGCACCCTGACCGCTTTTGCCGCCCACCTCAATGACCACAGTGGCAAGACGCCGTACGACATCGAGTACCAGTTGCAGCGCAAGGATGGCAGCTATGGCTGGTATCGGGCGCGGGGAGCGACCTTGCGCAACAACGAAGGGGTTCCGCTGCGCGTGGCCGGCTCGCTGGCCGACATATCGGCCCTCAAGGCGCAACTTGCAAAAATCGACGTTGGCTAGACGATGCCGATTGATAACCATGCGCACACCACAGTCCTGGATGATGTCTTTGCGAATGCCCCCCATGTTGGTTGATCGCCATTTCGATGTAGCCAACGCGGTGGGCACGTTTGGAGACATTTCATTCAGTGGGGATGCGCGTCGAATTGCTATTGAATCAGTAGCTGCCTGCGTAGGCAGTACAAGGGCTAGTGGCCAATATGGTGTTAAACCGCTATGACCTATGTGGCTGGTATCGGTGCATCAGCAGGCGGCCTGGAAGCTATGCTGACCCTGTTTGCGGGCATGCAGCCGACCGGGCGCATTCGCTATGTGGTAGCACAGCACATGGCCAAAGACGGGCATGACGAACTGGTGGTGCGCCTGATGCAGCGCGTATCCACTTTGCCCGTCGTGCTGGCCTCCCACGGTGTGCGCCTGGCTACCGACACGGTTTACGTGATTCCCTCCAGCAAAGACGGCGCGGTGCAGGATGGGGCGCTGAACTTGTGCGACCCGGCGCCGCAGAGCATATCCACACCATCGGTCAACGTGCTGCTGCAGTCCATTGCCAGCTCCAGCCGTGACAAAGCCATCGGCATTGTGCTTTCGGGCACTGGCTCGGACGGCGCGGCGGGCTGCCGGGCGATCCGGGCGGCCGGTGGGTTGACCATGGCCCAGGACCCGGAGCAGGCCAAGTTCAACGGCATGCCCCAGGCTGCGATTGACTCCCGGTCTGTCGACAAGGTGCTGGGTGTGCAATGCATGGGCGAAACACTGGCCTCGCTATTTCCGGGCAAACCCGCGGCCGACTGGAGACCTGCCTGCATGGCGCTACCGGGTGCAATGTCGCTACCACCTGCGCCTACGCAGGGCCCCGAACTACCCACATCCGACCGTGATCACCCCGCGCTGAAACGCTTGCTGCGCCAGGTACTGTCGGCTACCGGCATTGACTTTTCCAGCTACAAGGAAGAGACATTGCTGCGCCGCTTGGAAAAGCGATATGCCGGGCATGGATTGGACAGTTTGGAGGCCTACGAGGCCTTTGTGCAGCGCAATCCGGCCGAGCTGCAGGCATTGCCGCACATGTTTCTGGTGTCGGTGTCTTCATTTTTTCGGGACCGCGAGTCGTTTTCGGCGCTACAGCAACGCCTGGGAGAAATGCTCAAAAAACGGCCTGCGGGGCAGTCGCAACTCCAGGTCTGGGTGCCGGGTTGCGCCAGCGGTGAAGAGGTTTACACACTGGCCATCATCCTGCGCGAGCTGATCGGTGAAAACCATTCTGCGCACGCGGTCGTTATCACTGGAACCGATCTCAATCCGCAGGCCTTGCAAGTCGCCAAGGAGGGCGTTTACCGGCCAGCAGCGTTCAAGGAAATGGCGGACAGCGTGCGCCAGCGGTACTTTGTTCAGCAGGGTACCGAGTTTGCAGTCAGCCCGGCCCTGCGCGAATGGGTGCGGTTTGAACAGCGTGACGTGTTGGCTGGCCCGCGCTCCACCGCGCTGGACCTGGTGAGCTGCCGTAACCTGTTGATTTACATGAAGACTGCCCTGCAGGACCAGTTGATCCGTGGTTTTCACCAGGCGCTGGGGCCACAGGGTTTGCTATTTATCGGTCAGTCCGAGTCGCTGAGCCTTGCGGGAAATTCGCTGTTCACACCCATTGATCACTACCACCGCCTGTTTCGCAGGCGGAACTGAGCCCAAACAATGACGCCACTTTCCTGAAATGAGCACCATGAAAAAAGTCCTGAACAGCGTGTTTCACACTGGCCTTTGCACTACCGCATCTGCCCAGTGGTTGCCGCTGCAGGTGGCCCAGTTTGTCGAAGGAACGCTGGCGTGAAACGGACAGCCCTGCAACATCGCAGGCTGCGGGTTTTCCAGCGCCTGTTGCTTTGTATTGCCTGCTGGAGCGCCAGCACGGTGCAAGCCCGGACGCTGGAAGAAATCCAGCAGTCGGGGGCGCTTCGGATATGTGTTGCGGGGTCCAGTGCGCCGTTTTATCAGTTCAACGGCGAGGCGCTGGCCAAGTTTCTTGGATTTCGGGCGCAGGTCACAGTTTTTCAAAAGTGGGATCAGCAGTTTGTCAACACCGAAGGCGTGGTTGTCAAGGATGCCACGTATATTGCCGATCCGCTGGCCAGCGGAAGCTGTGATGTCTACCCCAATGACTTGCATGCATTGCCCTGGCGCGCGACCAAAATGGAACTGGTGCCGCTTTACACGTCCAGAAAAGTGATAGTGGCGAACCGGCAGGCCAAGTCCATGGCCTCTGCAGATGACCTCAAGGGGCTAACAGCGGCAGTGCAGGAGCAGACCGCTTACGACACCTGGTTGACCGAGCAAAATAAAACCCGCTTTGCAAATGCGCCGGTTCGCATCAACTACATGCCTACGGCGCAGGCCATTGCGGCTGTAGCCAGTCACAAGGCTGACTTCACCGTGATTGCGGCCGAATCTGCCTTCAAATGGGTTCGTGCTGATCTTGACAACCTTGACTTGCTCTTCAGCGTGGATACACCGGTTGCCGTGGCATGGGGCATTCACCCCAGTGCCACGGGACTGCGTTCGCGCATCGAGGCATTTTTCAAGGAAAGCGCGCGCGTGGGCTCTGCGTTGGACCGATCGTGGAGCAAGCAGTATGGAATTTCGTTTATGGAGTACCAGCTGTTCGATGCCGCGCAGCCATCGGGTGAATTTGACCTGCGACGCTGGCTGAACTGGCTGCTGCCCGCAGGAGGCGCTTTCATCGCGCTTGTTGTTGTCTTTCTCGGCTGGAACCGTCGCCTGCGCATGGAGGTTCAGGTGCGCAAAGAAGCGCAGGCACGCTCGCACGATGTTGCGATGCAGGTGCACCATCACGATGAACTCAGCACACACATCAACACTCTGCTGATGGGCTTGCAGCGGGTGCAGACCTATGGAGAATTGGCGCAAACTTTCTTTACGGGTGTGGTGCCATTGCTCGGGGTGGGGCGGGCCAGTCTGTACCGGGCTGATCCCGAGGCCCGAACACTGTACCTCTGCGGGGCTTATGCCGGTGATGGGCAATCCGAGGATACGCAAATCGAATACGGCAGTGGACTCCTGGGGCAATGTGCTGCTGAGCAGCAGCCAATCGTCCTGCAGGAGGTACCTGCAGGATATCTGACCGTTCGCAGTGGTCTGGGGACGATAGAGCCCCTCATGGTTGCGCTGCTGCCTGTTATCAGCTCGGAGCGGTTGATGGGCGTTATTGAATTGGCACTGTTAAAGCCCCTGGCTGCTGCTGAACGGGAAATGCTGGACCGCATGCTGCCCATGGTGGCGATGACCATGGAAATTCTGGAGCGCAACGAGAGTTCAAACCGGTTGCTGAAAGCCACGCAGGAGCAGGCGCAAGCCTTGCAATCCCAGCACGAGCGCATTCAAGCGCTGATGCACGAACAGGCTGAAGCCCGCGAGCAGCTCAGTATCGCGCTGCAGTCGGCCAACATGGGTAGCTGGAAGCTGTATGTGCAGGAAGGACGGCTGGAAGCGGACAACAATACCAAGCGGTTGTACGGGCTGAGGGACGTTGCCCTGGACGGCAGCCTGCAGCAGTGGTTTCAGTACATTCATCCTGACGATGTGCCCGCGCTGCAACAGGCCATGCAGCAAACCCTGGCGCAGCGCGCGGTGAACTATCGGGTCACGTTCCGCATTCAGGCACCGGGCGGAAGCTGTCGCTACATCATGTCGATTGGCAAATTCAGCTATGACGACGCGGGCGCTGCCACGGTGGCCTCGGGCGTGGTGTGGGACGTGTCGGATATCAAACTGGCCGAACAGGCCATGCTCGAGCAAAAAACCGCGCTCCAGGGCATTCTGGATAACAGTCCGTTGTGCACGGCATTTTCAGCTGGCGGTGTGTTCAAGTATGTCAACCCCGAGTTTGTCCGGCAGTTTGGGGTGCAGCTCAATGACCCGGCCCACACGATCTATCCGAGCCCCGAGGATCGCGACGCGTTGGTCGCAAAATTGAACGAGCAGGGCATGGTGCGCAACCATGAAATGCAACTGCGCACCAAGGGTGGTGTGCTGCGCGAGTTTCTGGCGACCTTCATGCCCTTTACGCACGATAACCAGAAAGGGGTTATGGGCTGGTTGCTGGACATTACGGATCGCAAGAACATGGAGCAGGAGCTCAAGCGCTCGCATTTTCTGGCGGATATTGCACTGGAACTCACGGGCAGCGGTCACTGGTATGTGGATTACAGCGAGCCAGACTATTACTACCAGTCCGAGCGAGCCGCGCGCATTCTTGGCGAACCCATTAAGCCCGATGGTCGTTACCGGCTTGACGCAGAGTGGTTCGCCCGCCTGGAAGAGGCCAACGCTGAAACCGCTGCTCTGACGGCTGAGCGTTACCAAGGTGCCATTGACGGCAAGTACCCGAGCTACGACTCCATATACGCCTACAAGCGCCCGGTCGATGGCGAGATTGTCTGGGTGCATGCTGCAGGCAAACTGGTGCGCGACCCGGACACCAACAAGATCCTATACATGTACGGTGCCTACCAGGACATCACCGACCAGAAGGCAGCCGAGGTAGAGATCCTCAAAGCCAAGGAAGTAGCCGAAGAGGCCACAAAAGCCAAGAGTGATTTCCTGGCCAACATGAGCCACGAGATCAGGACACCGATGAACGCCATCATCGGCATGAGCCACCTGGCGCTGCAAACGCCGCTGGACAAGAAACAGCGCAACTACATCGAAAAAGTCAACCGCGCTGGCGAAAACCTCCTGGGCATCATCAACGACATCCTGGACTTCAGCAAGATCGAAGCCGGCAAGATGAGCATGGAGTCCATCGACTTCCATCTCGAAGACGTCATGGACCATCTGGCCAACCTGGTGGGCATGAAAACCGAAGACAAAGGGCTGGAGTTGCTCTTCAACACCCCGGCTGACGTACCCACCGCACTGGTGGGCGACCCCCTGCGCCTGGGCCAGGTCCTCATCAACCTGGGCAACAACGCCGTCAAATTCACCGAAAGCGGCGAAGTTGTCATCGGTGTGGAAAAAGTCGCTGACCACGACGACGGCATCGAGCTGCACTTCTGGGTCAAGGACACCGGCATCGGCATGACACCCGAGCAGTGCAGCAAGATGTTCCAAAGCTTCAGCCAGGCTGATGCCTCCACCACCCGCAAATACGGTGGCACCGGGCTGGGACTGGCCATCAGCAAAAACCTGGTCGAACTCATGCGCGGACGCATCTGGGTGGAAAGCGTTGCAGGCCAGGGCTCCACCTTCCACTTCCATGCCCGCTTGGGCGTGCAGAAGAACCCGCAGATACGGCGCATGTTCAAGGCCCAAGAACTGCTGGGCACCCGTGTGCTGGTGGTGGACGACAACGCATCGGCCCGCGAAATCCTCTCCAGCATGGCCAGAACCTTTGGCCTCGAAGTGGATGTGGCCCGTGACGGCAGTGAAGCCCTGCGCCTGATCGAGCAGGCCGACCACAAGGTGCTGCCCTACGACCTGGTCCTCATGGACTGGAAGATGCCGGTCATGGACGGAGTCGAAGCGGTGCGCCAGATCCGCAGCGAAACCCTGAGCAAGACACCGGCCGTCATCATGGTCACCGCCTTCGGGCGCGAAGAAGCCATGACCAGTGCCAGTGAGCGCGGTGTGCAGATCCACAACGTGCTGACCAAGCCGGTCACACCCTCGACCCTGCTCGAAGCCATAGGCGAGACCCTGCACAAAGGCATGGAAATCACCACGCGCAGCGAAGAGCGTGTCGAACACAGCCATGAAGCCATGGCCGCACTCAAGGGCGCGCGCGTGCTGCTGGTGGAAGACAACGACATGAACCAGGAGCTGGCCATGGAGCTGCTGGCCAATGCGGGCATAGCCGTCACCCTGGCCGTCAACGGCAAGGATGCGCTGGACAAGATCACGGCCGACAGCGCCCAGGGCAACCGGTTCGATGGCGTGCTGATGGACTGCCAGATGCCGGTGATGGACGGCTACACGGCCACACGCGAGATCCGCAAGAACCCGGCCTTCAAAGACCTGCCCATTCTTGCCATGACCGCAAACGCCATGGCTGGGGACAAGGAAAAGGTGCTCGAAGCTGGCATGTGGGACCACATAGCCAAGCCGCTCAACGTGGGTGACATGTTCAACACCATGGCCAGGTGGATCAAGCCTGCGAGCCAAGTGCCGCAGGATGCTACTGAAACGATAGCTATAAATTCAATGGATACGCGGTCTGATGGCACAAATGATGCTCAAGCTGCTGCGCAGGTGCAACCAGCAGCCGTGGCAGAGGGGCTGCCTGCGCTGCCCGGCATCGATGTGAAAGCGGGCATGGCTACCACCATGGACAACGCCAAGCTGTACACGCGCCTGCTGATCAAGTTCCGCGACAGCCAGAGCGCGTTTGCGGACTTGTTTGCAGCCGCGCAACTGGATCCGGATCTGACGGCGCCGGCACGCGCGGCCCACACCCTGAAAGGCACTGCGGGCAACATCGGGGCCAAGGAGGTGCAGGCAGCGGCTGCGGCGCTGGAGCATGCCTTGCTGGCGGGAGCCCCGCCCGAACAGATTGCGCCGCTGCTTGCTAACACGCTGGAGCAGTTGGTGCCGGTAATGGCGGGATTGCAGGCCCTGGGGGCGCCGCTGGCTCCCCGACCCGGCGGGACCGAAACCAATTCCGCAACATCTGTGGCGGTTGAGGCAGCGCTGCGCCGTTTGACGGCACTGCTCAAGGACAGCGACGCCGACGCCGGTGATGCGATTGAGGCCTTGCAGGAGCTGGTCAAGGGCACGCCGCTGGCAAACAAGCTCCAGCGGGTGGCCGCTGCCGTGGCAGATTTTGACTTTGATGCAGCGCTGGTTGCTCTGGACCAAGCGCTGGCCTGATCGTGTGAGAGAACCGAGGATTCAACATGCTGCTGGACAATGATACGAAGTACCCCGGGCTGGACAAAAACCTGGTGTTTCTGGTGGTCGACGATTTCGAGACCATGCGCCGGGTCACCATCAACCAGTTACGCCAGCTTGGCGCTGAAAAAATTCTGATCGCCAAGGACGGGTTGGAGGCGCTGCGTCTGCTCAAGAGTCAGACCGTCCATGTGGTCGTATCGGACTGGAACATGCCCGTGATGAACGGACTGGAACTGCTCAAAAAGATTCGCTCCGATGAAAAACTGTTCACCCTGCCATTCCTGATGATCACGGCCGAGGCCGAGCGCCAGCGGGTGGAGGAGGCCGTTGCGTGCGGGGTGACTTCTCTGCTGCTGAAGCCCTATTCGGCCAACCAGTTGCGCCTGCGACTGGAAGGGGCATTTTCATGGAAGCCGCGAAAAGTGATCGAGGTGGTTGCTGTACCGGTTCCGGTTGCGGTGACGGATAGCAAAGCGGCCCTTGATCAGCCGCAGAGGGTGTCGATAAACATCAACTACAACCCCGGACCGGCGCCCACCTTGCCAACGCTGGCGCCCAAGAAGGTGGAGCGCCCCACCATCCTGATTGTGGACGACACGCCAGACAACCTGCTGCTGCTGTCCCAGCTGCTAAAAGAGGACTACCGGATTCGGCTGGCCCAGAATGGAACCAAGGCGCTGGAGATCTGCACCTCCGACAACCCGCCAGACCTGGTGCTGCTGGACATCATGATGCCCGACATGGACGGGTTCGAAGTGGCCAAACGGATGCGCGACCACCCGAACTCCGAGAACACGCCCGTCATATTTGTGACCGCCATGACATCGGTGGACGCGCGACTCCAGGGCCTTGACCTCGGTGCGGTGGACTTCATTACCAAGCCGGTGGATCCCGATGTGCTCAAACCACGCATACGCAACTTCATGCGCTACGTGCAGATCCGCAAGAATTTGCAGGCGGACTACGATGCCATGATCGAAGTCGCGCAGCTTCGGGACGATGTTGAGCACATCACGCGCCACGACATCAAAGGCCCTCTTGCCGGTGTACTGGGGTTGGTGCAGGGCATGATGGACGACGCTCACATGGGAAAGCAAAACATGGAGCAGCTGCGACTGGTGGAAGAGACCACCTTGCAGGTCCTCAACATGATCAACCTGTCGTCCGAGCTGTTCAAGATTGAAACCAACCGTTTTGAACTGCACGCCGTGCCAGTGAATGTGGTGGATATTTTGCGTCGCATTGTGGAAATGGCCCGTGCAACTTATTCGGGCAAGAGCCTTGACTTTTCCATGACCACGGATGTGGCTGCGGGAGCGCCGATGCCACAGGCGCTGGGTGATGCCATGCTGTGCTACTCGCTGTTTCAGAACCTGCTCAAGAATGCCTGCGAGGCGGCTCCGGACTCGACCCAGGTGCTTGTGAAGCTCTACAACCAGTCGCCGCTGCGCATCGTGATTGAAAATACCGGTGCGGTTCCGGCCGCGATTCGGGACCGCTTTTTTGACAAGTTCATCACCAGCGGAAAGCAGGGCGGAACGGGCTTGGGAACCTATTCCGCAAAGCTGCTAACCGAGGCGCAACAGGGCAGCATCGCCATGGCCGTGTCCGACGAAACCAATACGACGGCCATTACCGTCAGCCTGCCACGCGCTGTTTGAGCGCAGTGCCGTGCCGGGGACTTTCCTCAGTCTTTGGGGCGAAAGCCCAGGGTGAGTGAGGAGATGACACGGCCATCGGTGTCCGGAGGCAACTTTTCTGTCTTGTCGATGGCATTGAGAACCGCATCGTCCCAGGATTTGACGCCGCTGGATTTGACCAGCTTGCGGCTGATGATGGTTCCGTCGGGCGAGGTGCGCACTTCGACATCGGCCGTGGGGTTACCGGCAATCGTCTCGGTATAGGTGATATTGGGCTTGATGCGCGCAGCGATACGTCCGGCGTAGCTGGCGGAAGGGCCGGAACTCTGTTTGGCCGTGCCGGTTGACTCCGGGTTGCCATTGCCAGTGGCTTGACCGGCCAGGCGGTTCATGCGCTCAATCTGCTGTTTGCGCAGCTCGGCCAGCTTTTTGGCTTCGGCTTCCTGCTTGGCTGTCAGCGCCTTTTGCTGTTCCTGCTGCAATTTTTTGTCACGTGCCAGTTTGTCGCGGAGTTCCTTTTCGCGGAGCTCTTTCTCGCGTGCTTCCTTTTCTTCCTGAAGCTTCTTGGCTTTCAGGGCATCCCGACGTCGCTGCTCTGCCTCCCGTTGCGCCTGCTCCTGTTTTTCCTTCTCAAGCCTGCGCTTTTCCTGGGCAATGGCGATGCTGGGGTCAGGCGTGACCTCGGCGGGCGTGGGCGTGGGCGCAGGCGGCGGTGGTGGCAGTTCTTGAGGGGGCGGCTGTGGTGGCTCAGGTGGCGGTGCCGCCTGCACTGGCAGGGCCGACCAGAGTTCTGCTTCCACGGTCACCGGAACCGGATCGCGCTTCCACTGAACCCCCATCGCCAACAGGCTGAGCAACATGCCATGGGCCAGAATGGCCAGACCAAACGCACGCAGCAGTCCCTTGGTAGGCGGCGGCGCGAATTCCAGTCGTGCGACGGTGCTGGTGGTCATGGCTGCAGCTTGGCGATGCCCGGCATCTTGTGCGGTGTCAATTTGCCAGTTGAACCGACAGCCCGATGCGCTGGATGCCGGCGCGCTGCAAGGTGTCCATGACCTTGACGACGCTCTCGTACTTCACGTTCTTGTCGGCACTGATGACCACGGCCGAGTCGTCTGCGGCCACAATTTTTTCCGCAGCCTGGGTGCTCCTGACCGTACTGGGCAAGTCCTTGAGATTGATCGAAGTGGTCTTGCCTTTGACACGCATTGCCAGGCTGTCGTCCTTATTCACTACAACTTCAATGATTAGTGGAGGGGGTTTCTTACCTTTGCCCACACTGGGCAGGTCTATCATGCTGGGCGCGATAAGCGGCGCGGTCACCATGAAGATGATCAGCAGCACCAGCATCACATCGATGAAGGGCACCATGTTGATCTCATTGATCGTGCGCCGGCCCCGGCCGCGGTGAGTCACAGCGGGCATGGTTATCGCGCAGCGCTGGCCTGCGCGCCGACGTTGCGCTGCAGGATGTTGGAGAACTCTTCGATGAAGGTCTCCTGCTGGGTTGCAATACGGTCGATGTCGCGTGCAAACCGGTTGTAGGCCACGACGGCGGGAATCGCTGCAAAAAGGCCAATGGCCGTGGCGACCAGTGCTTCGGCAATGCCGGGGGCCACGGTGGCCAGGGTGACCTGCGTCAGCGCAGCCAGACCCACGAAGGCGTGCATGATGCCCCAAACCGTGCCAAACAGACCGACGTAGGGCGAAACCGACCCGACCGACGCGAGGAACGACAGGTTGGTTTCAATCTCGTCCATCTCACGCTGAAAGCTGGCACGCATGGCGCGCCGGGCACCATCCATCAGGGTGCCAACATCGGTGATGCGGCGCTCGCGTAATTTCTGGAACTCACGCATGCCGCTGGCAAAAATCCGCTCCATGGGGCCGACCTTGACGGAGTTCTTGGAGGCCGACGCAAACAGGTCATTCAGGCTGGACCCGGACCAGAATTCACGCTCGAAAATTTCATTGAGTGCCTTCACGCGCTTGAGCGCAAAAAACTTGCGGAATATGGCCGCCCAGCTGGTGATGGACACCATCATGAGCAGCAGCATCACGCACTGCACGACAAAACTGGCGTTGAGCACCAGGTGAAGAATGGATAGGTCTTGGTTCATTTCAGCGATTCAATAGGTGGTCACACCAAGGGTCACATTACACCAGCATGGCGCGCAACCGGGCTGCAGCTTCCTGCAGATGTGCCATGGAACTGGCGGTGGAAAATCGGACGAAATGCGCGGTTTCTGCAGTTCCGAAGTCGCGCCCGGGCGTAATGGCGACATGGGCCTTGTGCATGACCTCAAAGGCAAAATCCCAACTGTCACGAATGCCGAGTTTGGCACACAAGGCCGAGCAATCGGCCCACGCATAAAACGCTCCATCGGGCATGACCGGCACGGTGAGGCCCATGGCGTTGAGCTGGGGGATGAAGTAGTCGCGTCGCGCCCTGAATTCGGTCCGGCGCTCTTCATACAGTGCCAGGGTTTCGGGTTCAAAGCAGGCCAGGGCGGCGTGCTGGGCGATGGTGCTGGGGCATATGAAGAGGTTTTGTGCCAGTCGTTCAATCACACTGACCAACTTTTCAGGCACCACCATCCAGCCCAGGCGCCAGCCGGTCATGTTGAAATATTTGCTGAAGCTATTGATGCTGATGATGTTGTCATCGAGCGCCAGCGCCGTCTGGCCATATTGCGACTCGAAACTCAAGCCCAGGTAGATTTCGTCCACCAGCGTAATGCCGACGTGCGATTGCACCACCTGGTTAATGGCACGCAGGGTGTCGGGGTGAATCGAAGTACCCGTTGGGTTGGAGGGCGATGCCAGCAGCACGCCGCGTGTACGGGGTCCCCAGGCATCGCGAACCTGTTCCGCACTGAGCTGGAACCGGTCTTGCGCGGTGGTCGGAATCAAAACGGCGGTTCCCCCGGCAGCGCTGACGAAATGGCGGTTGCAGGGATAGCTGGGGTCCGGCATCAGAATTTCATCGCCGGGCTCGATCAGCGCCAGGCAGGCCAGATGCAAAGCAGCCGAAGCACCGGCAGTGACCACGATGCGGCTTGCGGGAACCGCCAGGCCAAACCGGTCTGCATACCATTGGCTGATGCGTTCACGCAGACTGTGCAGCCCGGTGGCCGGGGTGTACTGGGTCTGACCGGCACGGATGGCAGTTTCTGCACGGGCCTGAACCAGCGGGGGTGCCGTGAAGTCCGGTTCGCCGATGTTCAGGAAGATCATGGGCGCATCGGTGTGCGCGACATCGCGGGCCAGTGCCGAGGCGGCCTTGGCAACCTCCATGACGTAAAAAGGTTCTATCTTTTGCGCACGGGTGGATATCTGCATAGACGTTCGGGTTAGCGACTCAGGCGCGGTTTTTTGCCTTGGCTGCGGTCTGCTTCCATTTCAGCCGCGCGCAAAAGCGGGGCCATGCCATTGAGCACGGCGTTGACGTATTTGTGTCCATCGGTGCCGCCAAACTCCTTGGCCAGTTCAATGCATTCATTCAACACCACGCGCCACGGCACGTCCGGGCAATGCCCAAACTCATAGGCGCCAATCCACATGATGGCGTGCTCAATGGGAGAAATTTCGGCCATTGGGCGGTCCAGAAGCGGCACGATGAGCGCATCGAGCTCCGCAGCGTGCGCCACGCAACCCTGCAGCAACGCATCGAAATGCAGGGAGTCGGCCTTGTTGAAACCCGCCAGGTCACGTGTGAACAGGTCAATGTCGCCCACGGCGTTTCCGCCCACCAGACTCTGGTAGAGCCCCTGCAATGCAAATTCGCGGGAGCGGCTGCGGTCAGACTTGCTGCCAGCCTTGCGGGCGCCGGTGCTGGTAAGGCCGGTTCGGGCTTGCCGGGGAGGGCGTTTGGGTGGCAAGGCTGGCTTCGTGTCGGTCATTACATGGACTCCAGCAGATTGGCCATTTCAACTACGACGCGGGCTGCGTCACGCCCTTTTTCTTCCTGCCGGGCTACGGCCTGGGGCATGTCTTCTGTTGTGATGATGGCGTTAGCAATGGGCAACTGGTAGTCGAGTGAAACCCGCGTGACCCCGGCACCTGATTCGTTGGCCACGAGTTCGAAATGGTAGGTTTCGCCCCGAATGATGCAACCGATGGCGACCAGCGCGTCGTAGCCGGCTTTCTCGGCCAATGCCTGCAGGGCCACCGGAACTTCCAGCGCTCCGGGGACCGTGAAGAGGTTGATGTCCCTTTCGGCAACACCCAGGGCGATCAACTCGGCCTTGCAGGCCTGGGTCAGGGCATCGGTCACCGAAGCGTTGAATCGCGCCTGTACGATGCCGATCTTGAGCCGGTTGCCATTCATGCGGCTATCGCCGGTGGCAACGTTGCCTTTGTCTGCGCCAAACATAGTGTCCTTTCATCCAGGGTTCAAGCCCAAGGGCTGTCCCGGACATATTTACTGATTGATATAACCGGTGATTTCCAGGCCATAGCCGGTCATGCTGGGCATGCGACGCGGACTGCCCATAAGGTGCATTTTGTGCACGCCGCACTGCCGCAGTATTTGGGCGCCAATGCCGTATGTCCGCAAATCCATGCGCCCTTTTTCGGGCGCGTGGGCAGGGCGGGCTGTGCCCTCGAACTGGGACAGCAACTGCGCACCGCTTTCTCCGCAGTTCAGCAGGACGATCACGCCTTTGCCTTGGGCGGCAATGTGTGATAGCGCGGCGTCCAGACTCCAGGAGTGCATGGTGCGCCCCACTTCAAGGGCATCGAGCACCGACAGGGGTTCGTGCACGCGCACGGGTATGGCGTCGTCCGCAGCCCACTCGCCACGCACCAGCGCGAGGTGCACACCTTTTCCTGTTGTATCCCTGAAAGCATGAACCGAAAACTCGCCAAAAGCAGTCTGGATCGCGCGCGATCCCATTTTTTCTATCAGGGACTCAACCCGGCTGCGGTATTCAATCAGGTCGGCGATGGTGCCAATCTTGAGACCATGCTCTGCGGCAAACAGCTGGAGGTCTGGCAGGCGCGCCATGGTGCCATCGTCCTTCATGATTTCGCAGATGACCGATGCCGGCGAGCAACCCGCCATCGCGGCCAGATCGCAACCCGCCTCCGTGTGGCCGGCACGCATCAGGACACCGCCGTCCACCGCCTGCAGCGGGAATATGTGCCCGGGTTGCACCAGGTCATCCGGCACGGCCGCCTTGGCTACCGCAGCCTGTACCGTGCGTGAACGGTCTGCGGCCGAAATGCCAGTGGTCACGCCTTCGGCGGCTTCGATGGAAACTGTGAATGCCGTGCCTTTTTTGTCGCCGTTGCGAACCGCCATGGGTGGCAATTGGAGTCGTTCGCAGCGTTCGCGGGTGAGCGTCAGACAAATCAGCCCGCGCCCAAAGCGGGCCATGAAGTTGATGGCCTCCGGCGAGACGTGGTCAGCCGCCAGCACCAAATCGCCTTCATTCTCACGGTCTTCCTCGTCAACCAGAATGACCATGCGACCGGCGCGCATGTCGGCAACGATGTCTTCGACGGGGGAAATGGGTACAGGGGTGGATGCGGTCATGGTGTCGGGGTCTCAAGCGGGCAGCATGATTTGATTGTCCACGCTGAACTGGTAGTCCTTGAAGATATGTTCAGCGCTCAGGGTCTGGTAGCTGCCATCGGGCAACTGGCGCGTGGTGTCCTTGAGCCGGTACGTGGTGCTGCCGCAGGTCCATACGTTGTAGTTCTGCATCTGGGTGCACAGACAGGTCTTGTCTTTGACGGACAGGTTTTTTCCGTCCGGGTGAAGTGAGATTTCTCGGTTGTAGGCGTCGATATACGAGCAGCTGCCATTGCCATCGAGCAAATAGCCATAAGCCTCGCAGTTGGGTCGGATGCCAGTGCCGATGGCAGGTGAGTTACGCAGCATCCGCATGGGGTAACCGGTGGGCGATATGGTGTTGACAATGACGTCTTCGTCGCTTGCCTTGAAATAGGCTTGCTTGGCCTTGGCCGGAAGACCACACTCGTTGGCAATGGTGAAACGCGTGGCCACCTGAATGGCCGATGCACCAATCTCGAGAAAGGAAACACCGTCGCTGCCGGTGAAGATTCCCCCCGCGGCAATCAGCGGGATTTCAAGCTGCTCTGCCTTCAGGTAGGCCGAGATTTCAGTCACGATGGTGGCAAGATCGTACGCAGCCCAATCCAAACCAAACCCCAGGTGGCCTCCAGCCAGCGGGCCTTCGATCACCACGAAATCGGGCAAACGGTTCAGCCGGGCCGTCTTGCGCAGGAACAGTTGCAAGGCACGTACGGATGAAACGATGATGCCCAGCTTGGCATCCCGAAAGCGCGGGTGATCAGCCATCAACGCAAACGAGCCCAGGTGCAGGCCGGCACTTAGCGTAATGCCGTCGATGCCAGCATCCAGCGCGGAGTTCAGCCGCACCTGCAGCGTGTCGCGCGGGGAGTTCATGGTCAGCTTTTCCATGCAATTCACAAACACCATGCCGTCGCCGCGTTTGGCTTCCATGGTTCTGCCCACGTGCAGCTTGGTCGCTTCGGCCAGTTGGCCCAGGTTGAACTGGACACTACTCTTGTCGGAGTTGTTGATATTGGTCTTGTAGAACTTGGTCTTGCCCTTGACGTATTCGGTGTCAAAGCGGCGATCCGACACATCGTGAACCAGCGCGTCCGAAATGTGACCAATTCCTCCCAGGCGGGCAGCCTCCAAAGCCAACTCGGCTGTCGAAATATCCACACCCATGCCGCCAATCATGATTGGCACCAATTCTTTGTTTCCAAATTTCAGGCGGAAGTCATCAACGCGTTTCATTCTTTTCCTTGGTAAATGGTTTGATGTGGGCAATCCTGCCAATATCAGATGGTCGCAGAGGGGGTAGGGTTGAGCATGCGCTCGACGTAGCGCGCAATTATGTTGAATAGCGTCACGAGCCAATAGGCATGCGGCTTTATGTCAGATACCCCTGAAAATACCGTCGTAAATACCGTCATATACAAAAGATGCCTGTTGCCGTTGAAAGTCAAATGCGCATTTTCGCACGTCGGTTGATTGTCCCTTCACTGTTGGGCGCAAGTTCTAGTCGCTTGCAACGCGAAAAGCAAATTAAATCGGTAGGCTTTAACGGAGGTCACTCTTTTCGCGTAACAGCGAGGCGGCATTTTTAAGATCGGATCAGACCAATATGAGCCGGAGGTGCCGTAAAAATCCTAGAAATAGCCAAAGTAATTTAGTTGTTGCTCTGCCGAATGGGTTCGACTTATGATTTAAATGCCAAATCGAGCGTTCACCACCCGAACCGCCGATTTGACACAACGGCGCAATGCAGCGCCAGCAAGATCGCGAACTGAGCATTCCGCTCAAATTTCGCAAACCGATTCCCTTCTTTGCTTACCTCACCGGGCCGACCAACCCAGGTGGAGCCGCTGCATGCGTCACTACTTCACCACTATCCCAAGGAGATAAAGCAATGGCATCTGCAGCTACGAAAACTGGCAATGGAGCGCTACCAGCAGGGTTCAAATCACCGTTCGTCCGTGTAGAGCAGGAGGGCAGCCATGACGACCTTCTGGCCGTCGCGGCGACGTTGACAAACAAGACGCTGGCGGAGGTAAAAAAGATGGCCGTCACGTTAGGAATGAGGGCTAACGGTCCTTTTTACTTTGATGAAGAGTTGTTTCGCAAAACGATTTTTAATTTGTCCACACTTGCAGTAGGGTCATACCAAGATTTCGTCAGTGGCGCAGCCCTGCCGGATGTATGTGTGCTGTGCCTTGACTACGATGAGCACGAGGCAGCAAGACATGTGCTTTTCCATCGCGTGAGGGCGAGCACCCCTGACGGGCAATCCTTCTCGTACGTGATCGATCCAGCCAATTGGATCGACGCTAACAAGCAGGTGACCACGGATTTGCGTCACCTCAACATGCAGCCAGCCTGGTTCATGGCCATCACGCCACGCCCAAACCCAAACGGAAAGAGTCCCAGCGGCAAAGGTAAGTAAGGTGACAACGGACCGTGGCCACGCTATAGGTGCTACCTGTTCTTTGCGATTAGGTGTTTAACTTTGCGTACTGGTAGCGCGTCCATGAGTTCCGTCGCTGCCAGGCCCAAGCCGCTGGCGATGCGCCAGATGTTGAACAGGGACACGTTTCGCTCGCCGCGTTCCACTGAGCTGAGATAGTTCGGATGCAGCCCAGCTATTTCGGCCACCTGTTCAATGGTCATCAACTTGGCATGGCGCAATTCGCGCAGCCGCTCGCCAAACACCAATTGCACCCGCAGTTGATCCACCTTCGATTCGGAATCGAGGGGCTGGGGTTTGTTGACAACAACGCGCGGCATGCGCGGAGTGTCAAAAGAAACACACTAAGAGTACACAAACTATGAGTGGTGTTTTGGCATACTTTGCCAAACAAAGACGCTAGAAGAAGACCAGTCTGGAATAGCGCTCAATCAAAGAGAGGAAACACACGAATGAAACACAATCCATCCCTGCGGCGCCCATACGTGGCCTTGACGTTTGCAACGGTAATGTCGGCGGCCTTGTTGACCGCATGCAGTTCCAAACCGCCCGGTTGCGCAGACGAAGAGACGCTCAAATTGATCAAAAGCGCCTATATTGAACGCTGGATGAAAGTCTCTGCCAACATGGTGAGGGATTTCAAAATGTCGCCCGAGGAGACGGATCGATACAACAAGTCTCTCAAGTTTGACGTTCGGGACATTGTGAGCAATGGTTACAACGCAGACGCCCGCAAACACTCATGCCAAGGGATACTTGTCTTCACGACACTGAGTGGGGCTTCGTTCTCATTGACTCGCGCCTTCACTTCCCAAGGTGCCGCAGAAGGTGGCGGAAAGTTCCTTGTGCAAGTCGAAGGTGTTGATTCGGTTTTCGACGTGCTTGCTCCAGATTACAACGATTATGTGATGAGCAAGAAGAAGTAGTCCATGAAAAAGTTCTTTAATACGCTGGTCGTCGCTGCCTCTCTGCTGCTGTGCAGTGCAGTTGCAACTGCCCAAGAGGCAGTGCCAAAGCACTTGGAATTGGCGCGCGAGATCGTTGCCAACGTCAAATCAGAAAACAACAAGTACAGCATACCCAATCCGTACATTAAGACTCCGTCGGATCTCTTCAGTTCCGGCTATGAAGTTCATACCGACTGCATTGGCTTCGTGTCTGACGTGATCCGACGTTCCGGGATAACTTCGACTCCGCGAACTCAAAAATTCAAGAACCGGTACAGCATTCTTGACTACCTGGATTCAATTAAGAGCGGCTACATGTGGGACAAAGTAGCCAACATCAATGACCTGAAGCCCGGTGATGTTCTTATCTGGGGTTACCTAAAGGCCGACTCTAGGCACCTCGGCAATGGTCATACGGTCTTTGTTGACTCTGCACCTGTGCAAATCGCGAAGTCTTACGTTCCTGGTTTGGTGCAATGGGAGTTCAATTTGCTGGACTCAAATCCGGGAGCTACAAGTTCTGACGACACCCGCTATGTCAAGGGAGCCAATGCTAAAAAGTCAGACAGCGGCGTTGGACCCTTAAACGGCGCGGGTAGAGGTCGTATGCGCTTGTTTACCGATGCCAACGGCGTAGTTAAGGGAGGTGGACATGCTTTCAAAAAGTCCGAAGTGTTTTACGTTGGCGAAGACTGGGACTTAGTTATGGCACGTCCTACCGCTGCAAAGTAAACGCCACTGACGGTCAGGCGTAGCGCCCGGCCAACTTTCTTCCTCGGCGGCAACGCCAATCTCTCAAAGCACGCAGTTTGCGCCGACACCAGGCGTGGGCTGCGTGCTTTCGTATTTCCGATTTCCATCACTAAAAGGAGAACTGCCATGAGCGCAGACAGCGTTCCCGCGTCAGCACGGGACAACCAAAACAACAAACCCAGTGGCCCGCCACTGTTCCGTCTTGGGAGGGTCGTCGCCACGCCTGCTGCGTTGGCCCTGCTGGAGAAACATGGCGTGTCCTCAGCCACTTTGCTGAATCGACACCAGTGCGGAGACTGGGGTGACCTTACCAGGCACGACCGGGTGGCGAATGACGCGGCCTTGGTGAATGGAAGTCGGCTGCTCTCTGCGTATGTGGTCAAGGGCGAGCGAATTTGGATCATTACGGAAGCCGTTGGTGAGGATGGCGTCACGCGGTCGAGTTCGTGCATTTTGCTTCCGCAGGATTACTAGATGTCAACGCGAGAACTGGCACAACGCCCCCTGCGTGACTTACTTCAGCGACTGCCCAAGTTGCCGTTGACGCCCACACAAGATATTGATTTCGGGGGCGCCGATGCGGAACTACTGGTGGCCATTGCGGACGACGCCGAAACCACAGTCAGCGTCTTGCACTATGGCGTAGGTGCAATCGGCCACCTCCTGGCTCACTCTGCCGTCGTCATCGAGGATGGCACGATTTCAGCCGACTGCATCGAATCGATTGGATTTTTACTAGCTGAAATCAGCGATTTAGGTGCTGGTTGTGTGGTCCTTGCCGCACAGTGCCGCCGTGAGATTCATGACTACCAGCCCCAGTTGCTCTGATGCCTCACATCCATACCGGGTAAGGAGTGTCCATGAACAATCCCCCAAGTACGCCTGTTAGTCACCCCCTTGACTTCGAGCCCACCTATCACCGTGTGGCGCAGACCAACCAGTGGAACAGCGCCATTGCCTGCATTGCCAGCGTCGTGAACAAAACCATTGATGAAGTTCGCCTCGTTGCGGCCAAACAATCCAAACGGCCCGCCAATGGTCGCTGGTCGGTAACGGCAAAGTTGATCCCCGAGTTGTTCGATCACTACGACTGGTGGGCTGCATCACGATACAGAGAAGCCAGTGCGCTGAATGATTTGCCCGATCTGGCCTTGATTCTGTTGTCAAAGAAACCGGACCACTTTGGCCTGTTTCATCGGCAGAAGTTCGAAGACGGCAATCCGCCCGTGTGCTACCTGATCAATCCGGCACACGTACCAGTGGACCAACAGTACGTAATTGAAGTGGCAGCCATCCTGCCGTGCCAATTCCTGAGCATTTGTTCCATGGATGAGTACATGAAGGACTTTTGGTAGTACGCGCCACCAAAGTCAAGCTGTGAGATTTCGCAATTGGGTTGAGATGTGGGCTTACCCATTGCATACCCGTCTACTGGATGCAGTTCAGCGACGGTTCTTGAAGGCGCGACGGCATGCCTGAGTTTGGTGACGCAACCAGGTCGAATCCGAAGGTAGCGTCTCGCACCACCCTCCAACAACAAGTTCACGTGAAGGATTCAACCATGAATGACTACGACGCAACCACGCCATTGGCAGACGATGACGTTCTTGTCCTCACTGGCGATGCTGGACCAGAGCTTGGCCAAATTGTGGTCACCAAAGCCGCACTGGCTCTGCTCGAAAGGCAATGCCTGAAACCGCAATATCTATTGCACTTTCATGAATGCACCGAAAGACACCCCCTCAACCAATTGGACGAGGCGGTATGTCACCCCGAAATGGCGCCATGCAAGCCTGTTCTCTCGCGGTTTGAAACGGAATGTGGTCCGATTGTTGTCAGCACAGAGTTGAGGCGGGACGGACAAAACAGCGTCAGAACTCGAATGATGCTGCCCGAAGAGTTGTAGGTCGAACGACTCGCGCTCCCGTCAGTTCGACCAGCTTTGCCTGCTTCAAAACTACTTAACTTTGAAAAGGCGATTATGGATCGACGAAAAACTCTGAAGTTGCTTGGGACTGCCGCCTTTGACGCAATTCTTCCCGCGCTGGCATTCCAACCCACTGACAAGGTGCCAATACTGGGCTCTGCGTCGGAAGTCGTAATCGAAACACTGTCTGCGACGCCAAAAGTGACGTGCAGAATCATTGGGGTGGGAGACGCTGGCATCAACGTGGCGGTCGCAGCGTTTTCCAGTGGGGTGCTTCACACCGCAGACTGCCAACCGGAGTTTGCGTGCGTCAGCATGGGGCAGATGGGCATTCGGGCTGTCATCAACGTCAATAGGCTACACCCAGGCATTGCACCTATCAGGCCGGTACAGCTTGGACGGTACGGCACAGGAGGCAACGTCAACGTTGCACGTGCTGCCGTCAAGAAACATGACGGCACACTGCGGTCTTTGGTTGACGGTGCTGAGATTGTCATCTTAACGGCGGGCTTGGGCGGCGGGACCGGCTCTACAGCTGGTCCCGCACTTGCAAGAATGGCGATGGAAGCTGGTGCGCTGGTCTTGGGCGTCATTGTGACCCCATTCAAATGGGAGCTTGGGCGATATCCCAATGCTTTTGCTGCCGTAAAGGCGTTGGAACGGCATTCGCACTATCTAGTGTCTTTGTCAAACCAGGTGGTCGGGGACCTGTTGGGCGAGGATGCCACCTTGGATGACTTGATCGCCCAGCAAGAGGTACTTGGCACTGCCTGTATTCATCGGCTCATGGTGGATGCCAGCCGCTACTGTATTGACCGCCACAGACACCCTACGTAGCCACAGCAATTGGCCTGTCAACCGTCACAAAGTTGACTGAAACAGTGATTGCGGCGCCAATGCCGCTGATTGTCACCGGCACCGAACGGCAAAACCGGTTCAAAGCGCCACCAAAACGAGCCAGGCCGCGTTATCGGCGCTTTGGCCGTGTGGCGGTAGCCATTGCAGCCGAAAACCGCTCAAAACCGCATGGCCAAACGCCGCCACGATTCACTTGATGGACGAAACATGACTACTCCTACCAACAGCATCAAGAACCTGAAGGCAAAGACCTCCAAGCTGGTCAACAGCTACACCTTGGCAGCGCAGTCCGCCTCTACACAGCGCAGTTATGTGCAGGACGTGCGGCACTTCAAGGCCAACGGAGGAAAGATTCCTGCGACACCGGAGATGGTGGCGGAATACCTGGCCAAGTTCGGCGGAGTGCTGGCAGTTGCCACGCTGGCCCACCGATTGATTGCCATCCACAGGACGCACACCGATAGAGGGCTGGAAAGTCCAGTGAACAACCGCCTGGTTAAGCGAACCATGCAAGGTATACGGCGTACCTTCGGCGTGGCGCAAAAGCGGGCGCGGGCATTGGTCAAAGATGATCTGCTCGAACTGATGGTGATGGTGGCCAAGCAGAAGCCGTTGAAAGCGGCCCGAGACAAGGCGCTTCTATTGCTGGGGTTTGCCGGTGCGTTTAGACGCTCAGAGCTGGTGGCGCTGCGCATGGAGGACATCACGCCGCATGCCCATGGCATTGAACTGTTGATTCGTCGTTCCAAGACTGATCAGGAAGGGGAGGGTAGGATGGTGTTTGTGCCGTTGGCGAAGTCGGAAGAGCGATGCCCGGTCAAAGCCTTGGAACGGTGGCTGGAATTAGCAGGCATAGGGGAGGGTCCCTTGTTCCGTCCGGTGAATAGGCATGACCGGGTGGTAACCGATGTGGCCCTAACGCCGCAGTCCGTGGCGCTGATCGTAAAGTCAGCAGTCGGAAAATCCAAGGGTACAGGTGCAGCCAAGTTGGTGTCGGGTCACTCGCTACGCGCCGGGTTTGTGACAGAGGCAGCGATGGTCGGAATGCAGACCAGTGCGATCATGGGGCAGACAGGGCACAAGTCCTTGGAAATGGTTTATCACTATATCCGTCCGGTGCAGAAGCGGCAGATTCAAAGTCTTTTGTAAATAGTTAGCGAGGAGTTTTGGTGCTCATGCCTGGACGCAGGATCTGCTGTTGCACCTGCATGTTCATGTGGTGATGGCTTTTGGGGTGTTGAACCAGGACGGTAGATGGGCCACACCGGCGCGCCAACCCAACGATCTGTTTCCGGGGGAGGCCTTGTCCAGCGTGTTTCGGGGTAAATTCATGGCCGCGCTCAGACAGGCGCGTCGCGCTGGCCAGATTGAACGCAACCCGCAAGCCACGCAAGCGTGTGCCCCTCATTGAATGAGAAGCGCGGATCTCCTCACGTCTTGAGGCACAGTTGTGCCCTCGCCATCTTGGAAGCGACGAAGGACCTCCGAAAGTTGTCGCTGCGGCTCGGACATGCCAACATGCAAACGACTGAGATATACACACGCGCTGATCCGTCGATCAAGCTTGAGGCCCCCAAAGCGAACACAGCACGCATCTCAGATCGCGGCGATTCCGTGCAGCCGATAAGCTGATCGCCTCACTGACAGCGCCGTCTATTATGCGGCGCGAAGGACGGTCCAAGTAGAGCAAGCGGCAGGCTCTAAGGGAGGGGAGTCTGCATAAAAATTTTGTCTGCATTGAATCTGGACTATGAGGAGCGGGACCAGGCCTTTGCAGTCAATCGTCTGCTGGGTCCGGCCACGCTGGATCGGCTGCGCCACAACGCCTATTGACTGGAACTCGATGGTCTGTCGTTTCGGGCGCCGCAGTTGTTTCCAAAGTCTGGCAAGACCGACACCAAAAAAGAGGCAAAATCCACCCTTGTTTAGCCCCCTTCGGGGGTGTCGTTTTAGCTACTGTTTGAGGCTCCATTACGCCGAACATAGGTGGCTCCATTGCGGCGGTCAGTGACAACTGCCGCTACAACCGAGATGCCAAACAAAAACGGGAATTGCATGCCCAGGCGTTCGCAGCCTGGAACGAGGTGACCTGCGCCAAAATGGCCGCGGTGTAAGGCTCGACAATGGAATTTGAAGCGCATATACCGCCTTAAGATGACAACTTGACAGTACCCTTAAGGCTGCTCGCAAAGCCCTGAGTGACTAGCACGGCCTGCAGTAAGGCGTGCAGGTGATTTGGCCGACCCCTTGTCCTGCATGTGCGAGGCAATCGATCACCAGAATCAACATCACCACAACCAATTCAGTGGAGATGTCTCATGACCGAATTTCTATACCGATTTGTGTTACCAGTCCAGCCTGCGCAATTTGAGCATGAAATCATCAACTACGCTACTACTCTGGCATTCGTGGCTCATCATGGTCAATTCCGCAAGGACGGCTGCACCCCTCAGATCATGCATCCCTTGGCGGTGCAACGATTGCTCACCCAAATTCAGATCGCCAATCCAAAAATTCATGCTGCAGCACTGGTCCATGATGCGGTTGAGGACAACGCGCATGACCGCGGCCAATGGCTGCGCAGCGAGATCGCAAGGACGCTTGGATATGAGGTTTTGGAGATGGTTGATCAATTGACGGACAGCGCCCCAGTCGATTTGCCGCGCGCTCAACGCAAGGCGTTACAAATGGAGCGCATTGCACAAGCACCGTGGTCTGTGCAAGTCATCAAGTTGGCCGATATTGTCGCCTCCATGCAAGAGGGGCCAGCTCCAAGCTGGACACAGCTGTACGCAGCCCAATATGTTCAACAGCGCAGCTGCCTGGTAGCCTTGCTATCGGGTGCATCGCCTGAACTGGCCGACAGTTTCATGGCCGCCATTGGCCAACCTGTGTGGCAAAAGGCAATCACGGCTTCTGTGTTGTCGTGAGAACAAACAACATGCAAACCCATTTCGATATTTACAGCCAGAGTCGTCGCCATGTGCAGGGTAATTAGCTAGTCCTTTGCACTGCACTCCAGGCCCAGCCTTTTTTCAAAATCGAGTCTCCTACAACCCTCAATCAAGGAAACTTCATCATGCAAGACAAAAAACTCAGCGACGGAACCTACCTCGTCGCTCCTGATGGTGTCAACTTACACGTCAACCATCTTCACCTGGCTGCCGACGGCCGCACGGTTCTGGCCCACAAGGTCAACGGATCGCACTCGTACCAGTACAGCGGTACGCGCAAGGACCTGTCCGCGCTGTGGCAGGAAATCACGGGTCAATCCGGGCGCTTCCCGGGTGGCTGGAAACCGTAGAACGGCTGCTCACCATCGCACTGTGTTGTGCAGTGGTGATGTCGAATGTGAAGTGCGCCATCAAAGCAGACAGCATGCATGCTTTGATGGGGATGTCGAATAGCCACATGAGGATTTCAAAAAATGAGCTATCTGTCGATGACACCAGAAGCCTTTGCTCATTGCATTGATGCGAAGCGTGATGAGGCGTTGGTCACACTGCTGTTTGAAATTGGACATAGACGCCTCGACTATGCTGAACTTGCATGGGATTGGAAACCCGAAGGCATGAGCAGATACGTCGTTGAAACAAGGAAGTGGAAAGCGTTGAAGTACTTTGAACATGCGGCCACGGTAGGTGCGCCGGCTTTTTCTCAGCTTACTTTGCGTGGACAGGAATTTGTTTTGCAGTCGATGGGCGAGGCCGCCCACATTCACTATTTCGAAGGTTGTGATGAAAGTGAGGAGATTGCAAAAGTGCATTGGCAAAACACTGCTGCGTTGGGGGAATCGGTATTCTGCGAACTCACTTTGATTGGAAGAACTTATGTCCTGACATCGTTGTTTAACTGCGCTGGTCACAGTTCCTGGTCCACCAAGGAGGCATTGGCGTTGCACGCTCGCGCCATTGTTTTGCGAACTAACGAACTACGAATCCAGTTTAGTTTTGCGGTCACTCAATAAATCGGGATACATTCTTCATAGCGTTCGTGATTTTTCTGGAGCGGTCGTGCATTTTGGTCGCGCTGTAGAGTTGTGCGTTTTGAGGTTAAGTGAAAATGAATTTGAAGAGTACCAGCGAGAGACAATCATGGAGTCGTTTGTCGGGGTGGGACATGCGTTGTGCCAAGCGCATAACTACGCCGATGCACTGGCTCATTACGAGCGTGCCATCGATCTTTGGACGCTGATGTTTGACGATCTTGGATCAAATGAACGGAGTTTTGTACTGCGCTTTTTGAATGAAGCCGCCAGCCTTCGATACAGGTGCGGTGACACTACTGCGCGGGCGCATTGGGACTGCGTCTTCGCGCTGGGTGTGCCAGTGTATTTCGAGCTTTGCTGGAGAGGGAGAGAGGTACTTAGGAGATCTCTTTGCAGAGCTGGCAACTCGCTACGTAGAGCTGGCTGCCTCTCTGCAGCTCTGGTGTATTTGGAGCGCGCTGTTGCGCTGGCTGAACCAGAGTTTGACAGCCGCTGGCTTGATGCACAGACCAGGGTTCTGAGTGCACTGCTTAACATCGGTGCCATTCATAAGAGGGTGGGGGACACGAATACAGCGATTTTGCATTGGGAGCCCGCTTTCGCGTTGGGTGCCCCCCGTGTTCGATGAACTTAGGTCCGATGGAAAGAAGTTGGTGTTGGAAGCCTTAGAAATGTCCTATTCGTAAGCGTTTTCTCGTCCAGCTTGATCCTTCGATCCTTCACTTCTTCCGCATTCTCTACTTGCCTCTTGTCTTTTACGTCTCTTGATTTGTCAAGCCCAAAGTCGTCGCCAAAGGCGCCCCAGCCATGACGAGTTGTCAGTGGAGACAGGAGCCAAAGGCGCAGCTTTTGCTGGAGGTGCGAGCAGCTGCTCACAGGTTCCCAGCAACGTAAACTGCGCCCACATCTCGGGATCTGCAAAAGGCGTCTTCCAGCCACAATCCTCTGCGTTGATGCGGTGAGCGTTGGCCACACCATAAAGGCTTGGGCTGATCTGCTGGATACGCACCATCACCTGCTCTTTGGTCATGCTGCGCAAGAGCTGCTGCGCCCGCGCCAGTGCCTGAGTCGCCGACAACTCGCAGCGTGCCTCAAAGAACAGCGCATAGAACAACAGCGATGCAAGCTTGTTCTGTAGACCTAGCGAACCCGCAACACTGCGTGCACCACGGGCCCTCAGAAGTGGACCTATCCCGGCAGGCCCACCCCACTGGGATTGCTGCACACCATGACCGACGAGCATGCCCTGACACGCCGACAGGCTGATATCGCCATGCGCCTGCATGGACGCAATCAACCAGGCCGGCAGATCGGGGCGCTGGGCATCACACGAGTCGTTGCAAGGGGAGTCATTGAGCGACAGGAAACTGGCCAACGGATCAAAGGGAGTGAACTGACCATGCACCACCAAATGGGCTGGACCCGGTGATTGCAAAGCACGTGTCAACTCTATAAGACCCCGCGCCTCCTGGGACTGCGTCCCCAGTGCGCCAGCTGCAAGCTGTGCCTCTGCCAGTCCACAGCGATCCCCTGGCAGATAGACCACTTGGCCCGCTGGCATGGGCTGCCTGGCGTCTGTGCTGTATGCCTTGCGCGTTGCCAGCCACGCACTCACGCTGGCCTCCAGGACGAATGCACCGGCCCTGAAGTCACCCACACCGTCAACTGTTCCCGACACCGCACGTGCCAGCCACGGCAGGCGCGCCAGATTGGCCGGCAGCAGCAAGATGCAGCACGCCTGTGGTGCTGACAAATCCAACCCCAAATCCTGCTGCAAGCTGCGTAGCAGCACGCTGGCAACTGAGTCCTGTGCAACAAAGTCCGACCAGGCCGCACTGCCCCTGCGGGTTTCGTCATTGGTGGGAACATTGCCCGTACTCCACCAGGCGGTCCTGGCGTACACACGCCCTTGCTCACTGACCTCCAGCAACGGCTTCCACTGGTCCAGGGCCAGCGTCGCAGGCAGAACAACATGGCGTGGTGCCGTGTCGTTGGCAGACAGCGTGAGCGCATGGGCACTACCATCACTGGGTGCAAACCACAGCTGCACCAGATGCTCGCCGGGCTTGAGCACTGCCTCACAGGACTGCGGCGTTGGCAGCACGAGCGCATGACCCAAGCGTTTCAATTCGCCAGCCAGTGTCTCAAACAGCGCAACCGGGATATCCTCGAACTCGGGGCTAGGGGTGTTGTCCGTCTCACCGGCCTGGATGCGTTTGATGCGCTCTCCTATCTCAATCAGGCTGGTCTCCAGCGCCACCCGCACGGAGTCAAGGGCGGGCTTGTCCGGTGCGCGGCCCTCGGAACTCAGGGCAACAGCGCTGGCCAGGGTAAAGCGCTGCATCTCCAGATCACTCCACAGCGCTGCAGGATTGCCACTGTCGGCCTCGATTTGTGCGCCCAGGAATTGGTGCAGTCGCTCCAAAATCTCAAACTCGTTGGTGGGCACTGGCAACCAGCGTAGCAGCTGACCAAAGGTTGCATTGAGCGCCTGGGTGGAATCCGGCGCTTGGCGCAGCTGCTTCGTGATCCAGGCTTCAAAGGCCGTTTGCAGCGTCTTTTCGATGTCGCCATAGATCAGGGCATCGCAGGCAGCCATGCGTGCCTGCTGGGCTGGAGCGCCCAGGTCCTGCAGCCAGTGGGTGCATTCCTCCAGCGCACTGCGCTGTTCGCCATCACGTCTGTAGGTTGGGCTCTGTAGTTGCTGCAGGCCTTGTTCGAGCATATTGACTGCCAGGCTGCTGTCACCACCGCGCCAGGCCTGCAAGGCTTTGAACAAATCCCCTTTGGCATCGTTGGCGGTTTGAGCAAAACGCTCTGACTTCAGGCGAGGATGACCGGCCCCATCGAGCCACCAGTAGGGTGCGCGCATGGAGCCGTCTTCAAAGAAAAGTTCATCTACACGCAGTGCTTGGTAGAGTGATTGCTGATCGACTCGCCATGGTGCCTGTTCGGGCCAGTCCGTGGTGATGTCAACGCTGGCGCGAACCCGCGCCAGGAACGGTAGATTGGGGTCTTCTGCGGGCAGTGCACCCTGAAGGCTGTCCATGACTTGGGCTGTGGCCCATTTAGAGATGGTGCTGATTGTGGCCGTGCCTATGACCTCCCAAGACTGCCCTTGTGTAGAGGGCACTACAGTGTCAAGTACCACTCGGTGGCGCAGGTTCTTGGCCTGCCAGTGCTGGTGGGCCAGGGCGCTGGCAAGTGCTATGACTTGTTGCCTCTGAAGAGGATGCGAGCCTTTGGCAGGAAAGGCCTGGAAGTCCGTGAGCCACCAGCGCGCTGCGCTGAGTGCCGCCCTCCAACACAGATGCTGGTTGAGGTTGGTTTGCTGCGAGTGAATGGCAAGCGCGATCTCATGCGAACTCGCCGCCATCGCCGCTCCACTAACCAAAGCGTTGACAACAGATGCCTGTACCAGAGACTGGTGACAATTGAGCCTTGATTGGATAGCGAGGGAATTGCGGGTCAACAGTGCACTCAAAATTAATTGCCGCCCATTCGGCGTGAACTCGAAAAAAAACGGCGCACCCAGGTTAATGGCGCGCTGCCTATGAAGCAACGCCCCCGCTGTATCGCCGCCTTCTCCAAGGGAGACTCCGATGTTGTGCAGTGAGGCCACTATTGCCTCCCGCGACTGTGGCGTGAGATCGGCAAATACGGGTTCCCCAAGGGTGATGGCTCGCTGGCAATGGAGCAACTCCCCTGCTGTATCACCGCCTTGCCCAAGGGTGAGCCCGGTGTAGAACAGTGAACTCACTATCGCCTCCCGCCCACCTCCTGGGAGTTTGGCAAACACGGGTGCTCCCAGGTCTATAACGTGCTGGCAATGGAGCAGCGCCCCCGCTGCATCACCGCCTTCTCCAAGGGAGACTGCGGTGTTTGTCAACGCTCTCAAAACCATCTCCCGCCCACCTCCTGGGAGTTTGGCAAACACGGGTGAACCCATGGAGATGACGCGCTGAAAATTGAGCGACTTCCCCGCTGCATCGCCGCTTTGTCCAAGGGCGACTCCGGTGTTGTACAGCGCGCGCAACATCATCTCCTGCCCCAATGACGTGAGCTTTCCAAACACGGGTGTCCCCAAGCCAATCAATTGCTCCAAGTATCGTGCCCCTATAAGAATGGAATCAGACTGGATGTGGTTGGCTGCGTCGTTGTACAGCCAAAACAATACATCTTGCTGCGCCATCGCACTCAACCGCGCAAACTCATCGGCTGTCATTGGTCTCGAACTCCCTTGTTGCCTTGTCTTGTCTGCCTAGCGTCATGAATGCTGGCTGAAGTGTGGCAATTGTGGTCGATTTCAACTTGTCTCAAGTGCAGGCATGCGCATGCGCTCATCCATCTAGACTGCCTGTGCAGGGTATTGAGCAAACCTGAAACCCTGCCACTCCCATGACATCGAATCCGAAAATTCGTCTGTCTTCAATCCCGAAGATGTTCTTGAAAC
>JBPOIP010000014.1:0-4041 GCA_052034395.1 Pseudomonadota bacterium
CAAATTCACTGAGCTAATACTGGAGACAGAGAAGCAGTCGTTACACCATTCATGCGCGTCAGAACTTACCTGACAAGGAATTTCGCTACCTTAGGACCGTCATGGTTACGGCCGCCGTTTACTGGGATTTAGAAAAAATAGCAAAACCAAAATAATATATTTTAGGTTATGGTATTTTCAATTTCACCTACCAGCACCGGGCAGGTGTCAGAACCTTTACCTAAATTCTCATTTTTGCAGATTCCTGTGTTTTTATTAAACAGTCGCCACTTCCTATTTTGTGCCATCCAAAAATATGGACACCCTTTCTCCCGAAGTTACAGGGTCATTTTGCCTAGTTCCTTCAGTATTATTCACTCATCTGCCTTAGTATACTCTACTAACCCACCAGTGTTGGTTTTAGTACGATTTATCATATCTTTGTTCTTTCAAGTCCTGTAAAATAATAAAAACACTGCGTTTTTTTTGTTCATAATCATTTACAAAAGTTATTATTGATACAATTTTTTTTATTTCTAAAAGTAGAACCCATTTTTATTTAACTAACATTAAAAAAATAAGGGATCGATTAACCCGCGGTGGAAGATCCTAGCCGACGGAAACCTTAGGTTTACGGCATTAACGATTCTCACGTTAATAATGTTACTCATGTTAGCATTATCAATAGTGATAATAAATTTTTCAATTTGTATTCAAATACACCACGCTCCGCTACCTAGATAAAAAATTTATCTAATTAAGTTTCGGTAAAAAATTTAGACTCCTACATTAATCAATCTGTAAGAATGAAGCATTAGTGAGCTGTTACGCTTTCTTTAAAGGATGGCTGCCTCTAAGCCCACCTCCTAATGCTTATTTACCCCTACAGATTTTTATGTCACTTAATTTTTTTTAAAGACCTTAACCATAATTCTAAGCTATTCCTTTCTTAGCAATAGGACCTTAGCGCTCTATGCTTGTCTGCTAATATACTAATTTTTTTATTCTGATTTTTAATAACTTCGGTAGATCGAAACCCCCTACGCTAAAAAGAGCTTTACCAAAAAAATTATAAACTAACGCTTTACCTAAATAAATTTCGCGGAGAACCAGCTATTTCCAAGTTTGATAAGCCTTTCACCCCTAACCACAGCTCATCCCAATCTTTTGCCACAGATAAGAGTTCGGTCTTACATCGCTACGCAACATACACCTGGCCATGGCTAGCTCACCTGGTTTCGGGTCTAATTAATTTAACTAACTAAACTGTTTAGTGTTTGCCTTCACTTCGCCTCCAAAATAAATTCTTAAGCTCGCTAAATTAATTAACTAGCTAACCCATTATGCAAAAGGTACGTCAATAACTAAAAAGTCGACTAACTGCTTTACGTATTCTATTTAAAGATCTATTTCACCTACCTACCAAAGTAACTTTTCAGCTTTCCCTCACGGTACTGTGTACACTGTAGGTCTATGAGTATTTTATATTTTAAAAAGTGGTCTTTTTTTCTTCAAACACAATTTTCGAGTTGTGTTTTACTTTTTTAGTAGTAAAAATTGCTAACCTAAGTTATTCGTTCGAAGCTTACTGGACTATGCATACCATCTTTGGATAAAACTTTTTACAAAGTTATAATTTTCAACCCAAATTTTACCACTAAATTCGGGATTTTCGATCACCTCTACTAACCCGGTCTCATAATAATTTTAATTTAATTATATTAATTTTGATTTTTGATAAGGCTGCTACTGAGATGTTTCACTTCACAGCAAATTTTTACCAAGTAAACATACTTGATTATAGTTAACTATAAGGAATGTAAGCCATACATATTATAAGAGACGCTTACCATTTCGTTTTCAACAACGCCTTTCATTCATAGCCAAGCTATCCATAAAATACGTCTACAAAGTAAAAAAATATTAGTAATAAGAAGTAAAAAAATATTAATATTTAATAAAATTATTTATTCTGTTAAAACTATCCTGCTTAAAGCTCTAGGGTAATTTCTAATATGATAAAAAGTTTTTTTATTTTTTTTATTTTTTAAAAAAGTCGATAAAAAATGTTTAACGGTACCAGATTCTAATTGACTTACTAATGTATTTCGAGCACTAAAAATCGGATATTTTTTTTCCATTATTTCATTATAAAAAACATTCCTTAGTGTCACTGTAGTAGATAAAAAATTCAACCTTCTTGACAACACTAAACCATAAAAATATCGACTATCCTTTTTTATTTGTAATTTACTAGTGTAGTAATTTTTATTTAATAATTTTTGTTTTCATGATATCTCATTGGAGTAATAGGTATGTAATCCCAAACCAAAAAATATACCAGATTTATAAATTAATCTGATTGCACGTCACATTGACGCTGGAAAATCAATATAATTAAAATCTAAATTAACATCGAAACTTCTATTAAAATTAAATTTAATAGTTGTTTTTGATGCCATACGTATTCAAGCAAGTCTTTTTGATTGTAATCTAATTAAAATACTATTGGAAATTTTATAATTTAAATTTTTACTAGGCAACGTCTGCGTTAGAAATTTTTAAATTATCAGATTCAAAAACTTGATATTTATAATCGTAGAAACGTCCTCTAGTTAAACTTAAAATATAATAAACTAGTGAAAACATAGTTAAAACGGTACCAAAGGTAGCAATTTGATTCCAAAAAACATAAATATCTGGATAATCAGGTATTCTTCTAGGTAAACCCGCTAACCCTAAAAAATGCATAGGGAAAAAAGTAAAATTTACACCAAGAAAAGTAGTCCAAAAATGAATTCGACCTTTTGATTTAGAATAAGTATAACCTGTTATTTTACCTAACCAATGATATGAACCAGCAAAAAAAGCAAAAACAGCTCCCATAGAAAGAACATAGTGAAAATGAGCTACCACATAGTAGGTATCATGTAATGCTATATCTAATCCTGCATTTGATAATATTATACCGGTCAAACCACCAACTGTAAAAAGAAATAAAAAACCAAGTGCAAAATACATAGGAGACAGTAAAATTATCATACCACCAACTAAAGTTGCCAACCAACTAAAAATTTTTATACCAGTAGGTATAGCAATTATCATTGTTGCTGCAGTAAAGTAAGCTCTTGTATCAACATCCATACCAACAGTGTACATGTGATGTGCCCAAACAAGAAAACCTAAAAGACCAATAGCCAACATAGCAAAAACCATTCCTTGATAACCAAATATTCTTCTATATGAATAAGAAGCCAAAACATGGCTAATAATACCAAAAGCTGGTATTATCAAAATATAAACTTCTGGATGTCCAAAAAACCAAAACAAATGTTGGTATAAAATAGGATCCCCACCGCCTACAGGATCAAAGAATGAAGTGTTAAAATTTCTATCCGTTAGTAGCATAGTTATACCTGCCGCTAAAACTGGTAAAGAAAGCAATAGTAAAACAGCAGTAATTAAAATAGCCCAAACAAAAAGAGGTATTCTATCCCAATACATACCAGGTACCCGCATATTTATCACAGTGGTAATAAAATTTATAGCACCAAATAATGACGATAAACCTGCAATGTGTAAACTAAAGATTGCCATATCAACACTTGGGCCAGAATGGGCTAACCCTGCTGAAAGTGGCGGGTAAACAGTCCAACCTGTACCTGCCCCTCCTTCTAATAGTGCAGAACCTAGAAGTAAAATTAACGATGGAGGTAGTAACCAAAAACTTAAGTTATTAAGACGAGGAAATGCCATATCAGGAGCACCAATCATAAGTGGAACAAACCAGTTACCGAAACCTCCCAAAAGACCGGGCATAACTAGAAAAAATATCATCAAAAATGCATGGGCAGTAATTACTACATTGTATAACTGGTAATTACCAAGAAAAAATTGATCTCCTATATCTATCAATTCTAAACGAATAAATACAGACAAAACAGTACCCAACACGCCGGAAAATGCTGCGAATATAAGATAAAGAGTACCTATATCTTTATGATTAGTTGAGAATAACCAACGGCCTAATCCTTGAAAAATAAAACTAACCAGAGAAAAATA
>JBPOIP010000048.1:0-3096 GCA_052034395.1 Pseudomonadota bacterium
GTCGTCGCCAGCGAAGTACGCAGTCTGGCTGGTCGCAGCGCCGACGCCGCCAAAGAAATCAAGTCGTTGATCAATGCCAGCGTGGAGCGTGTAGGACAAGGCACTGCGCTTGTCGATCAGGCCGGCACTACCATGACCGAAGTGGTCGACAGCATCCGCCGCGTGACCGACATCATGGGCGAGATCAGCGCCGCCAGCAACGAGCAGTCGCTGGGCGTGCGGCAGGTGGGCGAAGCCGTCTCACAAATGGACCAGACCACACAGCAAAATGCCGCCCTCGTGGAAGAAATGGCGGCAGCAGCCAGCAGCCTCAAGAGCCAGGCACAGGATTTGGTGCAGGTAGTAGCAGCCTTCAACGTTGGCACGAGCAGCGCCGCCACCCCATCAACATTTCTGCCCAACAGCCGCGCCACCACCCAGCCCCTGCCCCGACCACGCCCGCCGGCGTCCCTGAGCCGTGCGCCGGCGCCACTGAAACTGGCATCCAAGCCGAAGGCGCCAGCAAATACCACTCCCAAAAAGCTGCCCCAGCCGATGGCTGTTGCCAAGGCCGCGCCAGCGGCTGGCAACGACGACTGGGAAACTTTTTAGCCTTCCGATCTGGCTTGCACCCAGGCAACGAGGGCCAGGGCTTCCAGCGGTCGGCTGTAAAGATAACCTTGTCCCTTGTTGCACCCCAAAGCAGCCATGAGTTCGGCCTGTCCCGGGGTTTCAATGCCTTCGGCCACGGTTCCAAGACCCAGCGTCTGTGCCATGCGAATGGTTGCCTCGATCAGCACCCGGTGGTAGTCACTGGTCTGGGCCTGGCTCACGAAGGACCGGTCCACCTTGACAAAATTCACGGGCAAGGCATGCAGACACGACAGGGATGAGTAACCGGTCCCGAAATCATCCAGCGACAGGGCCACGCCCAACTCCCGGATGGCGTGCAGTGTCTCCAGCACCCTCTCATCCTGCGCAGCCAGGCTCTCAGTGACTTCGAGCACCAGTTGCTGCGGCGCAAGACCATTGGCGCGCATGGCGTCCTGCACATCGGCCACCAGTCCCGGCTGGAGAAGCTGCGCACGCGACAAGTTGACCGCAAGGGTTGGCGAGCCGTCCTCCAGGGTGGCAAAGGGCATCTGCGCAAATGCACTGCAGGCGGCTTGCAGGACAAATTGCCCCAGATCCCCTATCAGTCCGCACGCCTCGGCAATGGGAATAAATTCCACGGGCGACACCAGGCCGCGTTGCGGATGGCGCCATCGCAGCAGTGCCTCGACGCCGGTAAACACCCCGCTGCGCAGGTTCACAAGCGGCTGGTAGACAACAAACAGCTCCTGATTTTCCAGCGCCTGCCGCAAATCGTTTTCCAGGGAAGCCGATGCATTGACCTGCTGGCGCATGGAAGGCTCAAACATGACGTAGCGTGCGCGCCCCGCACGCTTGGCTTCATACATGGCGATGTCGGCGTCACGCAACACGCTGTCCGCATCGTCGGCCGCGTGTCCACTGGTCACGATGCCAATGCTCGCTGAGGACATGACCCGGTGCGTGCCAATGGCATACGGAAGCGACAACACTTCAATCAGGCGGCTCGCCACAATTTCGGCATCCAGGTCACCCCGAATGTCGTCCAGCAACACGACGAACTCGTCACCTCCGATGCGCGCGGCAATGTGCGCGAAGTCACTGGTATGGATCAGGCTGTCACCCGGGCGCAGGCTGTCCTGCAGTCGCAGCGCGATCTGGCGCAACAGTGCGTCGCCCACGCTGTGCCCCAGCGTATCGTTGACCTGCTTGAACCGATCAAAATCCATGAACAGGATCGCAAACTGGTACCCCGGTTGGGCGCGCCGGCGCTGGATAGCGAGTTCAACGGCCTCCAGCAACACATTGCGATTGGGCAACTGGGTCAACACATCCGTGCGCGCCGCAACGCGCAATTCGTGCTCCATGGCCTTCTGGACCTGCACATCCATCGCCACACCCGCCATGCGCATCGCCAGACCGTCCGTGGCATGGTCCACCACGGCCCCGACAAACAGGATCCAGACCCAGCGTCCCTTGCCATGGCGCATGCGCACTGACATGCGCAGTGGCGCGCTGGGGTCGCGCAACTGGGCTTTCACTGCGGCGATCCAGGGGCCAAGATCGTCCGGATGGATCAGGGCATGCCAGCCCTTATCGGTCATGGTGATCTGGTCGCTGGCGTAGCCCATGATTTCGAGCAGGCGCGCATTGCAATGCATGGCCCGGCTTCGCACCTCCCATTGCCAGGTACCCAGTCCGGCACCATCAACCGCCAGACGCAGTAATTGCTGTTGCGCACGCAGGTCCGTGAGGTCGGTCGCCACCAACACCCACCCCGTCAGCACGCCGGTGTCGTCATGCAGGGGCTGCAAATCCACCAAAGCCCAGCGTGCATCACCATTGACCGCCCGGATGTTGATTTCGCGCTTGAGTGCACGGCCCTGCGCTACGGCTTGAACAAACTCATTGAACGCAACCGGGTCGGCGCTGCCACGGGACAGCAAAATGCCCAGCCGCTGCCCAAGGGACTCCTGCTCCGTGAATCCGGTGATGGACGTAAACGCCGCGTTCACCCAAACCACTGTCAGGTCCGCGTCGGCAAGCATCACCGCGTTCGAACTGCGCTCCGCAACGAGCGCCAGGCGTTTGAGCCTCTCAACCAGATGGCTGCCCAACTCGGACGCAGCCGGTATTGGCATTTTGGGCACGGTGCGGGCCTTTGGTAAATCGTCAGTGCGGGACGCTGCCCCTAAGAGGCCAGCGCGACGCGCATGGCATCGATGACGCCCCGGTAATCGGGGTTACCAAATATGGCGCTGCCGGCCACAAACGTATCGGCTCCGGCATCGGCCACCTGACGGATATTTCCGACCTTGATGCCGCCATCGACTTCCAGCCGGATGTCTTTTCCGCATGCAGTGATGCGCCGTCGCACGTCTTCGATCTTGCGCAATGCGGAGTCGATGAAACTCTGGCCGCCAAATCCGGGGTTGACGCTCATGATCAGAATGAGGTCGATGTCGTCAATGACCCAATCCAGCACATCCAGCGGCTGGGCCGGATTGAACACCAGCCCTGCCTTGA
>JBPOIP010000229.1:0-2511 GCA_052034395.1 Pseudomonadota bacterium
GGAATGGATGATTTAGGTGATGGTGGAGATGAAGAAACTTATTCTGATGACCAAATACCTGGAGAAGTTGCCGATGCTCTTTCCGATGTTGGTGGAGAAAGAGGTGATTTAGATTTATCAAGTAATAATGAAAATATTAAGAAGAAACAAATCTATTTGGAATCAGTTAAGAAAAAAGCCTTGAATGTTAAGAAAAAAGCTTTAAAGAAATTTGAAAAACAATTAAGAGAGAAACAATTAATTTTAGAATCAGAAGAACTTGAAACAATTGATTTTGATAAAGTTCTTTCAAGACTTTCAAATAGAATAAAAGATTTAAATGAAACTAAATTAACATCTTCAATTGAATATCTTGAAGGTAGAGGTGAATTTGGTGATTTAAATTTTCTTAAATTAAAAGAATATTTGGAGAAACAAGAATGATAATAAATGGAGATTTAAACTTAAAAAATTCAAGTGTTGAATCATTAGGAGAAATTACAGAAATTAATGGAGATGTGTTTCTAACTGATAGCTCTATAATTTCTTTAGGTAAACTAAAAATAATTAAAGGAAGTTTATCTTGTTGGGATTGTTCTAATTTAATTTCTTTGGGAGAACTTAACGAAATTAAAGGAGGAATTAAATTGTGGGGATGTAAGAATTTAAAATCTCTTAATAAATTAAATAAAGTTGGATTGGTATTACTATTAAGAGAAAGTGGTATCAATGAAGAGTATATTAAAAAAGAAAAACCGAAGCTATTTAATCAATGTGAATTTAGATATTAATAAAGGAATAAAATAAAATGCAAGTAAGACTTATAGGAAAAACTACAGGACTTTTAGAATATAAAGGAAAGTCAATAGATGAAATTATCACTGGAATAGCAAGAGTTTCAAGTGGAAGAGATACAAATGATTTATTTACTGATGCTGATAAACTCTTAAGACATTGTATAGTTAATGGTCATTGGAGTATTTTCGAAATGGCTAATTTAACTTTTGAAATTAAAACTTCTAGAGCGATTGGAAGAGAATTGTTACGCCATTCTTCATTAAAGCCTCAGGAATGGTCCCAGCGCTATCAAGTTAATTCTTCATTTGAACCAATTGAATTAAGAAAACAAAGTAAATCAAATAGACAGAGTTCTGAAGATATTTTAACTGACTTTGATGATTTAGTAAATGAACACTTAATTAAATCAGAAGGTCTTTATATTGAATTACTTAAAAACAATGTAGCTAAAGAAACCGCTAGATTTATATTACCTGAAACCACTTCAACTACTTTAATATTTAATGGTTCAATTCGTTCTTGGATAACTACATTAAATCAAAGGCTTCATAAGACTGCCCAAAAAGAAGCTAGATTAATTGCCGAAGCTATTAGAGATATTTTAATACAAGAAATTCCAGTGATTTGTAAAGCTTTGAATAATTTTGAGAATGCTTATGAAGTTCATATAATGGATTGGCTTGTATTAAATAAATATGGAAAGTTATGATAATTAATGGAAATTTAAATCTAGCTAATTCAATAGTTGAATCACTTGGAGAATTAAAAGAGGTTCATGGTAGTTTAGATTTAAATAATTGTAGAGAGTTAACTGATTTAGGAAAACTTGAAAAAATTGAAGTAAATGAAAAGAAGTATATGTATAGTTTAAATTTTTCAAATCTTCCTAAATTAAAATCACTTGGATTATTAAAACATATAAATTGGATACAAAGATTTTTAATTGTAAATTGTCCTAACTTAACCTCATTAGGTGAACTTAAATGGTTTCCAGTAAATGAGGTTAATCTTCAAGCTTCAAATATAAAAAGAATTAAAAGCTATTCTGGTTTTGTTTATACTTTAGATTTATCTGAAAATAAATTTATTCAAATAATTGAAGAAGGAGTAAGTGTTGGTTTTTTAAATCTTAGAAATTCATCAATTAAAAAGATAGATAAACAATGCACATTTAAAATTCTAAATATAGAGAATTGCATTAATTTAAAATCACTTGGAAGAAATTTGAGGATTAGTGAAAAATTAAAAATAGATGGTTCGGGAATAACTGAGAAGTATTTAAAGAAATATCATCCTGAATTATTAAAGGTATTAATAAAATGATAGATAAAATAAAACAATTTTACAATGAATCAAATCTTAAAATAAATGATTTACCATTTGTTTCAGATATTGAAAAAGCTGGTGGAGAGATATTTAGCGTTGGAGGATCAACGAGAGATGAACTACTTGGAAAAGAATCTAAAGATTTAGATATTCTTATAAGAGGAATTTCAATTGATAAAATGAATTCAATTCTTAAAAAATATGGAATTGTTAATTTGGTTGGTCAAAAATTTGGAGTAATTAAATGGAAAGAATTTGGAAGTAATGAAGATATTGATATTGCTATTCCAAGAACTGAAATTAAAACAGGCCCAAATAGAACAGACTTTGAAGTTTCATCAGACCCAATGTTACCTTTAGAGCATGACCTATATAGGAGAGATTTTAGTTTTAACGCAATTTCCAAAA
>JBPOIP010000152.1:0-6571 GCA_052034395.1 Pseudomonadota bacterium
GCCGCTGGAAGCGCTGGCCCGCAGTGGCTTTGGCCCGGTCGTGATCAACACCGCTTGGTTGGGGGAGCAGATTGAAGCGCAGTTTGGTAACGTTTTTGGCATCCAGCCCTCGCAAACACTGCGCAAGCAGCTATCAAATCAGGAGCAAGTCTCTGCAACTGAATCCCCTGCGATGGCGCTGCGCTACTCGCACGAAGGGCGCGACTTTGGTGGCGCGCTGGAAACGGCGGGTGGTATTGCTCGGGCATTGCCCGCGCTGGGGGATGTGTTCTGGGTGTTGGCTGGGGATGTATTTGCGCCAGATTTTGTGTTCAGTCCAGAGGCGGTAACACGCTTTGTGGCCAGCGACAACCTGGCTCACCTGTGGCTGGTGCCCAACCCCGAGCACAACCCGCGCGGCGACTTTGGCCTGAGCGCCGATGGCCTGGCCCTGAGCCTACCCGTCGACGCCCCCCAGAGCCGCTACACCTACAGCACCATCGGCCTGTACCGCGCGGCCCTGTTTGCCCCGCCCTGGTGTGACACTCCCGCAGGGAACCCCGGCGGCGTCAAAGCTGCCCTGGCGCCACTTTTGCGTGCGGCCATGGCCCAAAGGCGCGTCAGCGCCGCGCTGTACACCGGCCGCTGGACCGATGTGGGAACGCCCGCACGCTTGCAGCAACTCAACACCGTTCAAGGACTCGCCCCATGACCACCCCCGTGTCTGTCTACGCGCAACGCCGCGCCCGCCTGGCCGCCCAATTGGGCAAAGACGGTATCGCCATCATCCCCACCGCGCCCGAGCAGCGGCGCAACCGCGACGGCGACTTTCTGTACCGACACGACAGCTATTTTTTCTACCTCAGCGGCTTTACCGAGCCCAAGGCCTGGCTGGTGATTACCGGCGACGGTCGCACCACCCTGTTTTGCCAGCCCAAAGACCTGGAGCGTGAAATCTGGGACGGCTACCGCCTGGGGCCCGATGCGGCGCCGCAGGCGCTGGGCTTGGATGCGGCCCATTCGGTAACAGACCTGGATACGCAGCTGCCCAAGCTGCTGGAAAACCGGGATGCGGTCTGGTACCCCTTTGCCACCCACCAAGGCCTGGAGACCCGTGTAGACGGCTGGCTACAGTCGGTGCGCACGCGGGTACGCTACGGCGCGCTGTGCCCCGAGCAGCAGCGTGACCTGTGTGGACCACTGGACGAGATGCGCCTGTTCAAAGACGCCTCCGAGCAAGACACCATGCGCCGCGCCGCCCAGATCAGCGCGCAAGCCCATATCCGCGCCATGCAGTGCTCGGCCCGCATGCTGCGCGCCGGACAAGAGGTGCGCGAGTACCACCTGGACGCCGAGTTGCTGCACGAATTTCGCACGCACGGCTCCCAATACCCGGCCTACGGCTCCATCGTGGCGGCCGGTGCCAACGCCTGTGTGTTGCATTACCGGGCCGACGCCGGTTTGGTGCGCGATGGTGAGCTGGTGCTGATTGACGCTGGCTGCGAGCTCGACGGCTACGCCAGCGACATCACCCGCACCTTTCCGGCCAATGGCACCTTTACTGGCCCCCAGCGCGCGCTGTATGACGTGGTGCACGCATCCCAAGAGGCGGCCGCTGCGGCCACCCGCGCAGGGGCACGCTTTACCGACCCTCATGACGCCGCTGTCAATGTGTTGGCGCAAGGCATGCTGGACCTGGGGCTGCTCAACGCCAACAAGGTGGGCAGTGTGCAAGACGTGGTTGCGCAGCGTGCCTATTTCCCGTTTTACATGCACCGCACCAGCCACTGGCTGGGTATGGACGTGCACGACTGCGGAACCTACACCGAGCCTAGCGAGCGCGGTCGCATCAGCGAACGCCGCGACGCCCTCACGGGCGAGACCATCAAAGACCGCCCGGCGCGTATTTTGCGCGAAGGCATGGTGTTGACCCTGGAGCCCGGAATTTACGTACGCCCCTCAGATGAGGTACCGCAGATGTTCCACAATATCGGGATTCGGATTGAAGACGACGCCATCGTGGGAGCCCATACGTGTGAGCTGATTTCACGGGGTGTCCCGGTTGAAGCGGGCGCGATTGAAGCCCTGATGCGCGGCTAACGGTCCCTGACAACAACACAGAGTAGGTGCAATGAAAAAGAACAAAGAGCCCAAATTGTGGGTGACGGTGCTCAAGCTCTTGGCGGGGGCAGCCGTGTTGATTGGCGGCGTGGGGGCGGTCTTGTGGTGGGCGAGCCAGTCTGAAAATTCAGGCGCCCGCGTGCCACAGAGCAACATTGGCTGGGGTATCTCGGCCGATTCACCGCTGCGCAGCAACCGCTAACGCGCACTACGCCTTAGGTCGCAATGCCGGTGCGGTTGAGAATGTCGCCCACCAGCTCCAGCCGCACGAGCGGGTTGTCCAGCTCCAGCAGGCGCTGTTTCAGATCGCCTGGAATGGGGAGCAATTCGCACCAGCGGTTCGATACCCAGGCGCAATCGTCAAATTGGTATGGCGTGTGAAACTGCGGCGCACTGCCCGGCGGTTTGCGTGCCTCCAGATTCACGATCAACTGGCGCAGCGCATCTGCAGTGCCTTGCAAATCATCGGGAACAGGAACTGCTTTGTCGGCATCGCGCAGCGTCACGTCAGCAACCCACAGGCCGTGTTTGAGCTTTTCACGCCGGTCTATGGTGAAGCGCTGCACACCTTCACACTGAATAAGCTGCAAGCCCGCTTGGGGGTTGGAAAACGCGGTCAGTTGTGCCAAGGTTCCGGTGTTTTGAAAGGCTTGCGGCGCAAACAGGTCGCCGCCTTCTGCATCACTGTTGCGCTGCAGTACCTCGGAGCCTTCGGTCAACAGCACCACACCAAACGGGGCCTGGGCCTTGTGGCAGCGCCCCACCATGTCCAGGTAACGCACCTCAAAAACCTGCAGCGACAACAAGCCCCCGGGGTACAAAACAGAGCCCAGGGGAAACAAGGGGAGCGAGGTGAGTTTCACTGCGGCGAGATACGAATTTGGATAAGCTGCAGGCCACCGCTTGCGCCGGCGCTGCGATAAGTACCACTGGCTGCACTGGCGCCGCTGGTGGCCACCGTGACCCATTGGCGCAGCGGCACGGTAACCGTTGTCCGGAGCTGGCTGCGGGTGCTGGACGACGCATCGCCCACCGTACCGGCATCGACGCTGCTGGTTTGCAAATCCAGCACGGCCTGAACCGGCTTACTGCCGCCGCCCCAGCGCGGCGTCAGCACCAGGGTGTAACCCGTCTCGAGCATTGCACGTTCTTGGGTGATGGCGCCCGTGTTCTGGGTGGCCGATGCCCCACGCACGGACAGTGTGGTGCTTTGGGCAGACGCCGCCTGCACCCACTGGACGGGCTGCGACTGGCTGAATTGCATTTGGGCCTTTTCGCCATTTTGAACCCGCACCCGGTGGGTTGCCATGCGGTCATCGGCGGTGATGGTAGAGACCGAGTAGCCGCCGGGTACACCCCGCCCATCTTCGGCTTCACGGGCCTCGTCTTCTGCGCCAATCTGGCGCAGCTCCACCACCAGATCCCGGCGCAGCCAACTCACCGCTGCGTGGGCGGGAAAGGCCGTCATCACCAACAGCCCCAGCGCCAGCAGCACGCGTATCCGTCGCATTGATTCTCCTTGGTGGCAGGTGGCACACGGCTGGCGCACTGCGCGGCAACATGGGCTAAAAAATCTCCTGCACAAGTGGGCAGTATCAAGGCAATTAGGTAGAGGCGTCAACCAACGGCAGGGGTACTTTCCCATGGGGCAAGGGCATAATCGGAGCGGGCTATTTGGCCCCACTACTACCTTATACTTGGCACGCCAGGGCTCCTGTTATCGGCATTGACCGCGACCAGCCTGTCCTTTACAGTGCAAACTCAATTTCACGAAAGTACTCCCTGCGATGAGCAAATTGTCTCTACTCGACCTTGGCTTTTTTGTTGCCGAAACACAAGCCAGCCCCAAGCATGTGGCCGGTTTGCTCATCTGTAGGCGCCCCCCCAAATCCACCCCCGCATTTGCCAAAAACCTGTACAAGGAATACCTCACCTTTACCGATGTGAAGGCGCCTTTTAACCAGTGCATTGACTTCTCCCTCAAGCCCTTGCCCGACTGGAAGACGGTGGACGTTGATCTGTCACAACACATCTTTTTCCACACGCTGCCCAAAGACAACTGCGACCGCAAAGGTCTGTACGAGTTTGTCTCCACGCTGCACACCCCGATGCTCAACCGCAGCCGCCCACTGTGGGAGATGCACGTCATTGACGGCATGGACGACGGCCGTTTTGCCATTTACCAGCGCATGCACCACGCCTATGCCGACGGCGTGACCATGAGCAGCTGGATGGCAGACAGTTTTGCCGCCACGGCCGACGACCTGGAGTTACTCCCCATCTGGACCCTGGCACGGGGTCGGCATGCCAGCCGACGCGCCAAGTTGAACCAGGAGTTGCTGTCCAAGGTGTGGCGTGAATTGACTGGCAACAGCCGGCGCTTCCTGGGCGTGGGTCGCCTGGCGGCCATGCTCTTTCTGGAAAGCGTGCGCCTGACCAAAAATGCGATTGCGCTGCCGTTTGTCTCCAGTGCCAAAACACCGTTAACAGGCCAGGTCACCGCCGGGCGCCAGTTTGCCTCTGCGTCCGTGTCCATGAAGCGCATTGATGTCATTCGCAAGCAGACACGCTCGACGCTGAACCATATTGCGCTGACCTGCGTGGACGGTGCGCTGCGCCGCTACCTCAATGACCTGGGTGTGGAGTTGCGCCGCCCCATCACGATTCAGATGCCCGTCAATTTGCGCAAATCGGGAGAGACCTCGCTGGGCAACAAGCTGGGCATCATCCAGGTGGAACTGTCCCCCCCCACCGATGACCCCTATGTGCGCCTGCGCAATATCGGCTATTCCTTGCGCAATGTGCGAACCATGGTTGACAGTGTGGCGCCCGAGGCGATTGAGTCTTACACCGTGATCACCAATTTGGTGGCGCAGATTGCAGAATCTTTACGTCTGAGCAACCACATGCCGCCTATGGGCAACACCCTGGTGTCCAACGTGCCCGGCCCGAAAGACCATCTGTACATCAAAGGGGCCTGCCTGGAAGAGATGCACCCCATCAGCACCCTGCCGCCCAGCAATTTGCTCAACATTACCTTGTTTAGCTACGGTGGCGAGCTGTTCTTTGGTTTTATTGCCACCGACGAATTGCCCGACCTGGAAACCCTGGCGCAGTACGTCAGCGAGGCGTTTGACGAGCTGGAGCACACCATTTTGCGACGCCCCGCTTAAGGGGTCTAGTACAGGCTAGCCGGGTTCATACGGGCTGGCAAAGCCCAGACCCGCGAGGATAGCCACCTCGCGCGCTTCCATAGCCTGAGCGTCCGCTGGCGAGGTCTCGTGGTCCCACCCTTGTGCATGCAAAACGCCGTGCACGATCAAGTGGGCGTAATGGGCCTCTAGTGCTTTGTTCTGTTCGCGGGCCTCTGCAGCAACCACAGGCGCACACAGCACCAGATCGGCGGTCACTACCGGCTCTTGGGTGTAGTCAAACGTCAAGACGTTGGTGGCGTAATCCTTTTTGCGGTAATCGCGGTTCAAGGTTTGGCCTTCGCCCTGGTCGACCACCCGCACGGTGATTTCGCCGTCGCGCGCCAAAGCGTGGCGAATCCAGCGCGCAACCTTGTGGCGCGGCAGTGCTGCCCGGTGCGGGGCCGCATCGGCCAGCGGGGCGAATTGCAAAGAGAGGGTGAGTTCAGGCAGCATGGGCAGCAGGCATTGAGGGATTGGTTGGAGTCTGGCGGGCTATCGCTTCAACTGCGGCGCTACGACGCTTTGCCCTTGGGCGCACGAGCGCCGGGTGTGCGGGTTTTGGGCAGGCCCACGCGGGGCAATTCGGCAACCGGTTCAGGAATGCCAATCAGCGGCAAGTCGTTCACTCGGGCGGCATCGTAGGCGTCGACCACGCGGGCAACCAAGGGGTGGCGCACGATGTCAGCACTGGTCAGCTGGGTGATGGCAATGCCCGTTACCCGGCGCAACACACGCTCGGCGTCCACCAAACCACTGACTTGCGATTTGGGTAAATCGATCTGGCTCACATCACCGGTAATAACCGCCTTGGCACCAAAGCCAATGCGGGTCAAAAACATCTTCATTTGCTCGGGCGTGGTGTTTTGTGCCTCGTCCAGAATCACAAACGCATTGTTCAAAGTGCGGCCCCGCATAAAGCCCAGCGGCGCAATCTCCAGCGCTTGTCGCTCAAATGCCTTATGCACCTGGTCAAATCCCATCAGGTCGTAGAGCGCGTCGTACAAGGGGCGCAAATACGGGTCTACCTTTTGGTTCAAATCCCCCGGTAAGAAGCCCAAGCGCTCGCCAGCCTCCACCGCAGGCCGGGTCAAGATAATGCGCTGCACGGCACTGCGTTGCAAGGCATCGACCGCCGCGGCAACGGCCAGGTAACGGATAAGAGTTCCAACCACATGAGGCCAAGTATCGCACCTTGGAAGCGCCCGCGATCCGCGTGAAGCAGTCGATTTGCCGCCCCACCTGGCAGATTCACCACCAGGGCTTGATGTTCAGGAGCG
>JBPOIP010000031.1:0-5848 GCA_052034395.1 Pseudomonadota bacterium
ATGGACTTGTCACCATCTCGGCACCAGAACTCGGTGCGATGGACCGGGCATTCACGCAATGCCTTGAAGGAAAACAGGACAGAGTGGAACCCCTCGCCCAGACACTGCGGACAGACCGCAAAGTCGCCAAAGTACCGCCCCACGGCCGTGGAGAACTGGCTGGTGTGGCAGTAGCGAAACGATTCCACCGGTTCCCCCAACACCCTGGCAAAACGCACCAGTCGGATAGGGCAGAGAACGCCGCCAGCCTGGTTGGCATCGAGTTGTGTTGTGGTGCGGCCATGGCTGCGCACTCCAAAGTCCTGCATGAAGGCGGCGCGCGTGGGCTGGTTGAGAATCAGAAACCGCTGAACCGTCATCCACAGCGAAGAGTACGGTGGTGTGGAGCCCGCATGCCAGATCACGCGTGAGCGTCTGCTGTGGCGAGCCAGCCGTTCGAACGATTCAGCAGGCGTTGGCACAAATCGGATCTATGGAGACTTGGCAGGCCGCTTGCGATGAACGCTGGCCGAGATCAGACGCATGTGGTCGGTGAATTGGGTCTGTGCCAGCGCATCGATCCAGTTGGACTCCGAGGTGACGGCATCCCAAGGATCACCGCGGGCCGCACTCACCAGAATGTCCTCGACTGCCCACGCTATGTGCTGCATTGGAAACTCGGCGTCACCCTGGTAGTTCGCAGGTAGCAGCGACTCCAACACCCGCCACAAGACGCCAGCGCTGGGGGCCAGACGCTCGCCTCGAGCGTAGGCATCTGGGATGAAATGCGCCAGGTACGATGTACCGCTGTGCGGTGGCCACTCGGATGCCTCGTCATACCCTTTCAGTACAAATTCCACCTCGTCTGCACTGCGGATCCCTGGAAACGGCCAGTGCGACACCAGGAAGCGGGCCGCGACATGGGCATGGTCAGACTTGCCCAGCAGCTCATAGGTGTAGTCCATCTGGTGGGAGGCAATCGAGAAGACGCTCAGCCGATAGCCCTCCCAGTCCATCGCATTTTGTAAACCCAGCAGCCAGTTCCATTCACGAAACGTCATGGCCTGGGCTTCGTCAATCAGCAGGGTCACAAAATTGCTTCCGCAGCTGGCGGCCGAGGCAATCAGAAACTCGGTCAAGAGGCGCCGGCGGTCTCCGCGCGTGGCCCGGGTGGATGCATAACGAAATCCCGAAGCCAGGCCCAACGACACCCAAAACTCCTTCTCGTTGAGGTGGCTGTCGGGCGGGCGGCTCCAGATGTGCAAGGGGATGCGCTTGCCGAACCGGTCCTCCAGGACGTTTTTAAGATGCCATTTAACGCCGCGGGATTTGCCAAAACGCGAAGGTCCATGGATGTAGCCACCGGGTTGGCGCTGATCGATCCAGTCGCCGATGGTCTGTGCCATGGCGTGCACCGGGGGTGTGAAAACAGCGTATTCCTGCATCAGCACCGGATGTTTCGGGTCGATGTGGGCTGGCAGTTTGCTGCGCATGGCGCGACTCCCTCAGTTGGCCGCTTTACGCAACGGCGGCAAGACTTTGGACGGTGTTTGCGTCCTTGGGGATGTTTGGACTGGCTTGGTTGCAACCGCAGCGCTGTCGTTCGACACCTCCGATGGCGCATCGTCAGCGGTCGTTTCGGTTTCCTTGAGTCGGGACTTGGCCGCCACGACCTCGGCGTCGCTTGAGCGGAACTGCGAGTGCTCCACCAGCAGTCGTTTCAGTTCGAGATAGCTGGGGTGGATAGGAAACTTACCCTTGGCGTTGGATTCCACGAAGTCCATGAACACCGTTATTGCATCAGCGCCATTGGCTAAAGCAAAACGCCGGTTGCGCACCATGGAATTGATGGCACTACGGATACCCAGGCTGTGCGGCGTACGGTGCCAGGGCGGGTGGGCCCGCAAGACTCCCAAACGGTGACCATCCCTGGTGGTGGCCAGAGCAATGCGTGCGTCATCTTCCAGGTGGTTGATGACCCAGATCTGCTTACCTACCAGGTCATGCCGCTGGGCCAGTTCTTCGTTGGAATAGCTGGCACCCAGGAAATTTACATAGGGCCTGCGACCTTGCTGGTAGCCCCCGCGAACGATACAGAGCTTGCGAACGCTCAACAGGCCTTGAACCGAGTTGGGGTCGGCATGCCGCTTGGGCAACTTGTCCATGGATGCGCAGAAGTCCAGCATCTGTAGCGGTGAGCGATACCCCAGACTGCTGTGGGGCGTGGCGTTGTAATTGGCGATCAGGACATCCAGCAGTTCGGCGGCATATTCCAGCTGGAATTCGCTGATGACGGCCACCTTGTCGGGATCGCGTCCTCTTTTATCCTGCACCTTGGCACCCGTAGTGTTGGACATCCGGTGCAAGCCGCGCGAGCCCAGCGTCCTGAAAAACGTTTCGATAAACGGCCGGTCGTCTTTGCTCCTGCGTTGGGCAAAGCCCGCGCTGGGGTCGAGCAAGGTGGACCCGACCACATCCTGCAGCTTTGATTTGACCGTTTTGCAGGTTTCAGCCAGAGCGCCATCCACACTGGTCTCATTCCAGCACAGGCCGACATAACGCTCGTGGTGTCTGCTGGGCAGGGCAGCATCTTCGAAGTAGGCCTGATCCCCAAAGCTCACCGTTTTGCGACTCCAGCGGACAAGCGCGTTCTTGATGGCGGCGATGACATCGTCCTTGTTGACCTCCACGCGCAGGCTGAGGTGGTAGCCAATCACGGCGCGGGACGCGACATCGAGCAGCACAATGACCCAGAGCCGGTGGATCAGGCGTGGGTGCCAGCCGCCATCGAGCGCGGGAATCATGACGACAAATCGGCCGTCGAGTTTGTAGGCATCCATCTCGACGCGCTCAAACGGATTGTGGACCGGGCGGTTGATACCGGCGCCCGAGACCATCTTTTTCTCCAACTGGGGGCCACCCACAATCCGGGCCGCCTTGATGGGGTTGGCGCTCAGCACCGCGTCAGCGTAGCGGCACAGAGTCGGGTAACCCATGGTTTTCATGGTGAACGGCCACTCGTTGCGGGTTTCAAGCCCAAGACTGCGCAACTCCTTGAGAAACCATGCCCATAGTGCGTGGCGCGGCCGGCGAATCTCCGCGAGCTTCAGATCGGCGCAGGATTTAAGGATTTGCTTTTCCAGCCGATCGGCGAAATCGGGCTCTTGCAAGAGTAAGTTGGAGAGTGCGCCGGACGCACCCCGGCCACTTGCATCAGCGCGAATCTTGGTTTTTCGGCGGTATTTGACGATGTGAATTCCGGGCACCAGTGCCCTCCAACCGTAAATACGACCGTCGGGGTGAGGGTGCATACACCGCTCACGAATCGCACGGTTGATGAACCTCGGATGCACGCCCGTGCTCGAATAGATCGTCGCGCTGGCCACACCTTGCAAATAGAGGCGCACCGCCTCTTGGCGTTTCAGAAACTGGCCGAGGTCCGCCGTGGACAGAGCGCCCACGTCTGGGCTGGGCCAGTTTTCGACAGAGAAGTCCTCCCTGTCGGTAACACCTTTGAGGTTTCTGCCGATCAGCACGCCATTGGGCATGGCAGGGTTCCTCCATTGAAGGACCGCCGTCTGGGTTGATTTCGTTCAACCCAGGACCGTTTTTATGGAAAACTCCACCTTGGGAACGTTATTGTGAAAAATAACTTTTCACAATTTATAGCCCGCTTTTCTGAAAAATCAAGAAAATCAAAGACTTGTGTGAACCCAGTTGGGAACACTTTTTAGTAGACAAACGTCTCGGTTATACGCATCATATGCGTACATTTGTACGCCAAGGAATCGCAATGGCCCACGCTCAGCAACACGCACGCAAACGTCCGGTCAACCTCACGCTCAACGCTGCGCTTGTCGAGCAGGCCAAGACGTATAGCGAGAACCTGTCGGCCACTGTTGAGACCCTGTTAACGCAGTTCATCGTTGCACAACAAGTGGCCCGGCGAAGCCGCCAGCAGGAGGCCGATGCCTGCTCGGCGCAATGGAATGCCTTCTGCGGCGAAGTCGGGTCATTCGCAGATGAACATACGACGCTGTAATCTCTGAAGGTTTACTTTGGCGCAGTTTGACATCCATCGCAACAAGGGCGCGCTGCGCGAATCGATTCCTTTCGTAGTCGTTGTGCAGTCGGCTCAATTCGACAGCTACCGGAGGCGGGTTGTAGTGCCATTGGTGCGACGCAGTGCAATGCCAACCAACATGCCTGCTCCCATTGAGCGTATCAACCCGACCTTCACTGTCGAAGGTGTGCCAGTCGTGCTTCACACCTTGGACATGGTGTCGGTCGCACTGGACCAGTTGGGACCCTACGTGGGAACACTGGCGGACCAGGGGCAACGTATCACTGACGCCATTGATGAGTTGCTGACACGCTCATGGGGATGAATGGTACTGAACTGAGGTGGGTTGCGCACAATGGGAGAGGCCCTCGGAGTGTTCGGGCTGATTGAATTCTGACCCAGTCAGTTTTCGGTCAGCGCCAACACAAATGGATGTTGAGACAAAGTTGAACCTTCTCAAATTAGAAGGTCAACATGCACCCCGCAACCGGACATCCTTTCTAAATATGCACTTGCTGTGGTCAGCCCATTGTCATCAACGAGCGCCAAAAGATTCTGGACAGTCTTCCCGAGCGCGGCTACGTGCGTCAGAAGCTACTCATGGTCTAAGAAATGACCCGCGCTGCCCGCGGTCAAGGTCACCCAGAGACGAAAATGGCGCTGATCCAGCGAACAAGCCATAGGTGAGCCAAATCGGGGCAGGGCAGAATTGACTGCGACTGGTCACCCCAGGCCGGGATTGCCGGCTCAAGTGCCAGTTAGTAGGGTCTGCAATTTTGCCCAGTGAAAGCCATGTTTGATGGGTTCCTTAGATTTGAGTTTCGACGTCAAAAATGTCGAACATGTTTGACATATTTTATGTGGATGTGGCCCAATAGGAGGCATGAATCTCGCTGACATTGGCCAACTTGTCCACGCGCGTCGAATCGCATTGGGGCTCTCACAGGCCCGACTGGCAACGATGAGCGGGTTGTCGCGCGCCACCATTAATCAGCTGGAAACCGGTTCCTTGGTGGACTTGGGGGCGGCCAAGTTGATTACGCTTTTAGATTTGGTCGGCATTAACCTGGATGCGGACACGCGCAAGGGTCGCCAAGGCGCTCTGCAATTGGTCAGTCAAAGCGCCAGTGTTAGTTACAAGATCTTGCTCAATCCCGCCGCCTTGGCCGCGGCTATGGTGGACGGTGCCCTACCAAAAGAGATCACGCCCCACGTTTCGACCCTGCTGGATGAGGCACCTCTGTCTTTGATCGTTGCGGCGGTAGAAGAGGTGGCGTCTGCCAGTAGCATAAGTCCGAAGCTTCTATGGAAGCATGTGTTCCATTGGGCTAAGGATTTGCATTCACCACGGGGCGTATGGGCCTGATGTCCGCCAGCATGAAGACACCGGCAGCATTGCCGAACGGAGTTTGGCAAGGTTTGTTGCAACACGCCTATTCGCTATTCGATGAGATCGAAGTGCACGGCATCCGAAATCCATTCTGGACCTTTGGGGGTGGAACGGTGTTGATGCTTCGGTACCGTCACCGCATGAGCAAGGACATCGACGCAATGAATGACGCAACACTCTGGCTATCTGTGTCCACGGTGTTGGCACAAGTACTGGGGCCGCTGCCAATTAGAGGCCTGGATTGGGATGGCTCTTTGAGCCAGCGGTGCAGCACGTTGGCGTTCATGCCATGTGCGCTGGCTACCGCCGCAATGGATGCGCCCGGTGCTCTGCAAGCAGCCAACAACTCGGCTTTAGTGTCAGGAGAGTACGTGCGCTTGGTACGTCGCACTGCGTACCTGGGGGTATCTGAGTCT
>JBPOIP010000162.1:0-7103 GCA_052034395.1 Pseudomonadota bacterium
TGCCAGAAAAGATCCGCCCAATTCAGCGAGCACATGCTGGCAGCGGGAAGCCCCAGTTTTGCTGCGGCCGCCAGCGGCAGATAGGCGACGTTGGTCACAACTGCGTCAATTCCGTTTTGGTCAAGCCACTGCGCTTCCTGGAGAATCCGCTCCTGCCAGTTGGCATGAAACGCACGGTAAACACGCGCGCTGGACGGCAAGTCAATGTCGACGGCGTTGTGCATGACAAAGCCGAAATCCCGCGCCTCGGCAACGTGGCGGAAGTCAACCATCACCCGCCGGGCTATCTGAAAGTGTGACAGGGCACTGCGAATCGTCAATTGCAGGTCCGTATGACGCGCTGCCAACGCATTGATGACAGGCGCCGCTTGTGCCAGATGCCCAAGACCATGGGCAGAAACATCAAAAAGCAGATGCATGGGTTGATTGAGAGAAAGGTCGCTTTGAACTGCTGGCGCTGACCCCAAGGCGACTACACCACAGCCAGCAGTCGCAGCAAGTCCGTTCGGGCCTTGATATCGGTGTGCTTGACATTGGCCACGATGGCAAATTCCGGCTGCCGTGTATCCCGTATCACGGGCTCAACCAGTGGCATTCCATTCTTTCCAACCAATACCGCCACCGTGGGGTGCAGACGATGCATCCCACGGCGAATGACGATGGCGATTTCATCCGTTGCCAACTTCACCAGGGCGCCCGGATGATGGATGCCGAGCACCCTGATCAGGGCTGCTCCTGCTTCATCGACCTTGCTGTCCTCGTCAAGATATGCTGCCTTCATGGCCGCCAACGAGGGCAAAGGCGCGCGCGAAACCCGGGGTGACAGCCGTGCGGCAAAAATATCGGCCCGGTGAATCAACCGTGCGACCTGATCGATGGGGGCTCGGCCAGACAACTGCCCCGCCTCTTGCCGGTGATGGCAGGCAATCGCACCCAGCCACACCGGGTCCAAAACACCTGCGGCCTTCAACAGGTCTGCGGATTGCTGCGCATGGGACTTCACCGCAATTTGCTGCGCTTCAGAAAGGGGAAACTCTTGTGTCGCCAGCCGATCCTGCAAGTCCGTAATGGAAATGTTCATGGTCAACGCTGCCAGCATCATCGACTGTTGCAGTTCCTGTGGCCATTTCAGGACTTCATGCGCTGCCAATGCACAGATTGCGCAGACAAACAGCGAGTGTGTTGCGCTGTAGAGCTGATTTTCTTCGGCTGCCAGATGCGTCAAAGCCAGCAGTGTGGCATCCGGACTGCGGCGTACCAGCACCGCAAGCTCCTCCTGCACCTGCAGAATGCGCTTCAGGAAGTCCACACTTTGCGGGCTGCGCAAGATGGTGTCCACACGGCTTTGCAGATCCAGCCAGTCCAGGTGTACCGAGCCTGCATCCGCAGCACCCGACTTGGACTTGCCAGCAAGGGGCATCCCTTTCGCCGACACACGACCCGACTTGTTTGCGTTCACGACTGAATCCCTACTGGCAGGCTCCCGTTTCAGCGCGGCGTAGTAAGCTTGCGCTTCCTGCATGTCAACGTACAGATCACCATGGGCGGCCAGCGTACTCAGTGCCGTGCGATGGAAGAACATGTGCCCCCTGCGCGCCAGCAGGACGCCATCCTCGCTTCGAATCGAAAAATTCAATGGCTCACCCAGCGGGATGGAGCGGGGGTCGATTGTGAACAGATTCATGGAGTCAGCCGCAGATTCACGCTGATGGCGATTGGCGCACACGTTGTCATATTTCCACTTTCAATGCCAGCGGCGTTTGCGGCTCTATTGGAATACGGGACGCTGTGCGAGTCAATGCGAAGAACCATATGAAATCGGGGTTTCACATTGGTCATATGCGAAAAGCGACAGCGGCCCCCGTTGAATATGAACTTTGTGCTATGTTTTATATAGCAGCTTGGAATGTGGCGGCGATGCGAGAATCAGTGCATGGAATTGCTTGTGGTGTCGTTGGCCTCGCTTCTGGCCGGTTTTGTGGACTCTATCGTAGGCGGTGGCGGACTGATACTGGTGCCCGCGTTGTTTGCCACTTTTCCCACCACGCACCCCGCCACGCTTTTTGGAACCAACAAGGGGGCATCGGTGTGGGGCACTGCCATTGCGACAGTGCAGTACAGCCAACGGGTCCAAATGCCCTGGCCGGCGCTGCTGCCGGCCGCACTGGTGTGTTTTGTGACGTCTCTGGGCGGTGCCTGGCTGGTGACGGTAGTTTCACCGGAGTACCTGCGCAAGGCGCTGCCTGTCGTTCTACTGATGGTGCTGGCCTATACGCTGGCCAAAAAGCAGCTGGGGCGCCTCCATGCGCCCCGTTTCACAGGTAGCCGCGAAACACTTGTTGCCAGTGCCATTGGTGCCATCATCGGCTTCTATGACGGTTTTTTTGGGCCTGGTACCGGCAGCTTTTTTGTGTTTCTGTTGGTGCGCCTGATGGGGTACGACTTTCTGCATGCCTCTGCTGGCGCCAAGTTGCTCAACACAGCGTCCAATCTCGCGGCGATCGGGCTGTTTGCACTGAAAGGACACGTCTGGTGGCACTTTGTGCTGGCCATGGCCATTGCCAATGTAATGGGCAGCCTCGCGGGCACCCACCTGGCGCTCAAGCACGGCACCGGCTTTGTGCGGGGGGTTTTCATCCTGGTGGTATCGGCGCTGATTCTGAAAACCGGCTACGACGCATTCCTGCGTTAGGGCACTAGCGCAGTGGCTGCGCAGCGCTGGCATCGGCGCTGGCAGCGGCAGCGGGAGCAGGGGCAGAGGCGCTCGCTGCTACAGGCCCACTTGCAGCACTGGCCGAAGGTGTAGCGCCAGTGGCTATGCGAATGCCGCGTGGCCAGGGCACTTCGGCGGCTACCAGCGGTTTGCCGATTGGTGCGGTGGCCAAGCCCTTGCGCACAGCCTCCATATCTTCCTCGTTGGGATACTGGCCCAGGAGCCAATAGTCGAAAACGCGCCGTGCAATGGGCGCTGCCGATGTGGACCCCCACCCGGCGTTCTCCACAATCAGGGCCAATGCGATGGTCGGGTTCTCGACCGGCGCAAAGGCGACATACAGCGAATGGTCCCGCTTGTGCTCATCCGTCTTCAGGCTGCTGTATTTTTCGCCCGCCCTCAACCCCACGGCCTGTGCCGTACCCGTCTTGCCGCCGCTGGTATACCCCGCACCGGCAAATACCCTGGCCGATGTGCCTTCCCTGGTCACGCCATGCATGGCATTGCGAATCACGTTCACATGCTCAGGCTTGAGAGGCAGTGGCTCCAGCGCAGCGCTTTCCACCAGCTGGCTGGAGTGCTGCACCACATCCTTGATTTCGCGCACCAGGCGCGGTTTGAAGCGCAGCCCACCGGATGCAATGGTCGCGTAGGCTGTGGCCATCTGCAGCATGGTGAAGTTGTTGTAGCCCTGACCTATTCCCAGCGAAATGGTCTCACCCGCGTACCACTTCTGATGCTCCGGCTTGCGGAATCTCTTGCGTTTCCACTCCTGCGATGGCAGATCGCCCGTCACTTCACCCTGCAGGTCAATGCCGGTGCGCCGACCCAGACCAAATGGCTCGAGCTGGTCGTGGATCAAATCCACTCCCATTTCGTTGGCCAAACTGTAGAAGTAAACGTTGGAAGAACCGACAATGGCCAGGCGCATGTCTTTAGGCCCAGGGCGATCGGCCTCGGGGCTGCCAAAAGTGCGCCCACCAAAGCTGTACGTCAGGTTGTCCTGTATGACCACGTTCGCCGCACGCTTGTCGCTGTTGAGTGCCGCCATCGCCATCAGGGGCTTGTAGGTAGAGCCCGGCGGGTAGGTGCCGCGCAGTGCGCGGTTCAGGAGCGGCTTGTCAATGTCTTCGTTGAGTGCCGCCCAGCTTTCCGAGTCAATGCCATCCACAAACAGATTGGGATCAAAGGTGGGCTTGGAAACAAAGGCCAGGACCTCGCCATTGCGTGGATCGATGGCAACAAGCGCCCCTCGGCGGTCGCCATACATGTCCTCGACCAGCTTTTGAAGCTTGATGTCGATGGATAGCGTCACCCTGTTTCCCGGCGTGGACGGCGTGCTGGCCAGCTTGCGCATGGCCCTCCCGCCAGCGGAAGTCTCCACCCGCTCGACGCCGGTGATGCCATGCAGCTGCTTCTCGAAGTTCTGCTCCACACCCAGCTTGCCGATGTACTCAGTTCCCCGGTAGTTGGCCTGGTCATCGTCGTCTTCGATCTTGGCCTTTTCGGCCTGGTTGATGCGCCCAATATAGCCAATCACATGGCTGGCGAGTTCGCCATACGGGTAGCTTCGAAACAGCCGCGCCTTGATCTCCACTCCAGGAAAGCGGAACCGCTGCGCCGCAAAGCGCGCAACCTCGGAGTCGGTCAACCGTGTACGAATCGGCAGGGACTCGAAACTCTTGGACTCTTCCATCAGCTTCTTGAATCGCCGGCGGTCCCGCGCCGTGATATCCAGCACAGTGGACAGCTCTTCGATGGTCTGCTCCAGACCCCCGGTTTTGGATGGCGTGATTTCCAGCGTGTAGGCCGAGTAGTTACTCGCCAGCAAAATGCCGTTGCGGTCCACAATCAGCCCCCGGTTGGGAACAATGGGAACGATGGACGTGCGATTGCTCTCGGCTTGCGCACGCAGGTCGTCGTGGCGCACCACCTGCAGGTAAACCAGCCGCGCTGCCAGCAGGGAAAAGCACACCAGAACCAGTAGGCTGACGGCAAACACGCGCGTGCGAAAGCGCGCCAGATCTGCCTCGACGTTGCGTATTTGCGTCATATGGTGAACGGCGCAGGGTCCATGCCTGGTTACAGCGGCCGGTTGGCGTCAGGATCAGGCGCCCTGAGCTGCGGAGCCAGCAACAGGAGACTTGCTACGGGCCACAGCACAGCCTCCACCACCGGTGCAAGCAACATCATCCACCCGGGAAACGCCCCACCGGCGAGCATGCGCACGGAAAGCTCGACCGCATGGGCAACTGCAAACAGCGGAAATACTTGAGCCGCCTGCGACGGAACCGAAAACCACAGCAACCGTCGGTGGATGGTGATGGCAAAAAAACTCAGCACCGTATAGGCCATAGCGTGCTGACCCAGCAAGCCGCCCTGGTGCACGTCCATCAGGAGTCCAAATATAAAGGCCCCCCCAATGCTCACGCGCAAGGGTTGATGAACGGTCCAGAACACCAGCACCACGGCCAACAGGTCAGGACTCCAGGCAGCGCGCCCCCACAAACCCATGTTTTGCATCATGTTGAGCAACATGGCACCAACCAGGCTGCCCCAGATAAAAAATGGATTGGCAGGCAGCAGCAACTGCTGCCCGGGTCGCATGATCATGGGCGCAGTTCCCGACAATGATGGTGTGTCAAAAGCATTCTCATTTGTGGGCGCCGCGCCGTGTTGCGATCACCGGCACATCGGGAACCGGTCGCTGCGCAATCTGTGTCGTGACGGGATCCATCACCACGACATGGCCCGTGCCAGATACCAAGGCCAGAGGCACACAATAAATGCGGGCAAAAACTGCATCCACGCGTCGTTCTACTTTCTCGACCCGGGCCACCGGCAGGCCTGCGGGATAGACGCCATCCACACCACTGGTGGTCAGCAGATCACCTGCGGTGACATCCGCATTGGCCGCCATGAAACGCAATTCCATGGCATCGGCATGCAGCGAGGCATCGCCGTAAGCCACACCGCGTGCACCGGTGCGGGTGTTCAACACCGGAATGGCGTGATCCCGGTCGGTGATCAACGTCACTTCGCTTACCAGCGGGTAGACCCGCGTAACCTGCCCCAGGACACCGGACTCATCCAGAACCGGCGACCCCAGAACCACGTGGTCCGCCATACCCTTGTCAATCACCACTTTGCGACTGTAGGGGTCTGCCGCATCGTAGATCACCTGTGCAGCCATGGTCGTTGTCTGCAGTCGCTCCCGCAACCCCAGCAGCTTGCGCAGGCGGACATTCTCAAGAGTCAACTGATCCACCTGGTTGGCACGCTGCGATTGCAGGTTGTGCTTGCGAATAACGTCGGCCTGTGCCGCCTGGGCTGCTGTCAGAGAGGAAAAATACTGGTTGACTTCCTGATACAGGAGAACCGGACGCAATGCCAGCCACTGTGCGGGGTACAACACGGCCGCCAGCGCGACGCGCAGGGGCTGCATGACTTTAAACCGGGAGTCGGCCACCATCAGAAAGAAGGCCAGTGCGCTGTACACGGCCAGTTTGGACAGGGCCGACTGTCCCTGCCTGAAGAACGGCGGCGGCTCCCTGTCCAGCGTACCCAGTGGCATCGCTGTACCCGGCGCTTATTCGCTGGTGAAAATGGAGCCCAGACGCTCCATCTGCTCCAGCGCAATGCCGCAACCACGCACCACACAGGTCAGCGGGTCTTCAGCCACGAGCACGGGAAGACCGGTTTCTTCGGCCAACAGGCGATCGAGGTCACGCAACAACGCACCACCACCGGTGAGCATCATGCCGCGGTCGGCAATATCGGCACCCAGTTCGGGCGGGGTCTGCTCCAGCGCATTCTTGACGGCGGACACGATATTGTTCAGCGGATCCGTCAGAGCTTCCAAGATTTCATTGCTGGAGATGGTGAAGCTGCGGGGCACGCCTTCAGACAGATTGCGTCCACGCACTTCCATTTCCTTGACTTCGGAGCCCGGGAAGGCGGATCCGATCTGTTTCTTGATGGACTCTGCGGTGGGCTCACCAATCAACATGCCATAGTTGCGACGGATGTAGTTGATGATGGCCTCGTCAAACTTGTCACCACCAACACGCACCGAGCCTTTGTAGACCATGCCGCCCAGCGAAATGACGCCGACTTCTGTGGTGCCGCCACCGATGTCCACGACCATGGAGCCGCTGGCCTCGGACACCGGCAGACCGGCGCCGATGGCAGCAGCCATGGGCTCTTCGATCAGGTACACATCACTGGCACCGGCCCCCAGGGCCGACTCACGGATGGCGCGACGCTCGACCTGGGTAGAGCCGCAGGGCACGCAGATGATGATGCGGGGACTTGGGCGAAAAATGCCACGCGGGTGCACCATCTTGATGAACTGCTTGAGCATTTGCTCGGTGACCGTGAAATCGGCAAT
>JBPOIP010000095.1:0-57712 GCA_052034395.1 Pseudomonadota bacterium
GCCGGATGGCTCAGCGTTGCGATCAGCCCTTCGGTACCCGCAACGCCCAAAAACTTGGGTATCTGGCTGCCGATGATGATCAGGCCAACCCCGCTCAGATACCCGCTGACCACCGGAAACGGAATGAACTTGATCAGCTTGCCAATGCCGGCCAGTCCCAGAGCGATCTGGATGACACCGGCGAGCAATCCGATCAATCCGATCAGCATCAGGGCTTTTTCGGCAGGCACACCCGACTGTGCAAAACCGGCGGCCAACGCCGACAGCACCGCCGCCGCCGGCGCGCACGGTGCAGTGACCAGCCTGGCACGGTCCCCCGCCAGTGGAGCAATGAGTCCTAGCGCCGTGGCACCCAGAATGCCTGCCACGGCACCCTGAGCCCCGAGTGCACCACCCAGAGGCGCAACGATTGCCACGCCAAACGCAATGGCAGAAGGCAGTGCGACCAGCATGGCCGCCACACCACCCCAGATGTCGCCCGCCAGCGCCGGCGAGTTCTTGATGCTAGCCAATGCGTTCAATGGATTGCTCCCTGACCTTGTGCAGTTGCACGCTGTTCACCCGGTGTGGCGCGATTTCGTGCAGCGGAATGAGTACAAATGCGCGCAAAAGCATGCGCGGATGGGGAATGCAAAGTGACGCACTGCACACCTGCGCATCACCATACAGCAGGATGTCCAGATCCAGCGTGCGCGGAGCGTTGCGGTAAGGTCGCTCGCGTCCGGCGGCGGCCTCGATGGTGTGCAGGCAGGCGAGCAGGTCGGGCGCACTCAGGACGGTGCGCAACTCCACAACGGCGTTGATGAAATCGGGACCACTGGACTCCACTGGCGCCGTGCGGTACCGAGCGGACTGCGCGACGATTTGCGTTCCTGCCAGTGTTGCGAGCTGTTGCTCTGCTGCGTCCAGCGCGGCACGCGCATCCCCCAGATTGGCACCCAGTCCCAGGTAAACGGTAACCGGCTCGCGCATCGCCGTCTTCAGTTCAGTTGCCTGAACCGCCCAGATCCTCTGCGCCACCCGTACTCGAGCCGCCTGTACTCGAGCCGCCTGTACTTGAGCCGCCTGTACCCGATCGACGGCGGCGGCGACGCTTGCGTGGTGCGGCGCTTGCGGCATCACCTGAACCGTCGGAGCCGTGCGCGCCGGTATCCGCCCGTGCAAGCGTAGCGCCCTGCGCGATATCTGCGGCCGAAGCCTCCGCGCGGGGTGCACGGTGGGCCCGTGGTGAGCGCTGGCGCTTGTGCTGTTCCTCACGAACCTGGTCGACCAGGTCCTGGCGCAGGCTGTCGCTGGCCATGCTGAACTCCTGCCACCAGTCGGCCAGTACCTCCTCCACCTCACCAATGTCCGCACGCAGGCGCATGAAGTCGAAGGCCGCCCGAAAGCGCGCCTGCTCCACCAGACCAAAGGGCGAACTGCCCACACGCTTTTCGAACCGCGGCTGCATGACCCAGATCTCGCGCATGTCGCTGGCAAGCTTGCCGCCGCCCGACACATCACCAATACGGGCACGGAAAACATCGTCTATGGCGTCCAGCAATGCGGGGTGGGAGTGCTGTTGCTGCTCCAGTCGGCGCGCCCAGCCATCACGCACATCGGCCCACAGCACGCAGGCCAGCAGAAAACTCGGTGCCACCGGCTTGTCTTCTGCCACGCGCCGGTCGGTGTCCTTGAGCGCTGCGTTGACAAAAGCCTGATCCGCGCGCTCCACCACGACGTCCAGCAGGGGATAAATGCCGCGCGCCATGCCCAGCTTTTTCAACTGCTCGATCGACGCCAGGGCATGACCCGTCTGCAACAGCTTGAGCATCTCATCGAACAAGCGGCTTTGCGGCACGTCGGCCAACAGTTCCTGCGACTTGACCAGGGGTGCTGCGGTTTTTTTCTCCAGCTCAAACCCCAGCGCGCTGAGCTTGGCAGAAAACCGCACCGCGCGGATGATGCGAACCGGGTCTTCCCGGTAGCGCGCTGCCGGGTCACCAATCATGCGGATGACGCGATTCTTCACGTCCTTGAAACCATTGTGGTAATCCACCACGATCTGCGTCTGCGGGTCGTAATACATGGCGTTGATCGTGAAATCACGTCGAACCGCATCTTCTTCCTGTGGCCCCCACACGTTGTCGCGCAGGACGCGTCCGGTGGAATCCACCGCGTGCTTCATGCCGGCGAGTTCGCTGCGGCTGGTGCGCTCATTGCCCGCCACCTGCTCGGCCGCGGCATTGTCCAGATAAGCGCGAAAGGTCGAGACTTCAATGACTTCGTGCTCACGACCCCGGCCAAACACCACGTGAACAATGCGAAAACGCCGGCCAATGATGAAACCACGACGGAACAGTCCCTTCACCTGTTCTGGCGTGGCGTTGGTGGCAACGTCGAAGTCCTTGGGTCGCAGCCCCACCAGCAGGTCCCGCACGGCACCGCCCACCACATAGGCCTCGAACCCTGCTTCATGCAGGGTTCTCACCACACTGACGGCTCGGTCGTCCACGAGAGCCGGATCAATGCCATGGGTTTGCACCGGCACATTCACCCGCTTGCCCAACTTGACCTTGTTCCCGGTCGCCGTGCCGGACGACTTGCCCAGCAGTTTGTCAATAAATCTTTTTATCATTCCATTCTCTTGCGGAACACATCCGCCATGTACTTACCGCCGACCCTGACCAAACGGTCAAAACAGGTCAAGTATGCGCCAACTGCGCTCTGCCGCCAACGCCCGCAACCGGGCATCCGGGTTGGTTGCGACCGGCACCGAAGCCTTTTCGAGCAAGGGCAGGTCGTTCATGGAGTCCGAGTAGAACGTGGTGTGCACGCCATCCCACCCCCAACCCTGCGACTGCAGCCACTGCTCCACCCGGGTGACCTTGCCCTCGCGAAAGGATGGAACTCCGCGAATCGATCCGGTGTACCAGCCGGTGCCGCGCGGCCCGTCATCCCGCGCAAGCTCCACCGCAATCAGCTCGTCGACACCAAATGCCTGTGCAATCGGACGTGTTACAAATTCATTGGTGGCGGTCACGATAACCACCCTGTCCCCCGCACGCTGATGGGCATGCACCAGCTCCAGCGCCTGAGGCTTTATGGCATTCATGACCACAGCCCTCATGAAATCTTCATGTGCTGCTATTGAATTAGTAGCACCCTGTCGACAGACTGCGGCCGTGGCAAACCGGATGTACGCTTGGATATCGAGCGTTCCGGCCTGGTACTGGGCGTAAAACGCATCGTTTCGATGCTTGTAATCGGCGGCATCCACCCAGCCCAGGCCGATGGTGAACTCGCCCCATGCATGGTCCGAGTCGATGGGCAACAGGGTGTGATCCAGGTCAAACAGTGCAATTCTGGCCCCCACGCTCCCCATTTCATGTGGTTCGCTGCCCCCCGAGGAGGCACTCGCGCCTAAGGGCGGCCTGTCGGCGCTCAATACGGCTTTGGCTTGGTTCATGCGTTTTCCATCATCGATTTGATCAGCGGTATGGTGATTGCCCGCTTGGTTTGCAGGGCATAACCGTCCAGCAGTTCGAGCAGTTCCATCAGGCTGCCCAGATCCCGGCTGAAACGTGTCAGCATGAAGTCCATTACGTCGTCGCCCAGAAACACGCCGCGCGCATCGGCGGCCTGCCGCAGCACGGCGCGGCGCTCCGGTTCACTCAGAACTTGCAGGTGAAAGATGTGACCCCAGCCCAGGCGGGAGCGCAAATCGTCGCGCAGTTTCAGATCCACTGGGGCGGTATCTCCGGCGGCAAGCACCGGGCGCTGGTGGGTCTGTGCGTTGACAAACCAGTTGAATGCCGTGTGCTGTTGCGCGGCCGTGTAGAGGTGCACGTCATCGAGTATGACGGCTGCCCACGACTCGCTGAACTCCGGTGCGCCCATCACCATGGCGTCCATCCAGCCCACGCGTGCGCCCTGCTCCCGCAGGGCCTCGCGGGCAGCCTTCAGCAGATGGCTCTTGCCACTGCCGGCGGCACCCCAAAAGAATGTCGGTACCGGTGAACGGGTTGTTGCATGACCGCCAGTCAGCGTCTTGGCGCCAATCCAGAGTTCCATGTGACGCAGTGCAGCGTTGTTCGGACCCGCGCAAAAATTGGCCATCGTAGGCCCGGTCGACAGGCCAATATCCAGGGCAAGCTGTTTCATGCAGGAACCTGTCACCCCTGGTACAGGCGGCTAGCCAGATAGCCCGCCTGGACGCGGCGTATGGCCACCAGCAGAACTGCGCTCAGGGGCAAGGCCACCAGAACCCCCACGAAACCCAGCAGTTGCCCGAAAGCCAGCAGGGCAAAGATGACGGCCAGCGGGTGCAGTCCGATGCGCTCACCGACCAGACGCGGCGTAAGAAAAAAGCTCTCCAGCAACTGGCCACCACCGTACACCACCGCAACCATGACCACCGACTGGCCCATACCCTGGGTGGCGGAGAACTGAAGCAGTCCCGCCAGCGCGGCCAGCACCAAACCGACCCCGAATCCTACGTAAGGGACAAACATGGCAAGGCCGGTGAAGATTCCGATGGGCAAAGCCAGATCGAGACCAAAAAGCGCCAAACCCACGCTGTAAAAAACAGCCAGCGTGAGCATCACCAGCAATTGACCGCGCAGATACTGACCCAGCACTGCATCGGCCTCTGCGAAGAAGCTGTCGCTGCCGGACTGCAGCCGGGGCGGAATCAGACCCCGCAATTGGCCCACGAAGCGCGACCAGTCCATCAGCAGGTAAAACAGCGCCACGGGAATGAGGATGGCGTTGCCAATCAGGGTAAATGCCACGCTGCCGCCCAGTTTCAGCGACACAAGAATCGAGTTCAGCGCGTCGTCCACGTTGGCACTGAGGTACTTCATCGCGAACGCCTTGATGCTCGCGCCATCCAGAGTCAGGTGAACGCCCCACTGCGCCAGCCACGGCTTGGCCGCTGCATTGACGGCATCCATCAGCGCGGGCAACTGGTCCCGCATGAGGGGCAACTCCTTGGCCAGAATAGGAATCATCAGGAAGAAAATCCCGATGACGGCCAGAATGAACAGCGTTTCGACCACCGCCACCGCCAGCAGGCGCGGAATGCGCCCGCGCCCCACAAAGTCCAGCCAGTCCACGATGGGGGTCAGGGCATAGGCCAAAACACACGCCACCACAAACGGAGTCAGCACCGGGGCGAGTAGCCATAATACCCAGCCTGACAGTGCCGCGATCAGACTCCAGGCGGCGAAACTTTTTTGGGTGGGTGTCAATTGCATACAGGAATGGAGGGGGTGAACCCTTAAAATCTGGGCAAATTCTATCGGCTAAGCCCTGCCAGCCCGCACCAGCCCCACCCCATGACCCAAATCAGCTCCCCCACTCCCCTGTCCTACAAAGATGCCGGCGTCGATATTGACGCGGGCGACGCCCTGGTTGAACGCATCAAGCCTCTGGCAAAAAAGACCATGCGCGAAGGTGTGCTGGCCGGCATCGGCGGTTTTGGTGCCCTGTTTGAAGTGCCAAAACGGTACAGGGAGCCCGTGCTGGTCAGTGGCACGGACGGCGTCGGCACCAAACTCAAGCTGGCGTTCGAGTGGAACATGCACGACACCGTGGGCATCGACCTGGTTGCCATGAGCGTGAACGACGTGCTGGTGCAAGGTGCCGAGCCCCTGTTCTTTCTGGACTACTTTGCCTGCGGCAAACTCGATGTGGACACAGCAGCCGCCGTGGTGGGTGGTATTGCCCGGGGATGCGAGCTGTCCGGCTGCGCCCTGATCGGTGGCGAAACCGCCGAGATGCCCGGTATGTACCCGGCCGGTGAATACGACCTGGCCGGGTTTGCCGTGGGTGCCGTTGAAAAATCCAAGATCTTGACCGGCTCCGACGTCAAGCCGGGCGATGTGGTGCTAGGTCTGGCCAGCCATGGCGTGCACTCCAATGGTTTCAGCCTGGTGCGCAAGTGCATCGAGCGCGCCGAGGCCGCCGGGTCGGTTCCGACGCAACTCGACGGTAAACCATTCAAGCAGGCCATCATGGAGCCGACGCGCTTGTATGTGAAGAACGTCCTGGCAGCATTGGCTTCGCACCCGATCAAGGCACTGGCCCACATCACGGGTGGCGGCCTGCTGGAGAACATACCTCGCGTACTGCCGCAAGGCATGGCGGCCCACCTGAAAAAAGGCAGCTGGCCGCAGACCGAACTCTTTGCCTGGTTGCAGCAGACGGCAGGCATTGATGACGTCGAGATGAACCGCACATTCAACAATGGCATCGGGATGGTGGTGGTCATCGACGCCGCCCATGCCACGGCCTGTGCCGACATGCTGCGTGCAGCAGGCGAGACGGTTTACGCCATCGGGGTCATCGCCCCGCAGGGCGACACGGCACCGGTTGTCGTTGCCTGACTGGACTAGACCGCTTCAAGCGCCAGCAACTCGGCCACCGTCTGTTTACGCCGGATGAGACGCGCCTGACCGTTTTCCAGCAGCACCTCTGCGGCTAACGGCCGGGTGTTGTAGTTTGAAGACATGGAAGCGCCATAGGCCCCCGCGTCGTGAATCACCAGAAAATCGCCCACCGACGCCACCGGCAAGGGGCGGTGCAACACCACCCCACCCTCACCCTGGGTAAACACATCACCAGACTCGCACAGCGGACCGGCCACAACCGTGTCCTGCACAGGTGACGAGGGAGCGGTCCCATCCGGATGAAAGATATCCATCCCGTGATGACTGCCATACATGGTCGGGCGAGCCAAGTCGCTGAACCCGGCATCCACCAGCAAAAAACGCTGCCTTCCCTGCTGCTTGACCGCCCGCACTTCACTGACCAGAACCCCGGCTTGTGCGACCAGAAAGCGCCCGGGCTCAATCTCCAGGGCAACCGGGTGGCCCAGCATGCTGGCAATGGTCTGCCGGGCGGAGTCCCACAGCGAGAAATAGTGCGCGGTATCGATGGATGCCTCACCCTCCTGATAGGGAACGGACAGACCACCGCCCGCCGAAATGGCGCGAATATCCATCCCCTGCTCCTGCACGGTATGTACCAGCGCAACCATCGCGCCACACACTTCCTGCAGGTGGCGGTAGTCCACACCGGAGCCGATGTGCATGTGCAGCCCCTGCAGGGAGAGCCCGCTGGCGCGCACCCGCGCGAGCGCCTGAATCAGATCCGCATGCCAGATGCCATGCTTGCTGTGTTCGCCACCCGTATTGGTCTTGTTGGAGTGTCCGTGGCCAAAGCCCGGATTGATGCGCAGCCACACTGCGTGCCCCGGACTGGCGGCGCCCAACTGATCCAGCATATCCATCGAGCCGCAATTCACCGGAATGGCCAGTTCCACAACCCGCGCCAAGGTGGCACGGTCCAGCAGATCGGCAGTAAATACGATTTCGGCATGGCCATCCATCATGCCGGGCTTGAAACCAGCCGCAAGTGCACGTTCGATCTCGCCTAGCGACACCGCATCCACCGCAACGCCCTGCGCCTTCATCAGACGCAGGATGTGGGTGTTGGAGTTGGCCTTCTGGGCAAAACGCACCACATCGAACTGGCGCAAATCGTCAATCTGGCGGGCAATGGTGGCGGCGTCGTACACCCACAAAGGCGTACCGTGTTCTTGTGCCAAGGCACACAGTCTGGAAGAGTCAAATTGGTTCATGCCCGCATCTTGCCCTCTCCATATTATTCAATCAATGCCAATTTTGTTCATAGTGAATTCAATTTCGATATAGTCTTCACATGCCACAACCGCACGCACCACCACCCGCACTGACCCACCGCCAGCTAACCCTGTTTAGGGCCATCATGTTGCATGGCAACCTGGGGCGCGCCGCCGATGCAACTGGCAGCAGCCAACCCACGCTGAGCCGGGAACTTGCCCGACTGGAGCAGGTACTGGGGTTTGCGTTGTTTGACCGCATTCGCGGACGCCTGCGCCCCACGGTACGCGCACTCGCGTTGATGCAGGAAGTGGAACGCTCCTTCATAGGACTGGACCAGATTGCCACGCGTGCCCAGGAATTGCGCACCTACACCACAACGCGCCTGCGACTGGCTTGCCTTCCGGCGCTGGCCCATGCGCTGGTGCCGCGCACGCTGGTGCATCTGACTCGACTGCAACCCGACCTCTGCGTCAGCGTGCACCCACTGGAGTCGCCGTGGCTGGAGCAGGCTCTGAGCGAACAGCGCTTTGACGCGGGTTTGGGCGAAACCACGGACCCACCGGCAGGCGTGGCGCTGAGCGACATACTGCGTGTGAACGAAGTGGCGGTATTGCCAGGCAATCACCCCCTGTGTCGAAAGACTGCACTGGATCCACAGGACTTTGCCGGAGAGCGCTTTATCAGCCTGGCCAGTGAAGACCCCTACCGTGTTGCCATCGATGCCCTGTTTGCACACCGGCAGGTTGTGCGCATAACGGCCATGGAAACGGCCAGCGCGGTGGCGGCATGTGCCATGGTGCGCCAGGGATTGGGGCTGACCATCGTCAACCCACTCACCGCCCTGGAACTCGCCGGGCCTGATCTGGTGGTGCGTCCGCTGACGGTGGCAATCCCCTTTCAGGTCAGCTTGCTGCTGCCCCAGGTAACCGCCCCGCACCCGGCGCGCGAAGCGCTGATGGCTGCGCTTGAACGCACCGCGAAACACCTTGTGGAGCAAACCGGTCTGCGTTGAAACCGGGTTGGGGACATTACGTTCTGCGCAGGGCATCCACCCAGTCGGCGATGGCATCCAGATTGACATGCTCGTCCGCATGCACTAGATAGCACTCCAGATCGGCCAGTGCCTGCCCGGTGTTCCCAAGCTGGGCATGTGTGAGTCCACGGTCACGGTACTCGGTCCACGACTCGGGGAGCAAAACGATCAGACGCTCCTGTACGGCCAGCAGCCGAACCCAGTCGCTCTGCGCCTTGTAAATTTCCTTGATATTGCGCAACATGCGCGCCATGATGTCTCGCTGCGGTGCCGTGCGCAAATACAGGCCCAGCGGAGACTCCCGCTCATCGGGCTGACCGCCATTGCGGTGGAAGGGTTCCAGCCGCTCGGACAACTCCTCACGGCTGAGCGACTTGCCGTCCATGGGGTCGATGATCACTTGCCCCATCGGCAGATTCACCTTGACCAGAAAGTGCCCAGGAAAGCTGACGCCCCGCACCGAAAGCCCCAGCCCCTGTGCCAATTCCATCCATAGCAAGGCCAGCGTGATGGGGATGCCACGGCGTGTCTGCAGTACCGTGTGAATGAAACTGTTGTCCGCGTCGTAATAATTGTTCAGGTTGCCGGCAAAACCCAGATCGCGGAAGAAAAACTGCTGCAGGATGCGCAACTTCTGCACCTGCCCGGTATCGGCTGCCACCCGTCGGCGCAACCTGGCCTGCAGCTGATCCACTTCGCTGAGCACCGTTTGCACGTCCAGCTCCGGGTATTCGTCCTGCGCCAGACTGACTGCCGCTTCAAACAGCGCGAAATCGGTATCCCGCTCGACCAGCGAAGCGAAGTAGTCCAGTGCGGTGGGCAACTCAAAAGACAGTTTCATGGCGTGAATCCCATGCGGCCCCTAGCGCCGCAACAGCTGTCGCAAATTGACTCCGGTGGCCCATATTGCTCCTAAATATATAGCAACACTGGCAAATATCACAAGGGCCAAAGCACCTATTCGCATGAGCTTTTCGGAGTGCATGGCCAGCCAGGGTATGGCGCCATTGGCCCACATTAAAAACACGGCAAGAAGGGCACTGGCCGCAAAGACCTGCATCGAAAACCGGCCCCAGCCCGGCTGTGGCACATACGTGCGGCCACGTATCAAACCCATCAGCAACCACAGGGCGTTGACCATCGCACCGACACCGATCCCAAGTGCCAGCCCGGCATGGGCGAGCCACGGAACGAACACCAGATTCAATCCCTGTGTTATCACCAGCACGGCGACTGCTATGAGGGCCGGGGTCCTGATATTCTGGCTCGCAAAGTACCCCGGTGCCAGCACCTTGATGGCCACCAGACCCAGCAAACCCGCGCCGTAACCCATCAGCGCCGTGGTGGTCTGCAACACATCCCGTTCGGTATAGGCGCCGTTGTGAAACAGCACTGCAACCAGGGGCTGTGCAAAAGCGATCAGCGCCACGGCGCTGGGAACAGCCAGCAGAACCACCAGACGCAGGCCCCAGTCGATCATCTGTGAAAACCGGTCGGCATCGTTTGCAGCCTTCGCAGCAGCAAGCTGCGGCATCAATACAACCCCCAAAGCCACACCCAGCATCGCGGTCGGGAACTCCATCAGCAAACTGGCACTGTTCAGCCAGGTCACGGATCCGGTTGCCAGATGCGAAGCAATCTGCGTGTTGATGAGCAAGGAGATCTGGGCCACACTGACTCCCAGCAGGGCCGGTCCCATCAGATGCACGATGCGCCGGGTTGCCGGGCGCGACCAGGCATCGCTTGCACCGGCAAGAGTCAATCTGATCCGCGGTGCCAACCCCATGCGCTGCAACGCCAGCCAGGTGGCGCCCAACTGCAACACGCCACCACCCATCACTCCGGCTGCCATGGCATAGATGGGCTCAAGCCCCAACTGCCTGAACCACGGCGCGCCCAGCCAGGCGGCCGTGATCATGGACACATTGAGCAGGACCGGCGTCGCAGCCGGAATAGCAAATTTTCTCCAGGTGTTGAGAACGCCCGCTCCCAATGCCACCAGGGACATGCAGGCAATGTAGGGAAACATCCAGCGCGTCATCACTACTGCGGCTTCATAGCCTTCGGGTTTCTGCTGCAAACCGCTGGCCAGGAGATAAACCAGCACCGGTGCGCCCAGCACGCCCGCCAGGCATGTGACCAGCAATACCATGGTGAGCAGCGTGGCTACCGCATTGATCAGCACATGCGTCGCGGCCTCGCCATCGGCTTCCTTGCTGGCCGCCAGAACGGGCACAAACGCCTGGCTGAATGCGCCCTCGGCAAACATGCGGCGCAGCATGTTGGGAATGCGAAACGCCACCCAGAATGCATCGGTCATGGCGCTGACACCAAAGGTTGAGGCCATGAGCAGGTCTCGCACCAGCCCCGTGATGCGGGATGCCAGCGTCAGCAGCGAAACAGTGGAGGCAGATTTGATGAGGCTCACCGGACAAGTGTAGCCCGCTGAAGACTTTGCAAAGACTGAAGGAGTAGTTGATTCAGAGGCGAATGGGCGACGTTGCCCCGCGGGGGATATAATGGCAGGCTTTGCTGGCATCATCCACAGACACAAGGAACTAAATAATGGCATCTGGAAAACCCAAGAAAAAGAACCCGCGCCTGGCGTCGGGCCGTAAACGCGTCCGTCAGGACATCAAGATCAACGCAGCCAATACCTCGCTGCGTTCCAAATACCGCACTGCGGTCAAAAATGTAGAAAAGGCCGTTCTGGCAGGCGACAAGGCCAAGGCTGCCGAAGCCTTTGGCAAGATGCAAGCCGTGGTGGACACCGTGGCGGACAAGGGCATCTTCCACAAGAACAAGGCCGCACGCGACAAGAGTCGCCTTGCCACCAAGGTCAAGGCACTGGCACTCGCCGCCTGATCTTTCAGGCACATCGCACGGATCCTTCGGGGTCCGCGTTTGTACCGGGTGCGCTGCCAGCAAAGCAAAAAAGCCGTTCGAAAGAACGGCTTTTTTGTTGCCCAAACAGGATGCCGGGTGCTTACTTCAACGCAGATGGCTCGGGACGGACCTCACTGACCTGCAATTCGTTGTCCTTGGCAAAGTTGAGACAAAAGTCCCACGCCATGACCTCGTATTCACGCAAATCACTGTGCACGATCACACACTTCACGTGCCCGATGGACGTCGGTACGCACCAGGGCGAATACCCCAAATGGCTGCCAGGTTGCGGACCACCGGGGCGGAACTGGCTCATTACCCCAGCCAGACGCTCGGCCCAGTCACTCGGGCGAAACGTCTTGCCACTTCGGGTCACTCCCAGGATATAAATTTCTTTGAACGACGTGAAAGGCATGGTGTTGGCAGCAGTTTTGCAACACGCAATTTGCTGCGATGCCGCATGGGCCATTTTATCCGAGACAGGCCCGCTTTTTGCTGACAGGCAACCCGGTTGTCCACGAAGGACCTCCAGCGCATCACTGTGATGCCAAATTGTCAACGTAGGCGCAAAGTGCTGCATCTAAAATTGCAGATCAACGGCACCCACCGACGAGACCGTCATGCGGTCTGACACGGGTGTTGCCGCCTTGCTGAAATGTAGACCCAGGAGCCATGACATGACCGCTGCACCCGCCACGCCCTCATCACCCCATGTGATGAACACCTACGGCCGCCTTCCCGTTGCCTTGTCGCATGGCCAGGGTTGCCGCGTATGGGACGTGAATGGCCGCGAGTACCTGGACGCACTTGGCGGCATTGCCGTCAATACACTGGGCCACAACCACCCCAGACTGGTCGCAGCCTTGCAGGACCAGGTGACCAAGCTGATCCACACCTCCAACTATTACCACATTCCCCTGCAGGAAGAACTCGCCGGTCTGCTCGTGGAGCGCTCCGGCATGACCAACGTGTTCTTCTGCTCTACCGGACTGGAAGCCAACGAGGCCGCGCTCAAACTGGCACGCAAGTTCGGCCATGACAAAGGCATTGAGCGCCCCGAGATCGTGGTCTACGAGAAGGCGTTCCATGGTCGCTCCATTGCCACGCTGAGTGCGACTGGCAACCCCAAGGTACAGGCCGGTTTTGGCCCGCTGGTCGAGGGCTTTATTCGCGTGCCCATCAACAACATCGAGGAGCTCAAGGCCGCCACCGCCAACAACCCCAACGTGGTGGCCGTGTTCTTTGAAGCCATCCAGGGCGAAGGCGGCGTCAACCCCATGCACATGGACTACCTGAGAGACGTGCGCCAGTTGTGTGACGAGCGCGACTGGCTCTTGATGATTGACGAGGTGCAGTGCGGTATGGGCCGCACCGGCAAATGGTTTGCGCACCAGTGGGCCGGTATCCAGCCCGACGTGATGCCCCTGGCCAAAGGCCTGGGCTCCGGCGTGCCTGTGGGCGCGGTCGTAGCCGGCCCCAAGGCAGCCAGCATCTTTGCCCCGGGGAACCACGGCAGCACCTTTGGCGGCAACCCGCTGGCCATGCGCGCGGGGGTGGAAACCATTCGCACCATGGAAGCCGAGGGACTGCTGGCCAACGCCGCTGCGGTCGGCGCCCATCTCAAGGCCGGACTGCAAACGGCACTGGCCCCGGAACTGGCCAGTGGCGCTGTGCGTGAAATCCGGGGCATGGGCCTGATGCTCGGTGTGGATCTGTCCAAACCCTGCGCGTCACTGGTGCAGGAATGCGCTGACAAAGGGCTGCTGATCAGTGTGACCGCCGACAGCGTGATCCGGCTGGTCCCGCCACTGATCATGACCACCGCCGAAGCCGAACAGGTGGTTGCCATCCTGTGCCCGCTCATCCGGAAACTGCTAGGAGCACAAGCATGAACGTCCCCATCAAGCATTATCTGCAATTCAACGATCTGAATGCGGATGAGTATGCCTACCTGTTTACCCGCGCCGCATTGATCAAGAAGAAGTTCAAGTCCTACGAAAAACACCACCCGTTGTCGGACCGCACGCTCGCCATGATTTTCGAAAAAGCGTCCACACGTACGCGGGTCAGCTTTGAGGCAGGCATGTACCAGTTGGGCGGAAGTGTTGTGCACCTCACCACCGGCGACAGCCAGCTGGGACGCGCCGAACCGATTGAGGACAGTGCCAAGGTGATCAGCCGCATGACCGACATCGTGATGATCCGGACATTTGAGCAAACCAAAATCGAGCGCTTTGCGGCCCATTCACGGGTACCGGTCATCAACGGCCTGACCAATGAATTCCACCCCTGCCAGATTCTGGCCGATCTGTTCACCTTGCTCGAGCACCGGGGCGTCGATGCCCAGGGCAAGCTGGATCCACACTACCTGCGCGGAAAGACCGTTGCCTGGGTGGGCGACGGCAACAACATGGCCAATACCTGGCTGCAAGCAGCGGCACTGTTGGGATTCAACCTGCGGGTGAGCACGCCCAGCGGCTATGAAGTCAATGAAAAAGTAGCCGTTACCCCACACGGTATGGGCTCCGGTAGCTATAAAACTTATAGCGATCCGGTCGAAGCCTGCACCGGGGCCGATTTGGTGACAACCGATGTCTGGACCAGCATGGGCTATGAAGCCGAGAACGAGGCGCGCCGCAAGGCATTTGCGGCGTGGTGCGTGAACACCGACATGATGGCCGCAGCCCAGCCCGATGCCCTGTTCATGCACTGCCTTCCCGCACACCGGGGTGAAGAGGTTCAGGCGGACGTCATCGACGGGCCACAATCCGTGGTCTGGGATGAGGCCGAGAATCGCATGCATGTGCAAAAAGCACTCATGGAATATCTATTGCTGGGTCGGCAGGACTGAAAGGAGTACCCCCATGAAGGGACACGATGACGAACCCAAAACATGGGTCACGGCGTTAAAGCTGATCGCTGGCCTCGTCGCCATCGTGGGCGGCGTGGGCCTGGCCTTGTGGTATGCGAAAGATTTCGATAACGGCGCGCCCAAAACGCCGCCCGGCGACGCGTGGGGCATCGCGAACGACTCGCCCGTGCGCATGAAGCGCTGAGTCACTCGATCCGTATTTTCTGCCGTGCAATGACATCTCCGAGCTGCGCCGTATCGCGGCGCATGCGGTTGGCAAGTCCTTCGGGAGATGAACCCACAACCTGCCAGCCCTGCAAAAACAGCCGCTCACGCATGGCGGGTGCACGCACAATTTCGCTGATCACGGAGGCCAGACGACTTTTCGCCCCGGCGCCCAGTGTTGCAGGCACCGCCACCGCATTCCACACTTCCAGATCAAATCCCTGAATACCCAACTCTGCCAGCGCGGGGAACTCCGGTGCCAGGGTGCTGCGCCCGGGTGACGTGACCCCGATGGCGCGCAACTTGCCTGCCCGGACCTGCGGCATTGCCACCCCAGGCGGCAGCAGCGCCAGGTGAATCTGCCCGCTCAGCAGCGCATGGACGACCTGTGGATTGCCGGGATACGGAATATGCACCGGCGCCAGACCGGTGCGTGCTTTGAGCAACTCCATGCCCAGGTGGGCGACCGTGCCCTGCCCGGGAGATCCGTAGTTCCAGGTTGCGCCAGCCTGCAAGCCGGATTTGACAAATGACTGGGGCGCATCGGTCACACCCGGGGCCACTGTGAGCACCAGCGGCGCAGTGCCAATGAGGCACACGGGCGCAAGGTCGGTTGCCGGGTCGTATGGCGTGCGGGGATTGAGCAGCCGGGCAATGGTCAGATTGCCATTGATCATCAGACCCAGCGTATGCCCATCGGTCGCCTTGGCAACGATATCGGCCGCCAGGTTGCCACTGGCACCCGGTCGGTTGTCCACAATGACAGGTTGACCCAGCGCCTGGGACAGCGGCTCGGCAAGGGCCCGCGCAGTGAGGTCCGGACTGGAGCCGCCCGGAAACCCGACCAGCATCCGCAATGGACGGGAAGGCCAGGGACTGGCTGACAGCGCACTGGCTGCGAGTCCAGCTTGCCATGGCACGCCGACTGCGGCAACGGCCAGTGCGCCATTTTTCAGGATTGCGCGACGTGACCAGCCGACTCCGTTGGGGGGGCGATCCATGCGACTCACTCCTGATACAGCCAGGGCACATCGAGCAGCCGCTCGCCGAGCAGCCCCATTGCCAGATCGCGCCCCCAGCGCACAAGGCCCTTGGCATGGAAAATTTCACCGTTGCGGATCGATCGCGCCTGCACCCGCGCATTGCGCGCCCAACGCTCGGCGGCATATAGCTGCAGCCGTTGCTCCATGTCCCGGTCCGGCAACGACAGCACCCGCTGGAGGCAGGCCGCATCCTCGATGGCCATGCCCGCGCCCTGCGCCATATAGGGCCGCATGGGGTGTGCAGCATCGCCCAACAGCGCCACCCTGCCCCGCGCATGCTGATGTGCCCCGGTCATGGGCACGCGGTCGCACAGTGCCCACAATCGCCAGCCCGAAATCGCCACGACAAGGTCGCGTAATTGGCTGCAGGTGTGGCCCAGGGCCGCCTGCAGGTCACTGGCATGCGTGGCGTGGTCCCAGTCATCGACATTTCCCTGCAACTGCCCGGTGACGATCGCCACCACATTGAGCCAGTCCCCACGGCGAACGGGGTACTGCACCAGATGCAGGTCCGGCCCCAGCCAGACCGTGACCTCCTGGCTGCGCAAATGGGCAGGCAGATTTTTTTGCTCAACCAGTGCGCGGTAGGCCAGGTGGCCGGTGACGCCCGGCAATCCATCGCGCAGCAGTTGCTGGCGAACGGCGCTCCAAATACCATCTGCACCGATCAGTGCCTGGCCCTCGGCATCGGGCTGCTCCAGAACCTTGACCTGCACTGTCGTTCCGGTATCCTTGAACGATTCCAGCCAGTGCCCCAGCTGCAGCTGCACATCCGCACGCTGGCGCACGGCATCGAGCAACAGCTGGTGCATATCGGCACGGTGGATGGTGACATAGGGGGCGCCATAGCGGGTCTGCGCGCGTTCGCCCAGACGCAGCTGCCCCAGTTGGTTGCCACCGAGTGCCGAGCGCACGCACAAACGCTGCGGAAAAGCGACCACTTGCTTGAGGGCCGGCTCCAGGCCCCACTGGTGAAGAATCCGCACCACGTTGGGACCCAGCTGAATGCCAGCCCCGACCTCACCAAATTCGTGGGCACGCTCCAGCAACTGCACCGGCCAGCCCGAACGGGAACAGGCCAACGCAGCCGCCAAGCCACCAATACCGCCACCGGCAATGAGAATCTGCTTTTTCATGCGTATATTGTCTCGTGAAAATTGGCATTCAGCACCATTTTGCACACTGCGGGACAATAGCGCCCATGAGCCTCAAATCCCCCGAACTCCTTCTGCCCGCCGGTTCCCTGGACAAAATGCGCGCCGCCTTTGACTTTGGCGCCGATGCCATTTACGCCGGCCAGCCCCGCTACAGCCTGCGCGCGCGAAACAACGAATTCAAGCTCGAACAAATCCAGACCGGCATCGAAGAAGCGCATGCCCGGGGGAAAAAGTTCTTTGTGACCAGCAACCTGCTGCCGCACAACGACAAGGTGCGCACCTACCTGCGCGACATTGAGCCCGTCATCGCGCTCAAGCCCGATGCACTCATCATGGCCGACCCCGGTCTGATCCTGATGGTGCGCGAAGGCATGGACAAAGGCAACTTTGCCGACGTGCCGATTCACCTCTCGGTGCAGGCCAACACCGTCAACTATGCGTCGGTCAAGTTCTGGCAAAAAGTTGGCGTGGCCCGCATCATCCTGTCGCGTGAACTGAGCCTGGACGAGATCGAAAAGATCCGCCAGGAATGCCCGGACATGGAACTGGAAGTGTTTGTGCACGGCGCGCTGTGCATCGCCTACTCGGGCCGCTGCCTGCTCTCAGGCTACTTCAACCGGCGCGACCCCAACCAGGGCACCTGCACCAATGCCTGCCGCTGGAACTACAGCACCCAGCCCAGTGCGGTAGACCCCAACACCGGCGAAGCGATTGCGGTCAAGATGGACAGCGGCTTCAACTTCAACCAGGCACAGGAAGAGGCCGAGCAGTCCTTTGCCGCCTGCGGCGGCAGCCCGCGCCACCCCGAAGCCGACAAGGTGTACCTGCTGGAAGAAGCCGGTCGCCCGGGCCAGCTCATGCCCATCATGGAGGACGAGCACGGCACCTACATCATGAACAGCAAGGACCTGCGCGCGGTGGAGCATGTCGAGCGCCTGGTAAAAATCGGTGTGGACTCGCTGAAGATCGAGGGCCGCACCAAGAGCCTGTATTACGTGGCACGCACCGCGCAGACCTACCGCAAAGCCATTGACGATGCCGTAGCCGGTCGCCCATTCAACCCCCAACTGATCACCGAGCTGGATGGCCTAGCCAACCGGGGCTTTACCAGCGGCTTTCTGGAGCGCCGCCCGTCACAGGACTACCAGAACTACGAGACCGGGCACTCGGATATCGGTCACAGCCACTTTGTTGGCGAAGTGCGCAAGGTGGCCGACGGGTGGGCTGAGGTGGATGTCAAGAACAAGTTTCTGGTGGGCGACCAGATTGAGGTCATTCACCCCAGCGGCAACCACACCGTGACGCTGGAGCAGATGCGCAACCTGGACGGTGACGCCATCGCCGTGGCACCCGGCAGCCCACTACAGGTGCGCATACCACTGGAGGCTCGGTACGAAGGCGCATTGCTGGCGCGGCTCACGCCAGCGCCGGCAACTGCGTCCGTCACGGCCTGATGCGTCTCACCGGCGCGAGATGCTCACCTATTGATAGCTAATAACCCAATATCTACGAGGCCTGGATCAATAAGTGATGCTCAGGGCATCGGCATCCACATTGACCACCGCCTTGCCCAGCACCGCCGTGGCCGCCTGTGCAAACGCCAGAGCCCAGGCTTCGTCGGCAAACTTGGCTGGCCCGGCTGCCTGGGCCACAACCACCACCCGGTCGGCCATCAGCAATTTGCCGGTGGCGCGCAGCGGCTCACACTCCATTTCGGTGAACTGTTCATCCAGCCACTTGCGTGCGCTTTCACGGTCCAGCACCTGCTCGGGGCTGACTTCGACGCGCACGGGGGGAAGATCTTTAAATGTGACACTGATTTGGCTTCGCATGGTTTACTCCTGTTGGCACAATGATAAAACCAAATGACCGGCGACTGGCTGAAATGGGTGATCGCTTCGCCAATCCATTTGACCTGCAACAAAAGGCCCACCTATGCAAGATCTTTTCGGCAAGGCCATCCCGGCCACTCTCACAGCCCTGTGTCTGATGCTCCAGAACGCTTGGGCTGAGCTTCCCAAACGCGATTTCACGGTGGAGTTGCGCCAGGTGAAAGAAGGGGAACAGGACCTGGCACCAGCCCCCGGTGGCGCCTATGTGGTGGGCACGGCAAGCCGGTCGGCAGACGTTGCTCCACAACAGGTGCGGGTGCGCAACGGCGAAAAAGCCAGTCTGCAAAACAACCTGTCACTGCCCATGCAATGGGTGCAAAAAGTCGAATCACAAAGCGCCACGCTCGGCACTGCCAGTGCATCCGGTAGTGCCAACGCCAGCAGCAACGCAAGTGGCGTGACGCAGGCCATCACCACAATGGAGTCGGGTCAGAGCCTTACCGTCACGCCGCACTGGCCTGGCGGCAAGCAGGCCGTGAAGCTGGAGATCGAAATGCAGTCGTCAGCCGTCGAAGAACGTACCGGCTCCGACCTCCCCCCCACCACGCGTCAGCGCTACAGCACCACGGTCAGCGCGCCGCTCAGCCAATGGGTCACCATTGCAACCAGCGGCTCGGAATCGCGCGCGGGCACCTACAGTAGTGCCGGCACATCGAACGTGCGCCGCCTGATCCAGATCCGGGTGACGGCAAACTGATTGCAGGCTTGTCATATTGGCGCCAGCCCGCGTGGCGGCAACACGTCACAATGGCCGGCGTTCACAGCCCGCCCGGAGGATTCCATGACAGACACCACCACCCACCACCGCATCTGCCCCCTGTGCGAGGCCTGCTGCGGGCTGGAAATCAAGGTCCAGGCCGGCAAGGTCATCAGCATCCGCGGGCATGAGGCCGACGTGTTCAGCGCGGGCTACATCTGCCCCAAAGGCGTTGCACTCAAAGACCTGCACGAAGACCCGGACCTGCTGCGCACACCGCTGATCAAGCGCAATGGTATCTTTGAGGAAGCCAGCTGGGACGAGGCCTATGCCGAGATAGCACGCCGCCTGCCGCCCCTGATGGCGCAGCACGGGCGCAACGCAACCGCCGTGGTGGTGGGCAACCCCTCAGCCCACAAGATCGGCCTGCTGACCTATTTCGGCAAACTGGCCCGCGCGCTGGGCACCAAAAACGTGTTCTCGGCCTCCACGCTGGACCAGATGCCCAAGCAGTTGTCCAGCGGCCTGATGTTTGGCCACTGGCTGTCGGTGGCACTGCCCGATATCAGCCGAACCGACTACCTGCTAGTGCTGGGTGCCAACCCCCTGGTCAGCAACGGCAGCATGTGGACCGTGCCCGATTTCCGCGGCAAGGCCAAAGCCCTGCAGGCGCGCGGCGGCAAGTTGGTGGTCATTGACCCGCGCCGCACCGAGACGGCGGCAGCGGCCGATGCCCACCACTTCATCCGCCCGAACGCCGACGTATTTTTGCTGGCTGCCATGGTCAACACCCTGTTTGTCGAGGGCTTGGTCACGCTGGGCCCGGTTGCCGATTGGGTCAACGGCGTTGCCGAGGTGCAGCAGGCGGTGGCCCGCTTCACACCCGAGGCCGTGGCGCCACGTTGTGGCATCAGCGCGGACACCATTCGCACCCTCACCCGTGAACTGGCCAGTGCGCCCCGCGCCGCCGTTTACGCCCGCATTGGCACCTGCACGCAGGAATACGGCACGCTGTGCAGTTGGCTGGTGGATGTGCTCAACACCCTGACCGGCAACCTGGACCGCGAAGGCGGCACGCTGTTTGCCAAATCGGCCGCATTTGCGTCCAACACCACCGGCAAACCGGGCGTTGGCAAGGGCGTGACCACCGGCCGCCACCACGCCCGCGTCAGCGGTGCGCCCGAGGTGTATGGCGAGCTGCCCATCACCTGCCTGGCCGAAGAGATCGAGACTCCCGGCGAGGGCCAGATCCGCGCCCTGTTCACCGTGGCCACCAACCCGGTGCTCTCCAGCCCCAACGGTCCGCGCCTCTCAAAAGCACTGGATACGCTGGACTTTATGGTCAGCATGGACATTTACCTGAACGAGACCACGCGACACGCCGACGTGATCCTGCCCGGCGTCTCGCCGCTGGAGGACTTCCATTACGACGTGGCGTTCCCCCAGCTCTCCTGGCGCAACCACGCACGCTACAGCCCGCCGGTTTTCCCTGCCGCGCCGGACCAGCCCGAGGAATGGCAGACGCTGCTCACGCTGGCCGCCATCGTTCAGGGCAAGGGAGCGCATATCGACGCCAATACCCTGGACGACGCCCAGTTTGCCGAGGACGCGCAGCGTCTGTTTGGAGCGCATGCGGATGTCGTCATCCGGGCTACCCAGGGGCTTAAGGGACCGCAGCGCTCGCTCGAAGTTGCCCTGCGTAGCGGCCCCTACGGAGACCAATGGGGCCGCAAACCCGATGGCCTGACGCTAGCCAAGGTCATGGCCTCCAACCCCATCGGCGGTATCGACCTGGGCGAATTGCAGAGCCGCATTCCCGAGATGCTGCGCACGCCCAGCGGCATGGTGGAACTGGCGCCACCCAGCTTGCTACAAGATTTAGAGCGCGCCAACAAGGATCTACAAGGTCTGAAGCCCGATTTGGTCATCATAGGCCGGCGCGACGTGCGCACCAACAACAGCTGGATGCACAACCTGCCGGTGCTGGCCAAGGGGCCGTTTCGCTGCACTGCGCTGGTCCACCCGGTGGACGCCGCCCGGCTGGGCCTGGTCGATGGCGCTCTAGCAGACATCCACAACGGCCCACGCAGCATACGGGCCCAGGTGCATATCAGCGACGAGATGATGCCCGGCGTGGTCAGCCTGCCCCACGGCTGGGGCCACAACCTGCCGGGTGCGGAATTGCATCTGGCTGCAGAGCGTCCGGGCACCAACCTGAACGCCCTGCTGGACGACCAGTTGCGCGACCCGTTGTCGGGCAATGCAGTGCTGGGGGGCGTGGCCATCACGATGCGCACAGCCACCTCACCGGCACACGCACAGGCCGCAGTTTAGGCATTTGCGCACACCATGATGTGGCTGTGCCGCCAGCCCGCAAGTTCATTGCATATGTCGCTATCAAATTCACAGCAGGCCATAGCCGACGGGGGCATATCGCGGTTTACACGGCCGTGACAGGCCGACATGCGGGTAAGGTTTTACACTCGGGCAACGTCATTCGGCCCTAAAACGCTGAGCTTAGCGCGTGCCCTGTCATCGGGGGTCGCGCCGCAGGCCGGCGTTTTGCCTATTCTGAAGAAGGAAATTCCATGTCCTCGTCCCTGCGCACTGTCAGCCCAAGCCACCCTATCCTGCGAATCGTCGGTCTGGCCGGTGTCACGCTTCCCTTGGTGGCGTTGCTGGGCGCCTGTGGCGCCAAGGATGCGGCACCCGGTGCGGGCGGTGCTGGCGCGCCATCCGGCCCACCCCCCGCCACGGTGGGCGTGGTCACGGTCGCCAATGAGTCCGTGGCGCTGCAAACCGAACTGCCGGGTCGGGTAAGTCCGCTGCGCGTGGCCCAGGTGCGCGCACGGGTCAACGGCGTCGTGTTGAAACGTCTGTTTCGCGAGGGCAGCGAGGTGCAGGCCGGTCAGCAGCTTTACCAGATTGACCCTGCCATTTACCGCGCCGCACTGGACAGTGCCCAGGCAAGCGTGGCCAAGGGCCAGGCCAATCTGGCGCAAGCCACCGCCCAGGTCGAGCGCTACAAGCCGCTGGTCGAAGCCGATGCGGTGAGCAAGCAGGAATACACCACGCTGGTGACCGCCCAGAAGCAAGCTGAGGCCGACCTGGCGACGGCCAAAGCCGCCGCACAAACTGCACAAATCAACCTCGACTATGCCGCGGTCTACGCGCCCATATCCGGGCGCATCGGCCAGGCACTGGTGACCGAAGGTGCGCTGGTGAGTGCGGTCGAGGCCACGCAGCTGGCTGTCATCCAGCAAACCAGCATGGTGTATGTGAACTTCACCCAGTCCAGCACCGACGTGCTGCGCCTGCGCAGAGCCCTGGCATCCAAGCAGTTGCGCGCTTCCAGTGATGGTTCGGTCGCGGTGCGGGTGGTGCTGGAGGACGGCAGCGAATTGCCCAAGCCCGGCAAGCTGCTGTTTACGGACCTGACGGTGGACGCCACCTCGGGCCAGATCACGCTACGTGCCGAGGTGCCCAACCCCGACGGCCTGCTGCTGCCGGGCCAGTATGTGCGCGTGCGCCTCTCGCAGGCCGAGTTGCCATCTGGCATCCTGCTGCCCCAGCAGGCGGTGACCCGCACCAACCAGGGTGACACGGTGCTGGTGGTCGGTGCCGACGGCAAGCCCGGTCCACGCCCGGTGAAAGTGGGCAGCGCCCAGGGCAACCAGTGGGTGGTGATGGACGGCCTGAAGCCGGGTGAGCAGGTCATTGTGGATGGCTTTCAGAAAATGATGGTGCCCGGCGCGCCCGTGAAGACGGTGCCGTGGAAGGCCGGCGCGGCATCGGCCCCCACCGCGCCGGCCAGTGGAGCTGCCAGCGCAGCGACAGGCGGCGCAGCGGCCTCGGCGTCAGCTCCCGCGTCGGCTGCGGCCAGCAAATAAGGGGCACCACACATGGCCCAGTTCTTTATCAACCGACCCATCTTTGCATGGGTGATTGCCCTGTTCATTCTGGTGATGGGCGGCGTGGCGATTACGCAGTTGCCCATCTCGCAATACCCGCCGGTGGCGCCGCCCTCCATCGTGATCACCGCAGGCTACCCCGGCGCCTCGGCCCAGACGCTGGAGGACAGCGTGCTGAGCGTGATCGAGCGCGAAATGAATGGCTCGCCCGGCATGATTTACATGGAGTCGGTGGCACAGGCCAACGGGTCGGGCACCATCACCGTGAGCTTTGAGCCCGGCACCAACCCGGACCTGGCGCAAGTGGACGTGCAAAACCGGCTGGGCCGTGCGACGCCGCGTCTTCCTGCTGCGGTGACCCAGCAAGGCGTGCGGGTGGAGAAAGCCCGCTCCAACTTCCTGCTGTTCACCATGCTGTCGAGCGACAACCCTGCCATCGACATCGTGGCACTGGGTGACTTTGCGTCGCGCAACATCCTGCCGGAGTTGCAACGCCTGCCCGGCGTGGGTCAGGCCCAACTGTTTGGCACCGAGCGCGCCATGCGCATCTGGGTGGACCCGGCCAAGCTCACCGGCTATAACCTGTCAGCCGCCGAGGTGAACGCCGCCGTGCGCTCGCAAAACGCGCAGATTTCCTCCGGTTCGATTGGCGAACTGCCCAACATCACCGGGCAATCCATTTCCGCCACCGTGGTGGTGGACGGGCAGCTGAGCAATGTGGCGCAGTTTGGCAACATCGTGCTGCGCGCCAATGCGGATGGCTCGGCCGTGCGGCTGAAAGACGTAGCACGCATAGAACTCGGCGCGCAAGGCTACGCCACCAGCGCGCGCCTGAACGGCAAACCGGCCACCGGCATTGGCGTTCAGCTATCGCCCAGCGGCAATGCCATGGCAACGGCCAAGGCGGTGCGCGAGCGCATGGCCGAGCTGCAGCCATTCTTCCCCAAGGGTGTGAACTGGACGGTGCCGTTTGACAGCTCGCGCTTCGTGAAGATTTCCATCGCGCAGGTGGCAGAGACGCTGATCATTGCGGTGATTCTGGTGTTTTTGGTGATGTACCTGTTTTTGCAGAATTTCCGCTACACCATCATCCCCACCATCGTGGTGCCGGTCGCCCTGCTGGGCACCTTTGCCACCCTGCTGGCGCTGGGCTTTTCCATCAACGTGCTGACCATGTTCGGCATGGTGCTGGTCATCGGCATCGTGGTGGACGATGCGATTGTGGTAGTGGAAAACGTGGAGCGCATCATGAGCGAGGAAGGCCTGCCACCCCTGGAGGCCACGCGCAAGGCCATGGGCCAGATTTCGGGCGCCATCATTGGTGTGACGGTGGTGCTGATCGCGGTCTTTGTACCGCTGGCGTTCTTCAAGGGTTCGGTGGGCAACATCTACCGCCAGTTCTCGGCAGTGATGGTGGCTTCGATTTCGTTTTCGGCTTTCATGGCGCTGTCACTCACACCCGCCTTGTGTGCCACCCTGCTCAAGCAGGTGGAAGCGGGCCACCACCATGCCAAGACCGGTTTCTTTGGCTGGTTCAACCGGGGTTTTTCCAGCACGGCAAAAAACTATGAAGGCCTGGTGGCACGCATCCTCAAACGCGCAAGCCGCTACCTGATCATTTATGTGGCGCTGATTGCCGTGGTGGGCGTGGTCTATGTACGCCTGCCCACGTCATTCCTGCCCAACGAAGACCAGGGCACCATTCTGGTCAACGTGCAGTTGCCCCCAGGCGCCACCCAAGAGCGCACGCTGGGCGTGATGCAGCAGGTGGAGGCCTTTATCCTCAAGCAGCCTGAAGTGCAAAGCATGGTCGGCGTGCTGGGTTTCAGCTTTTCGGGGCAAGGGCAAAACGCCGCGCTGGCTTTTGTAACCCTGAAAGACTGGTCAGAGCGCAAGGGCGACGAGCACTCCGCACAGGCGCTGGCCGGCCGAGCCTTTGGCGGCATGATGGGCATACGCGATGCGTTCATCTTCCCGCTGAGCCCGCCACCCATTTCGGAGCTGGGCAATGCGTCTGGATTCACCTTCCGCCTGCAGGACCGCGGCGGCAAGGGACACGATGCGCTGCTGGGTGCGCGCAACCAGTTGCTGGGCATGGCCTCCAAGAGCAAGGTGCTGACCCAGGTACGCCCCGACGGACTGGAGGACGCTCCGCAGTTGCAGATTGACATTGACCGCGACAAGGCCAGTGCGTTGTCGGTTGGGTTTGACTCGATCAACAGCACCATTTCTACCGCGCTGGGTTCAACTTACATCAATGACTTCCCCAACCAGGGCCGCCTGCAGCGCGTGGTGGTGCAAGCCGATGCCACCGCACGGATGCAACCCGATGACATTTTGCGGCTCACCGCATCCAATGCGCAGGGCAAACCGGTGCCACTCTCGAGCTTCGCCTCGACCCGCTGGATCAAGGGCGCGATGCAGACCATCCGCTACAACGGCTACCCGGCCATGCGCATTGGCGGCTCTGCCGCACCTGGCTACAGCACGGGTGACGCCATGGCGGAAATGGAAAAACTGGCGGCGCAGTTGCCCGAAGGTTTTGCCTTTGAGTGGACCGGACAGTCCCGCGAAGAGAAGCTGGCCGGTTCACAGGCAGTCATTCTGTACGGCTTTGCCATTCTGGCCGTATTCCTGTGCCTGGCCGCGCTGTATGAGAGTTGGTCCATCCCCATGGCCGTGATTCTGGTGGTGCCACTCGGCGTGCTGGGGGTGGTGCTGGCCACGCTGATGCGCGGCTATGCCAACGACGTGTATTTCCAGGTCGGGCTGATTACCATCATCGGCCTGTCGGCCAAGAACGCGATTCTGATCATCGAGTTTGCAAAAGATCTTCAGGCACAGGGCAAGACGGCCGTGCAGGCCGCATTGGCGGCGGCACACATGCGCTTTCGCCCCATTCTGATGACATCCATGGCCTTCATGCTGGGGGTGTTGCCGCTGGCGATTTCCAGTGGTGCCGGTTCGGCCAGTCAGCGCGCGATTGGCACCGGCGTCATTGGTGGCAGCATGCTGGGAACCTTCCTGGCGGTGTTCTTTGTACCCATCTTCTTTGTGGTGGTGCGCTCCATCTTCAAAGGCAGTGAGCGACAGCACCAGTTTGATATTGAGCACGGTCACCAGATCGGAGTGGACAGCCATGAATGACCTGCACATGAAAACACGACGCATCTTTCCGGTTTCAGCGCTTTGCGCCGCGCTTGCCGTGGCAGGTTGCAGTTTCATACCGACCTACGAGCGCCCGGCTGCGCCCGTTGCACCACATTTCGAGGACGCAAGCGCATCGCAGGTGGCAACGGCAACCGCCACCAGCGCAGCAGAAACAGACTGGCAAACTTTCTTCCACGACACCCGGCTCAAGCGCCTGATTGCCCTGTCACTGGAAAACAACCGCGACCTGCGTGTGGCGGTGCTCACGATCGAGCAGGCACGCGCCCAACTGCAGGTGCGCCAGGCGGACCAGTTGCCCACGGTCAATGTCGGTGTCACCGGAACGCGGGGTCCGGCCACCAGCGGAGCCATCACCAGCACGTACACGGCGGGACTGAACGTGACCGCCTACGAGCTGGATTTCTTTGGCCGCGTGCGTGCCATGAGTCAGGCAGCACAGGCGCAGTTGCTGGGCACCGAAGAGGCCCGCAAGACGGTGCAGATCAGCCTCATCGCCTCGGTGGCGAACACCTACCTCAGCCTGCTGGCCGACGACGCACTGCTGCGCGTGACGCGCGACACGCTGGCGTCGCGACAGGAGTCGCTCAAGCTCATGCAACTGAAGTTCGACAACGAGGCGGCTTCAAAGCTGGACCTGAGCACAGCGCAATCCCTGCTGGAGGGCGCCCGGGCGGCACATGCACAGGCTACACGCCAGCGCGCGCTGGATGAAAACGCCCTGGTCCTACTGGTGGGGCAAAGCCTGCCTGCCGATTTGCCGGCGGGCTTGCCCCTCACTGGTCAGGGCCTACTGGCCGATTTGCCTGCTGGTGTGCCTTCCGACTTGCTGACCCGCCGCCCCGATATCCGCCAGGCCGAACAGGTGCTACTGGCAAACAACGCCAACATGGGCGCAGCGCGCGCAGCCTTCTTTCCGCGCATCAGCCTGACGGCCAGTGCCGGTGTGGTCAGCAGTGATCTGGAACGCCTGTTCAACAATGGCACTTCTGCATGGACCTTTGCGCCACAGCTGCTGGCACCCATTTTTGACTACGGTCGCAATTCCGCCAATCTGGAATCCGCAAAAGTTGCCCGTGACATCGCCATGGCGCAGTACGAAAAAGCCATACAGACGGGCTTTCGCGAAGTGTCAGATGCGCTGGCGGGTCGCGCCACACTGGGCGAGCAATTGCGCGCGCAAAACGCCCAACTCGCCGCGGAGCAGACCCGCATGCAACTGACCGACCTGCGCTTCAAACACGGAGCCGCCAGCGCTTTTGACGTACTGGACGCCCAGCGCTCGCTGTTCGCCGTGCAGCAGGCGGCGGTGCAAGTGCAATTGCAACAGGTGCAAAACCGCGTGACGCTCTACAAAGTGATGGGTGGCGGCTGGGCCGACTGAGGCTCCCAGGAAACCGGGTCGTGCCCAGCAGACCTTACTCCACCCGCGTGGCGCGTGCAGGCTTGAAGCCCAGGTCGGCCGCCTTGCCCTTTCGTGCACGACTCGCACGGGCGTTGTTCAGACTGCGAATCTCCAGCGTTTCCTCGCGCTCCTTGCCACCACGGCCAATGCCTTCGATGCGCACGCTGCGGGTGTAGGCCGCCGCCCCGGCCAGCGTGTCCTTGGCTTCCAGGTCGATCAGCATCAAGCCACGCCCCCCATTGGCAAGAGACTTGAGCTCGGTGATTTCAAAGGTCAAGATACGGCCACCCGTGGACGCGCAGGCCACATGGCTGGCAGCAGGCACGGCAGTGGCAGGTGTGCCAGCCACTGCCACACGCCCCTGTGCGCCGGACACAAGCGACGGACAGCACAGTATCTCTCCCGTGTTGACCGTAACGAACGATTTGCCAGCCTTCTGGCGGGAAATCATGTTCTCTACAGATGCCAGGAAACCGTAGCCCGCACTGCTGCTGAGCAAGAGGATAGCTCCGGCAGGACCAGCGAAGTAATACAGCAATTGCGTGCCGCTTTCCAGTTCAATCAGCGTTGTCACCGGCTGACCATCGCCACGCCCACCCGGCAACAGCGACACGGCCACCGAGTAGACGCGCCCATTGGAGCCAAACACCAGCAACGTATCGACGCTACGGCACTCGAAAGTGCCATACAGGCCGTCACCGGCCTTGAACGCGAAGCTCGAAGCCTCGTGTCCATGGCCGGTGCGCGTCCGCACCCAGCCCTTCTGGCTGACGACCACGGTGACGGGCTCATCCACCACCCGGATGTCCAGCACCGCTTTCTTTTCAGCCTGGATCAGCGTGCGCCGCGGGTCGGAAAAGGTTTTGGCGTCCGCCTCGATCTCCTTGACCATCAGGCGACGCAACGCTGCGGGATTGCCCAGAATTTCTTCCAGCCTGGCCTGCTCACCGCGCAACTCCGACAGCTCCTGCTCGATCTTGATAGCTTCCAGACGTGCGAGCTGACGCAGGCGGATTTCCAGAATGTCTTCGGCCTGGGCGGCGGACAGATTGAAGCGCTCGATCAGCGCGGACTTGGGCTCGTCCGACTGGCGGATGATGGCAATCACCTCGTCAATGTTCAACAGAACCGTCTGGCGGCCTTCCAGAATGTGGATGCGGTCCAGCACCTTGGACAGACGGTGCCGGGAGCGCCGCTCGATGGTGGTTTGCCGGAAAGCGATCCACTCCTGCAGCATCTGGCGCAAGGACTTCAGCGTGGGCCGGCCGTCCAGACCAATCATCGTCAGATTGATCGGCGACGAGGTCTCCAGGCTGGTATGGGCGAGCAATGCCGTGATCAGTTCCTGCTGTTCAATGCGGCTGGTCTTGGGCTCGAACACCAGGCGCACGGCAGCGTCCTTGTTGGACTCGTCACGCACCACGTCCAGCACCGAAAGAATGCTGGCCTTGAGCTGGTTCTGGTCCTGCGACAAAGCCTTTTTACCGGCCTTGACCTTGGGGTTGGTCAGTTCTTCGATTTCTTCCAGTACGCGCTGGCTGCTGACGCCCGGCGGCAGCTCGGTGACCACCAGTTGCCACTGGCCGCGCGCCAGGTCTTCAATCTTCCAGCGGGCACGCACCTTGAGCGAGCCGCGCCCGGCGCGGTATGCATCTGCAATGTCGGCAGCGCTGCTGATGATCTGCCCGCCTCCAGGGTAATCCGGGCCGGGCACCAGTGCGGCCAGCGCGTCATCCGCCAGCGCAGGTGCCTTGATGAGTGCCACGCAAGCGTCGGCGATCTCGCGCAGGTTGTGGCTGGGAATTTCGGTGGCCAGGCCCACGGCAATGCCGCTGGCGCCATTGAGCAGGCTGAACGGCAGGCGGGCGGGCAACTGGCGGGGTTCTTCCGTGGAACCATCGTAGTTGGGCTGGAAATCGACGGTACCCATGTCGATTTCGTCGAGCAGCAGGCTGGTGATCTTGGCCAGCCGGGCTTCGGTGTAGCGCATCGCGGCGGCTCCGTCGCCATCCCGACTGCCGAAGTTACCCTGGCCATCAATCAGCGGGTAGCGCTGCGAAAAGTCCTGCGCCATGCGCACCAGTGCGTCATAGGCGGCCTGGTCGCCATGCGGGTGGAAACGGCCCAGCACGTCACCCACCACACGCGCACTTTTGACCGGGCGGGCCCCGGTGTTGCCGTTGGGTCCGCCAAAGCCCAGGCCCATGCGCGACATGGAATACAGAATGCGGCGCTGCACCGGTTTCTGGCCGTCACAAACATCAGGCAAAGCGCGTCCCTTGACGACCGAGAGAGCGTATTCCAGATAGGCACGTTGTGCGTAGGTGGCCAGGTTGAGTTCGGCATCGTCGCCGTCTCGCGGCTGCTCGGACATCAGGTCAAGAAGTGGTTGGTCTGTCATGGGTGTCCCGTCGACAATTCGGCAGAGGCCAGGCCCGCCATGGCGGTCTGGTCATTATTACGGGGTCCGTGAAACTCACCGCGCACCCGGCCCAGCTGGGTTTGCGCGCCAGTCGGTTGGGCCTGGGCGTTGAGCCGGTGGTAGAGGTTCATGACGGAACGCACGTAATTCTGGGTCTCCCGGTAGGCCGGTATGCGGTTGCCGGCCTTTTGTACAGCGCCTTCTCCGGCGTTGTAGGCAGCTACAGCGAGTTCCAGCTGGCCGGGAAAGAGCCGTATCAGGTCACGCAGGTACCGGGCACCGGTGTTGATGTTGGTGCGCGGATCACTCAGCTTGGCAGCGATGGTGCCGTTGTGATCGCTGGCAACGCCGTAACGCTGCGCAGTCGCGGGCATGACCTGCATCAGCCCGATGGCGCCTTTGGGCGATACGGCAGAGGGATCAAAACCGGATTCGGTTGCGATGACGGCTTGCAACAGGGCCATGTCCAGCTGGTTGGCATCCGCCGCACTGCGCAAATACGGCTTGATGGCCATGAGGCCGGGCGACAACGCCAGACTCGCTACGCTGCGTCCGGAAATTCCCACTGGCGCGTAGGCCGGCGCCACCCCCACGGTTGCGGTTGAGGTTTCGGGGACATTCGCCGTCTCGGGAGCAGGCTGGCCCTTGAACATCAGCCTGTACCGCTTGTCAAGCTGGGTGGACGCAAAATGCTTGACACCACGCGCATCAACATAGGTCCACATGTCGGCGTGTGCGAGCTGCATGGCAAACAGCACACCCAAAGCCAGCAGTGCCTTTGACAGGCATTTTTTCAGAGTCGACCCCATCAGATATCCACCTCGACCGAGTCGCCATGCAGCTCCATCAGCTCGCGCCGCGCCGCGGCCTCGCCCTTGCCCATAAGTTTGGTGATCAGGGCTTCGGTCTCGCCGAAATCAATTGCTCCCAGCATGACTGGCATCAATCTGCGCGTATCAGGGTTGAGCGTGGTGTCCCACAACTGTTCGGCATTCATCTCGCCCAGCCCTTTGAAGCGACTGATGGTCCAGGCCGTTTCGCGTACACCCTCCTTGCGCAGCTTGTCCAGAATGGAATTCAACTCGGCTTCGTCCAGGGCATAGGCTTTGCTCGCAGGCTTTTTGCCGCGTGCCGGGGCATCCACCCGAAACAGCGGAGGGCGTGCCACAAACACATGGCCGGTCTCGATGAGTTTGGGGAAATGCCGAAAGAACAGGGTCAGCAGCAGCACCTGAATATGTGATCCATCAACGTCCGCATCGCTAAGGATGCAGACTTTGCCGTAACGCAAGCCGCTCAGGTCCGGCGTGTCGTTGGGTCCATGCGGATCGACACCGATGGCAACGGAGATATCGTGAATTTCGGTATTCGCGAATAACCGGTCGCGATCGACTTCCCAGGTATTGAGCACTTTGCCACGCAAGGGCAAGACGGCCTGATTCTCTTTATCACGCCCCATCTTGGCGCTGCCACCGGCCGAATCGCCCTCGACCAGAAAGACTTCGTTGTAAAGAATGTCACGGCTTTCACAATCGGTGAGCTTGCCGGGCAACACGGCCACACCCGAACTCTTGCGTTTTTCAACTTTTTGTCCGGCCTTTTGCCGGCTTTGCGCAGCCTTTATGGCCAGTTCGGCAAGCTTTTTGCCGTAATCCACATGCTGATTGAGCCACAACTCCAGAGCCGGGCGCACAAAGCCGGAAACCAGACGCACAGCATCACGGGAGTTCAACCGCTCCTTGATTTGCCCCTGGAATTGCGGATCCAGCACCTTGGTCGACAGCACGTAGCTGGCACGCGCGAAGACGTCTTCCGGCATCAACTTCACACCTTTGGGCAGGAGCGAGTGAAATTCAATGAAGCTTTTGACCGCCGTAAACAAGCCATCACGCAAGCCACTCTCATGGGTACCGCCCGCGCTGGTGGGAATCAGGTTAACGTAGCTTTCACGCACCGGCTGTCCGTCTTCGGTAAAAGCAACGCACCAGGACGCACCTTCGCCCTCGGCAAAACTGTCGTTCTGGGAATCGGCAAACCCTTCGCCTTCAAACAGGGGAATGACGGGGTCAGCAGGCAAGGTCTGTGTCAGGTAATCGCGCAGACCGCCCTTGTAGAGCCACGTTTGCGTCTCCCTGGTTTTTTCGATCGTCAGTGACACGCTGACGCCCGGCATCAGCACCGCCTTGCTGCGCAGAAGATGCGTAAGTTCTCCCATCGGCAAGGCTGGTGACTCAAAGTATTTGGCATCAGGCCATACACGCACGGTGGTGCCGGATTTGCGGTCACCGTCCGCCAACTTTCGGGTCTGAAGCCCTTGCGCCACATCACCGCCTTGAAATACCAATGTAGCAACCATACCTTCACGGTACGAGGTTGCCTCGAGTCGCGTTGCCAGTGCGTTGGTAACGCTCACACCCACACCGTGCAGGCCGCCTGAAAAGCTATATGCCCCGCCCTTGCCCTTATCAAACTTTCCGCCCGCATGGAGCCGGGTAAAAACCAGTTCGATCACCGGCGCATTTTCCTCAGGGTGCATGCCGAACGGAATTCCGCGACCATCGTCCTCTACTGTGACGGATCCATCCACATGCACAGTGACCTTGATCTTCTTTCCAAAACCGCCCAGTGACTCGTCGGCCGCGTTGTCCAGCACTTCCTGGATGACGTGCAGCGGGTTATCGGTGCGCGTGTACATGCCCGGACGTTGCTTGACGGGCTCCAGACCCTTGAGAACGCGGATGGAACCTTCTGAATAATCGGGGGTAGCTTTGACTGACATAGGCGCGCATTGTAATCGCCAAAAGGCATGAAGCTGTACATAAACACAGCCAAAAGCCAATGATCGATAAACCCCTATATGCGGTGCGCTTGCGGATTGGCGACAATCAGACCATGAGTCACGTTCATAAACCCCTATCGACGTTGCAGGTCCTGTTCTGCGGTGCCACGATCGTTACCCTGTCCATGGGCATACGACACGGCTTTGGCCTTTGGTTGCAACCCATCACGCAGGCGCAGGACTGGACGCGTGAGACTTTCGCGCTGGCCATCGCAATCCAGAACCTGGTTTGGGGCATTTCCGGGATTTTCGCTGGCATGGCGGCTGACCGTTTTGGAGCTTTCAGGGTTATCGTCACGTGCTCGGTGCTGTATGCACTGGGATTGACGGGAATGGCACATGCCGGCACACCTTTGCTTTTTTCGCTCAGCGCTGGTCTGCTGATCGGAATGGCGCAGGCCGGCACCACCTACGCGGTGATCTACGGAGTCATTGGCCGCAATGTGAGTGCCGAGAAGCGATCGTGGGCCATGGGTGTAGCGGCTGCGGCGGGTTCTTTTGGCCAGTTTCTGATGGTGCCCACAGAAGGTTTCCTGATCACCCAGTTTGGATGGCAGCAGGCGCTGGTGATACTGGGAGTCGCATCGTTACTAATGATCCCACTGTCCTGGGGCTTGCGTGAACCGGGCTTTAGTGGCGGTGCAAGTCCTGCAAGGGACCAGAGCATTGGGCATGCACTGAGCGAAGCGTTCAAGTACCCCAGCTTTCAGCTGCTGATGGCTGGCTACTTCGTCTGCGGATTCCAGGTTGTATTTATTGGCGTCCATATGCCCAGCTACCTGCGGGACAAGGGACTTTCACCCCAGGTTGCCAGCTATGCGTTGGCACTGATTGGATTGTTCAACGTGTTTGGTACCTATGCCGCTGGCGTTTTGGGCCAGAAGATGCCCAAGAAGAATATCCTGGCTTTCATTTACATGGCCCGTGCCGTCGCCATCAGCATTTTTCTGGCTGCCCCGCTCACGCCCCTCAGCGTCTATGTTTTTTCTGCAGTCATGGGCGTACTATGGTTGTCAACTGTGCCGCCCACCAATGCTGCCATTGCCCAGATCTTTGGTGTCGCTCACCTGTCGATGTTGGGCGGTTTTGTGTTCTTCAGCCATCAAATCGGCTCGTTCATGGGCGTCTGGCTGGGGGGGGTCCTATACGATAGGACCGGAAGCTACGACATCGTCTGGTACATAGCGATTGCCTTGGGAATTGCTGCAGCACTCATCAACTTGCCGGTCAAGGAAACGGCCATCGTCCGTGAAGTGCCGCGGGGTGCGGTTGCATCGTGAGCGTTTTCAGGCGCTTGTGGATATCCGGACTTGTCGCGGCCGCTTTGGCTGGCGTTTTCATGCTGTACACGCAGCCTGATTTCATGGTTCAAATGGCCAACCAGGTGTGGTCGTGCTTTTGACTCCGTCCGACTGGATCGTTCGGTGGTCACATATCCTGAAACCAGGAGCTACGGTGCTGGATGTTGCCTGCGGAAGCGGACGACATCTGGCCTGGTTTTCCGACCGTGGACACCCGGTTACCGGTATTGATATCGATATTGCTAGCGCCCGGCACAGCGTGGAAGGAGCGGAACTGATCGCCACAGACCTCGAAGGCAGTGCCTGGCCGCTGCGCAACGGAACTGGACTCCGCCAATTCGGTGCTGTTGTGGTCACCAACTACCTGTGGCGTCCACTATGGGACACGCTGATTCAAAGCGTAGCGCCGGGTGGCGTTTTTTTGTATGAAACTTTCTCAATCAGAAACGCGTCCATTGGTCGACCTTCAAGGCCGGACTTTCTGCTGCGTCCAGGCGAATTGCTGGACGTCTGTTCAGACATGCACGTGATCGCGTACGAGGATGGCTATCTGCAGAATCCCCCCCGATTTGTGCAGCGGATAGCCGCAGTCCAGCCCACAAATGAGTCACCTTCAAATCCGGAGTCGCATCGTTGTGCACTCTGGGTAAAATGACCGATTACCGATCAAATTACCGACATGAACTCACCTCAAGGCCCCATCACTGGCAGTATCGTGGCGCTGGTCACTCCAATGCAGGACGACGGTTCCGTGGATTACGCTGCACTGCGCAAACTGATTGACTGGCACGTTGCAGAAGGAACGGACTGCATTGGCGTTGTCGGTACCACCGGCGAGTCGCCTACCGTGAGTGTTGAGGAGCACTGCGAGATCATCCGGGTGTCTGTAGAGCAGTCCGGAGGTCGTGTACCCATCATGGCTGGATGCGGTGCCAATTCCACTGCCGAGGCCATCGAACTGGCACGCTTTGCAAAAAAGGTCGGTGCGGATTGCCAACTCCAGGTTGTTCCGTATTACAACAAGCCCACGCAGGAAGGCCAGTATCTGCATTTCAAGGCGATTGCCGAAGCAGTCGACCTGCCCGTTGTGCTGTACAACGTACCTGGCCGTTCGGTCGCTGATCTGGCGCACGACACGGTTTTGCGGCTGGCACGGGTACCCGGAATTGTCGGGATCAAGGAAGCCACGGGCAACATTGAGCGGGCGCAGTGGCTTATCAAGGAAGCACCCAGAGGTTTTGCGATTTACTCGGGTGACGACCCCACAGCGGTCGCCTTGATGCTGTGCGGTGGTCATGGCAACGTGAGTGTGACTGCCAACGTCGCGCCACGCCTGATGCACGAACTGTGCGTTGCCGCGATTGCCGGCAATGTCCAGCGCGCGATGGAAATCCAGATGAAGCTGCTGCCCCTCCACAAGGGACTCTTCGTGGAATCCAACCCCATTCCTGTCAAATGGGCGGTAGCCCGCATGGGCTTATGCGGTGAGGCATTGCGCTTGCCCCTGACCGTTCTGACGCAGCCCAACCAGCCGAATCTGGAAGGCTTGATGCGCGATGCAGGCCTGATTTAAGTACCCTTCAATTTCGAGGATTTCCGTGAAACCATCTTATAAACTGACGCTTCTCAGCGTGGCGATTTCGCTATCCGCCTGTAGCGTGCTGGACGCTGACAAAGTGGACTATCGCAGCGCCAGTAGCGTCAAGGCACCCACGCTGGATGTGCCACCCGATCTGACGCAGTTGTCCAAGAATACACATTACGCGGTTGTGGGCGGTGCGGTCTCGGCATCCGCGCTCAAGACCGGGACTCCAATGGAAACTGCGGCACCATCCGTCGCTGCGGTTTCCATGGGCGATGTGCGCATCGAGCGCTCTGGAAGTCAGCGTTGGCTGGTCGTAAAGCGTGCACCTGAAAAGCTTTGGGACCCCGTCAAGGATTTCTGGCAGGAAAACGGATTCCTGCTGGCGATGGATCAGAGTACGCTGGGCATCATGGAAACGGATTGGGCTGAAAACCGCGCAAAAATCCCGCAAGACTTCATTCGTGCCACACTGGGAAAGATGATTGATTCGCTCTACTCCACGGGAGAGCGTGACAAATTTCGTACGCGTCTGGAGAAAAATAATCTTGGTGAAACCGAGATCTTTATTAGCCATCGCGGAATGATCGAAACGGTGAACAACGCCAGCAAGGACTCAACGATTTGGCAACCCCGCCCGTCGGACCCCGAAATCGAGGCCGAGTTTTTGCGGCGCCTGATGGCCAAGCTTGGAGTGGGCGAATCACAGTCCAAAACCCTGTTGTCCACATCCGTGACCGCGAGAACGGCAGCAGTGGTCGCAGCCGATAATGGGCAGTCGATTGTTCGCATAGAAGAAGGATTTGACAGCGCCTGGCGTCGCGTGGGACTGGCGCTAGACAGGACAGGTTTCACAGTCGAAGACCGTGACCGCAAACAGGGGATTTACTTTGTGCGCTATGTACCGCTCAGCGCGGCCAATGAAGAGCCCGGTTTTTTTGCGAAACTGTTCAGTAGCTCAAGCAAGAATACCGATGCCGCAAAGTACCAGATCGTTGTAAGCAGCCAAGCTAACGTGTCAACGGTATCCGTGCGCGACGCGAAGGGCGCGCCTGAACTTTCCACAACGGCACAACGGATTGTCAAGGTCATAGCCGACGATATCAAGTAGGGGCATTTCCAGGGCAATCGTCGACACACTGCCCTGCCTCTTCTGCAAATAAAAAAGCCACCCGAAGGTGGCTTTTTTTGATCTGCAAGAATTACTTCTTGGCTGGCTCGGACGCTGCAGCTGCGGCAGGTGCAGCAGCAGGAGCAGACGCCTCAGGCGCAGGAGCAGAAGCAACTGGAGCGGGAGCAGCAACTGGAGCGGGAGCGGGAGCAGCAGCAGGCGCTGGCGCAGCAGCAGGAGCCGCTTCTTCTTTTTTACCGCAGGCAGACAAGGCAGCGGCAGCGATAACGGCTGCCAAGACGAGTGATTTGTTCATTTTAAAAACTAGAGTGAGTTAACGAAACAATTTTTGGAAATTGCCAAAGCAGCGCGCCGCCCGGACTCAGACAAAAAGCATTCGATCTCTTTTTGCCCAACCCGCGAGTATACAGGAAAATGCTTTTATACAAGGGAAAACCCTCTAAGACCTTACAACCCCAGCGTAGTGGCCGAAAACCCGGGTACGCTTTGGCGGTAGTACTCGTTCAATTCTTCTTTCATCAGCGCCCGCAAACCAGGCTCCATATTGGCTACACCAATGCTTCTCACAGGATCAAGGCGGCGCATTGCCCATGCTGGACTCCAGAGTGCACTGTCGATTTCACTGGCTCGCGGCATTTTGCATACCCGGCATTCAATGATGTGATCCCAAGTCTGGCGCCAACTGACGAATCGGGGTTTGCGCCGGATGACCTCGTCAAAGCTGTTGGCAAGCATGATGAGATGTCGGCCTTTGCCCGACCAGGCTTGCAGTGACTCAATCACAGCCCGCTCACCGAGCGGCCAATCGTCATATGTTGCGTCAATCCACACCATGGAGGGCCATCCATCGCGGGCGGCCCGCGCTACCACGTCGCGCACCAACTGCGCAAATTCACCCGGGCCGGCGAACCTTCCGCTCGCTGGAACATTCTGCGCGTCAGGAACCATGCATCCACCCCGCAGCGCACCAGTCCATAACCAACGCGCGGGCTGGTGCGCTCAAACGCTTCACTTCGGCAAGGTCAAGCTGGCGAACATCCGCAAGAAGCCGCATCAATTGCGCATCGCGCCCAGAGGCCAAAAAACTCTCACCGTTCACAAAAATATGGTGTTCGTCATACATCATGCGCGTGCGCCGGTCCAATTTCAGCGCACCTTTGAAGGCAACTGGTATACCGCTGTCAAAGACAACATGCGCCTTGGGTTCACTCAAATACTCACCAAGCACGCGCCCGAGTGCCAACGGATCCTGTAAGACGTCATGCACCGCATTGCGGGCAAATTCGACCAGTGTTGCGGGAATTCGGCCGCAACGATCGGTGGCATCCTGACCGGCGTCACGATACAGGCGGTCACTGTTAGCCTCCATTGCGTCTTGTGCCAACCGTTGCAGCATTTCACTCGCCAATTCAGCGCAGGCTGGGGAGCGAAATCCAATGGAATAAGTCATGCACTCTCCCAGTGCGATTCCATCGTGCGCGTAGCGCGGCGGAAGATAAAGCATGTCCCCCGGCTCGAGCACAAATTCCATCTCCGGCTCAAAATGGGCGAGTATCTTCAGCGGCAAGTCCGACAGCGAACTCAGATCCTTCTGGCGACCAATGCGCCAGTGCCGTTGACCGTGGGCTTGCAGGAGAAACACGTCGTAGCTATCGAAATGCGGACCAACACCACCCGCATCGGTGGCATAGCTGACCATCACATCATCCAAGCGCGCATCCGGCACAAACCGGAACTGGTTCATCAATGCATGTACTTGGTCGTCCAGTAGATCAACACCTTGAATCAACAGCGTCCAGCCAGCCCTGCTTAACGGAGGTAGTGCCCTTCGTCCAAAGGGTCCGTTGCGAAGGGTCCAGCCAGAAGAACCACACTCTGCGCCCCGCACAACCAACCGGGACTGAACGTCATCCTGCGCAGCAAGCTTGAACAAGGCTGAACGGTCCAGGGGCGACCGAAACCCTGGAATGGCTTGACGGATGACAAGAGGTTTCTTGTGCCAGTGACGTCGCATAAAAACCCGTGGCGACAATCCATCCAGGAGCTGAAGGGGCGCATCTATGTTCATGGGACAATTCTCCTATGGAAATCACTCAACAATGCGTCGTAGCCCTCACATGGACGCTGAAAGACACTTTGGGCGAAGAACTTGACGTTCTAGACGAACCTGTGGATTTTTTGGTTGGCGGCAACGACCTCCTGCCAGTGCTGGAGTCTGCCCTGCAGGGATACACCGCTGGGTCCAGCGTTCTGCTGCAAATTGAACCAGAACAGGCATTTGGTGATTTCGATGACCAGTTGCTGTTCCTCGAGCCACGCCATCTTTTCCCCGATGATCTGCAGACCGGATTGACCATGGAAGGAAATGCCCTGCCGAATGGTTGCAACCCCAATGCCCCCCGGGACACGCTGTACACCATCACCGACATTTACCCCGATCATGTGGTGCTCGACGGTAACCACCCGCTTGCCGGTATCGCCATTCGCATCAGCCTGCACGTCGAATCGGTCCGGGAAGCGACCGAGGAAGAAGTGAAGCGCGGTAGCTGTGGCACTGGTTTTTTCAAGCTGCAGGTGGCGCCAGACGCTGACCCGTCCGACCACACCCTGCACTGAAATTTCTCAAGAATTAGCGCATTAGACCGCGCAAAACATGAATTTTTTGCTATTATTCTTATAGCTATCGCACAAATAATCAGGTCTTTCCGGTAGAGCCGTAGCCGCCTTCGCCGCGTTGGCTGGCCTCAAAACTCGCCACGATATTGAACTGTGCCTGTACCACCGGAACGATGACCAGTTGCGCGATGCGTTCCATGGGCTCAACCGTGAAAGCTATGTCGCTGCGATTCCAGGCGCTGACCATCAACTGGCCCTGGTAGTCGCTGTCAATCAGTCCCACGAGATTGCCCAACACAATCCCGTGCTTGTGACCCAGACCCGAGCGCGGCAGGATCAGGGCAGCGTAGGTTGGGTCCTGCAGGTAGATGGCCATGCCGGTGGGCACCAGCTGCCAATCGTTGGGCGCCAGGGTCAACGGCTCAGCAAGGCAGGCCCGCAGGTCCAGCCCGGCGCTGCCCGGCGTGGCGTAGGCCGGCATCTGGTCGTTCAGGCGGCTGTCGAGGATCTTGACATCGATTTTCATACGGGGTTGGCTGTGAAATGGGGAAGACGGGTCGCAATGTCGGCAACTAACTGTCGGGCAAGGGACAGCTTGTCATTGTGGGGGAGTGCCCGGGTGCCGTTTGCATCCACCAGCAGCAAGGCATTGTCATCCTTGCCAAATGTGGCTGGGCCAATATTTCCCACCAGCAGAGGCACATTCTTACGAAGGCGCTTGGCCGTGGCGTGGGCCAGCAAGTCATGGCTCTCGGCAGCGAAACCCACGCAGTAGAGTGCGCCGCTTTGTGCGCGTGCCGACTGCGCCAAAGTCGCCAGAATGTCGGCGTTCTCTACAAACGCCATTGTGGGTGGGTGGCCGGTCCCATCCTTCTTGATTTTCTGGTCCGCCACCTGTGCTGGACGCCAGTCAGCCACCGCCGCAGTGGCTATGAAAATGCTAGCGACGTGCGCAGCATCCAAGCAGGCCTGCAACATTTCTGACGCAGATTGCACATCGATGCGCCGTACCCCTCTGGGAGTGAGCAGCGCAACGGGACCAGCAACCAGTGTGACTTGCGCCCCGGCCTCCTGCGCTGCACGGGCAACGGCAAAGCCCATCTTGCCGCTGGACCGGTTGGTAACGCCGCGCACCGGATCAATCGCTTCAAAGGTCGGTCCAGCAGTCACCAGAAGGTTCTGCCCCGCCAGGGACTTGGGCTGAAAGAAAGCAATCACATCCTCCAATAGCTCCAGGGGTTCGAGCATGCGTCCATCGCCCGTTTCGCCGCAAGCCTGGTCTCCCGTACCGACACCCAGTACGGTGCAACCATCCAGCTGCAATTGGGCGCGGTTGCGCACCGTGGCTGGATGGTCCCACATCTCGCGGTTCATCGCCGGCGCAATCAGCAAAGGCACTTCGGCGATGGGACGCGCCAGACACATCAGGCTGAGCAGGTCATCGGCAGCGCCATGCAGCAGCTTGGACATGAAGTCGGCACTGCAGGGCGCAATCAGAATCGCATCGGCCTCCCGACTGAGGTTGATATGCGCCATGTTGTTGGGCACGCGGGCATCCCACTGCGAGCCAAAGACGGGTCGGTTGCTCAAGGCTTGCATGGTCACCGGCGTGATGAATTGCGTCGCCGCCTCCGTCATTACAACCTGCACCGTGGCGCCTTCTTTCACCAGAGCCCGGCAAAGCTCCGCAGATTTATAACAGGCGATGCCTCCGGTGAGGCCCAGAACAATGTGTTTTCCAGCTAAATCATTCATCGCCCGCAATGTAGCAGAGCGCAGCTACGGGTGGTGTGAGAACAGCCCGACCAGTCCGCGTCGCCAGGCACCCATCAGAGACAGTGATCCACGACGCAGTGGATCGTGGGGGCAAACGTATAATCTCGCTTTACCACCTCCCTGAGCCTACAAGCTCCCCCTGACATGACCAAATTTGTCTTCGTCACCGGCGGTGTGGTGTCCTCCCTTGGCAAGGGAATCGCCTCAGCCTCCCTCGCTGCGATACTGGAATCGCGGGGCCTGACAGTCACTCTCATCAAGCTGGATCCGTACCTCAACGTTGATCCCGGAACGATGTCCCCCCTGCAGCACGGTGAAGTGTTCGTCACCGACGATGGCGCGGAAACCGATCTGGATTTGGGCCATTACGAGCGCTTCATCGAAACGCGGATGCGCAAAGCCAACAACTTCACGACGGGCCAGATCTACAAGAGCGTACTGGACAAGGAACGCCGTGGCGACTACCTGGGGAAAACCGTACAGGTCATTCCGCACGTCACCAATGAAATTCAGGAGTTTGTCAAACGTGGCGCACGTTTTGGCGAGCCGGACGCAGTGGATGTCGCGATTGTGGAAATCGGCGGTACGGTCGGCGACATTGAATCGCTGCCGTTTCTTGAGGCCGTGCGCCAGATGAGCCTGAAACTCGGCCCCAACAACAGTGCATTCGTGCACTTGAGCTACGTTCCCTGGATTGCCGCAGCCGGCGAACTCAAGACCAAGCCGACCCAGCACACTGCGAAGCAGTTGCGCGAAATCGGGATTCAGGCAGACGCCCTGATTTGCCGGGCTGACCGCCCCATTCCACAGGAAGAGCGATCCAAGATTTCACTGTTCTCCAATGTGCCCGAGTGGGGCGTTATCAGCATGTGGGACGTGGACACCATATACAAGGTGCCGCGCATGCTGCACGAGCAGGGACTCGATGGCTTGATTTGCGATAAATTGCGCCTGAATACCCCCCCTGCCAACCTCAAGCGCTGGGACGATCTGGTGTTTGAAACCGAGCATCCGCAGGCTGAAGTCAGTATTGCCATGGTTGGCAAGTATGTCGACCTGAGTGACAGCTACAAGTCTCTCAACGAGGCTCTGCGCCATGCCGGTATGAAGAACCATGCAAAGGTCAAGATCGACTACATTGACTCGGAAACCATAGAGCCTGGCAGCGTGTCGCGCCTGGCCAACTTTGATGCCGTGCTGGTGCCTGGTGGTTTTGGAAAGCGCGGGATTGAGGGCAAGATTTGCGCTGCCCGTTTTGCACGGGAAAACAAAGTTCCCTACCTGGGCATTTGCTTGGGTATGCAAGTGGCAACGATCGAGTTCGCGCGGCATGTGGCCGGCCTGAAGGACGCCAACAGCACCGAGTTCGAGCCGGACTGTGCCAATCCGGTTATCGCGCTCATCACCGAGTGGAAGGACGCGGACGGCACCATCAAGACGCGCAACAAAAACTCCGATCTGGGGGGCACCATGCGTCTGGGCGCACAAAGCTCTGACGTGTCCCAAGGCACGCTGGCGCATGAAATTTATGGTGACGTGGTGACAGAGCGCCATCGGCACCGGTATGAAGCCAATGTCAATTTCCTGGACCAGTTGCGCCAGGCAGGCCTGGTGATCTCGGCATTGACGCAGCGCGAACAACTGACTGAAATGGTTGAGTTGCCACTTTCCATTCACCCCTGGTTTATTGGTGTGCAGTTCCATCCCGAGTTCAAGTCCACGCCATGGAACGGCCACCCGCTGTTCAACGCATTCATCAAGGCTGCTCTGGATCACCAGACTTCGGACAAGAATCTGAAGGCGGTTGCATGAAGCTCTGTGGTTTCGACGTTGGGCTGGACCACCGGTTTTTTTTGATTGCCGGGCCTTGCGTTGTAGAGTCCGAGCAATTGCAAATGGATACTGCGGGTACGCTGAAGGAGATCACTTCGGCTCTGGGAATCCCCTTTGTCTTCAAGAGCAGTTTTGACAAAGCCAACCGCACGGGAGACACTGCATTTCGTGGCCTCGGCATGGACAGAGGCCTGGAAATATTGGCCAGGGTCAAACGCGAAATTGCCGTTCCCATCCTGACCGATATTCACGCAGAAGATCAGATTCCCAAGGTAACGGCAGTGGTGGATGTCTTGCAAACTCCGGCGCTGCTGTGTCGCCAGACCGACTTTATCCGTGCGGTGGCACGTTCAGGACTGCCGGTCAACATCAAAAAGGGACAATTCATGGCGCCCGGCGACATGAAGAATGTCATTGACAAGGCCCGTGCCGCTGCGCGCCAGGCTGGTTTGCCTGAAGACAATTTCATGGCATGCGAGCGCGGCGTCAGCTTTGGGTACAACAATCTGGTCAGTGACATGCGTTCGCTGGCCATCATGCGCGACACGGGTGCCCCGGTGGTGTTTGACGCCACGCACTCGGTGCAATTGCCAGGCGGTCAGGGAACCAGCAGTGGCGGCGTGCGCGAAATGGTACCTGTATTGGCGCGTGCCGCAGTCGCGGTGGGCGTGGCTGGCCTATTTATGGAAACACACCCTGACCCGGCCAACGCCCTGTGCGATGGCCCCAACGCCGTTCCACTGCACCATATGAAAGCGCTGCTGGAAACGCTGGTAGACCTCGACTTCGTCGCCAAGAAACGACCTTTTCTTGAAAATCACTTCAGATGAACGGGATCTTCACCTCGTTATGGACGGATACCTGCCCCATTTTGATTGAGTAGTTTATTTTTGGAGGAAATGAAATGAGTGCAATTGTTGACATCGTAGGCCGCGAAATTCTGGATTCACGCGGCAACCCTACCGTCGAGTGCGATGTGTTGCTGGAGTCTGGCACCATGGGCCGTGCCGCGGTTCCATCCGGAGCATCTACCGGTTCACGCGAAGCCATCGAACTGCGTGACGGTGACAAGAAACGCTATCTTGGCAAGGGTGTTCTCAAAGCCGTAGAGCACATCAACACCGAGATTTCCGAAGCCGTGCTGGGTCTGGACGCCTCGGAGCAAGCGTTTCTGGACAAGACCCTGATTGACCTGGACGGCACCGACAACAAGAGCCGCCTGGGTGCCAACGCCATGCTGGCTGTTTCCATGGCCGTCGCCCGCGCCGCTGCCGAAGAATCCGGCCTGCCCTTGTACCGCTACTTTGGTGGCATGGGCCGCATGCAGATGCCCGTGCCCATGATGAATGTCATCAACGGCGGCGAGCACGCCAACAACAACCTGGATATCCAGGAGTTCATGATCATCCCGGTTGGCGCACCCAGCTTTCGCGAAGCACTGCGATATGGAGCCGAAGTCTTCCACGCGCTGAAAAAGATTCTGCACGACAAGGGCATCAGCACGGCCGTGGGAGACGAAGGCGGTTTTGCTCCGAGCGTTCCGAGCCATGAGGCCGCCATCCAGATGATTCTGGAAGCCATCGACAAGGCTGGTTTTGTCGCTGGCGAACAAATAGCCCTGGGTCTGGACTGCGCGGCGTCGGAGTTCTACAAGGAGGGCAAATACCAACTGGCAGGAGAAGGCCTTACGTTAACCGCCGAAGAATGGACCAACATCCTCTCCACCTGGGTTGACAAATACCCCATCATCAGTATTGAAGACGGCATGGCCGAAGGCGACTGGGATGGCTGGAAGTTGCTGACCGACCGCTTGGGCAAGAAGGTGCAGATCGTGGGTGATGACCTGTTCGTTACCAACACCAAGATCCTCAAAGAAGGCATCGAGAAGGGCATTGCCAATTCCATCCTGATCAAGATCAACCAGATCGGCACGCTGACAGAAACCTTTGAAGCCATCGAGATGGCCAAGCGCGGGGGCTATACCGCCGTCATCAGCCACCGTTCGGGCGAAACCGAAGACTCCACGATTGCCGATATTGCTGTGGGCATGAATGCCGGACAGATCAAGACCGGATCATTGAGCCGCTCGGACCGCATGGCAAAGTACAACCAGTTGCTGCGCATCGAAGAAGACCTCGGTGATGTGGCCAGCTACCCCGGTCGTGCCGCTTTCTACAACCTTAAGTAAGAAATGCCCCACAGGCTCACGCACTGCGTGTCGTTCGCAGCCCCCTGTGGGGGCTGCGTTTGGCAAAACCCCAAGTCCACGCCTTGGGGCGTTCAGGCGGTGAAACGGTAGGCCATGGGCAATCGCGTTGTTCCGGTCGCCTTGATCATCTTGCTGGTGATCCTGCACGGCCAGTTGTGGTTTGGCAGGGGCAGCGTGCCCAGCGTGGCGAAGTTGACGCGTCAACTAGAGGACCAGCGGGTCAAGAACGTAGCGGCAAGCAGGGCAAACGATAGTTTGGCCGCGGAAATCAATGATCTGCGTGAAGGCCTTGAAATGGTCGAAGAACGTGCACGCGCTGAGCTCGGCATGATCAAAGCCAACGAAATTTATGTACAGGTCGCGCGTTAAGCGGGCAATACCGATAACACCGTCAATGCGGCCCAGAGCCAGCGCTCACACCTCCTTCGGGAGATGCAAATAGTTGTAGAGCATCGATAGCATCGAAGTGGTATTGCAAACCACAAAACTCGCATGCCACCTCAATGTTGCCGCGCTCATGAAGAATGCCCTTTGTTTCCTCCAGTCCGAGACTCAAGATCATGCGCCCCACACGTTCGCGGCTGCACGAACATGAAAAACGGGGGCTACTGGCCCCGCGCAGGGGCTCAAACCGGGTAATGTGCTCTTCCCAGAACAACCGATGCAAGATGGTGTCGACATCCAGCGTCAACAACTCGTTGCGCTTGAGGCTGCTTGCCAAGACAGCGATTCGGTTGTAATCCTCATTGAGACCGATCTGATCGTCACCGTCCTGACCAACGGTGCTACCAGACAAGTTCGCAGAGCCTTGCATAGGCAGTCGCTGAATCAACAAACCTGCGGCGACCTCTTCATTGGCTGCCAGCACAAGCGTGGTATCCAATTGCTCACTTTGTAACATGTAATGCTCAAGCAGTTCGTTTATTTGCTCGATTTGTTGTCCCTTGCTATCAATCAAAGGCACTACGCCCTGGTAGGGCTGCTGACCAGGAAACTTGGTCTTCGGATCCAGGGTGATCGCGCAGCGCCCGGCTCCGGAAACATTGACCATTGGGCTCAACGTAGCCGTATCGTCCACTGTGCCAATTACCGTCGCAGTCGCTCGCAGAGAAAAGTCGGATTGAACTTCTACAACTGCGAGCTTGACCGGCCCATCCCCGAAAACCTGAAGCACCATGGCCCCATCAAACTTGATGTTGGCCTGCATCAATGTCGCCGCGGCCACCAATTCGCCCAACATGTCACGCACCGGAACTGGATACGCCCCAACGCTGGTGTTGGACGCCCGTCGTCGCAAAATCTCGAACCACGTGTCAGTCAAACGAACCACGATGCCGCGCACTGGCAGCCCATTAAAAATGAATTTGTGAACTTCAGACACGCGTTATTCCCACCCAATCGCAAGACTCCAACAGGTCTGCAAACTCACGCAATTTTCTTCAACCCGTTTTTGAATCGTTGCGCGTTCTCTACGTAGTGCACTGCACTCATTTTGAGTGTCTCTTGCTGCTCCGGGCTGAGTTGACGGACAACCTTTGCCGGGCTTCCCATGATCATGGATCCATCGGGAAACTCCTTGCCTTCGGTTACCAGTGAACCTGCACCAACGATACAGCCTTTACCGATACGGGCGCCATTGAGAACCACCGCTCCAATGCCTATCAGAGAACCATCTCCAATGGTGCAACCATGCAGCATCACCTGATGGCCAACCGTCACATTTTCCCCAACCGACAATGGCTTGCCAATATCAGCATGCAACACACTTGCGTCCTGAATATTGGTGCCCCGTCCGATCCGTATGATTTCCGTGTCACCACGCACGACCGCACCAAACCAGATGCTGGTGTTTTCAGCGAGTTCAACGTTACCCATGACTTGGGCAGAATCCGCTACCCACGCTGATGCGTCCAGGCGCGGTGCAACGAGGTCAAGTTCATAGATTGCCATAATTTTCCGATCATTGTGCCGCCGTGTGTTTACGACGCTGTGTCTAGAATTGTAAGTATGGAACTTAGACAGCATTGCCTTGCCGCATTTCGTGTATCCGATCCGGACTTGAAAATATCAGCCGTACTGGAAATGGGCAGAGGTTCTTTTCCACTACCGGACGCAGAATTGCTTTTGTCAACCGATGCTCAGCCTGGCAGACCCGCCTCGCCAGAACTGGTGCAACCGCAAAATGTACCGCAACGCTCTCCTTACACTCTGAAGGGTCACTGTGCAATGGTTCATGCCATAACGCACATTGAGTTCAATGCCATCAACCTTGCACTGGATGCCGTCTGGCGCTTTCCTCACATGCCTCTCGCCTACTATCGTGACTGGTTGGGAGTTGCAGTGGAAGAATCACGGCATTTCACGCTGTTGCGCAACCACCTGCGCGAACATGGTCAAGACTACGGCGACCATGTGGCACACGACGGACTATGGACCATGTGTGAGAACACCCGGCACGATGTCACGACCCGCATGGCGCTGGTTCCAAGGACGCTGGAAGCAAGAGGCTTGGACGCAACCCCCATCATTCAATCCAAGCTGCGGAAAGTAGGCACGCCCAGCGCACTGGCTGCGTCTGCCATTCTTGACACCATATTGCTCGAGGAAGTCGGTCATGTTGCCATCGGAAACCACTGGTACAACTGGTTGTGCGAGCGCAACCAATTTGACCCCCTGAAGTTCTACTCCCAAGTCGCGTCGCAATACAACGCGCCAAAACTCAAACCCCCGTTCAACCTGGATGCTCGCCGGCGCGCCGGCTTTACAGAGGCCGAGATTTCTGCATTGCAGGTACACGATTCGCATACCAGCCTGCGTGCACGCGAACTGCAGTAGCATCAAGAGGTCAGGCAACAAGTCCAATGAAAAGTGTCGTGAAAGTCATACCCTTGCCGCCTGGCAGGCATTCGATTGAACTTTCACGCGTACACACAAGTCTTTGGCAGATATCCATAACATTCCGATTGCTCTGATTTACCTCCAAAACCATGACCGATTCAACGAACCTTGCCCTCTCCGACGTGCCACCCGGAATCGCCTTTGCACACCAGGCGATTTTGGATGATGCGCAATCCATCGTTGGATATGAGTTATTTGACCGTTCTGCACTCGCCCGTTCGCATACCGCCGCCAGCGATGCGCAGCTACTTTTCAATGTGCTTAGTTCGGTGGACTCAGAGTCACCCATCGGAAACAAGACCATCTTTATCAATTGCACCCATGACAGCCTGGCTGGCGGTCACCTCGACTTGATCGCACCGCAACGGGTGGTCCTGGAGGTGCCAGCACTGCCTGCATCGGATGTCGATCAGATCCTGACACGTTTACCCAATTTGCAGGAAATCAAACGCCGGGGTTTTCGCCTCGCGTTTGACCTATCCATATTGACCCTTCCGTACGCACCATGGCGCGAACTGGCATCATTCATCAAGCTGGACCTTACGGTCATGCGCCTGAGCTCGATCGATTCTTTTGTCAAATTGGCGCGCGAAAGTACCGCCGCCCAGTTGATTGCGGAAAAAATAGAAACATCGGAACAGTTTGAGATGGTTTCTGCACTGGGCATAAAGCTGTTTCAGGGTTTCTGGTTTGCCAAACCCATACTGGTTCAAGGGCAGTCCGTACGTCCTGCGCAAGCCAACATACTGCAACTGATCAATCTTGTACGCAAACAGGCCAGTACATCCGAAATCGAGGAACTACTCAAGCGTGACCCGACAATGTCTTTCAACCTGCTGCGTTTCATCAACTCAGCCGGTTTTGGCATGCGCACTGAGGTCACCTCGTTTAAACATGCGGTGATGCTGCTCGGGTTAAACCGCTTGTTCAAATGGGCGGCACTATTGCTGACCACCTCAAAGTCTGGCGACATGATCCCGGCAGTCGGCACAACAGCAGTTGCAAGAGGCCGATTGATGGAGTTGCTGGCAGCCGAGCTTTTGCCACAGGAAGAATGCGACAACGCGTTTGTGGTTGGCGTATTCTCGTTGCTCGACACCATGCTGGGGCTTTCCATGGAGGTCGCCCTCGCAACAGTGGCCCTGCCGGATTCAGTCATGCAGGCATTGCTGCACCAGAGCGGACCACTGGCACCCTTTCTGGAACTGACGGTTGCATGTGAAACGGGCAATGACGAGGCATTTGCCCGCACCGCCACACAATTGGGCCTAAACAACAATCAGGTCAACTGGGCACATGTGCAGGCCTTGGCATGGACTGAAACCATGGGTGTCTGAACTTAACCGCGCGGGTGATGTTGCAGATGCAAGGCTGCCAGCCGCTCGCGTGCAACATGTGTGTAAATGGTTGTCGTGGAGATATCCGAATGCCCCAGCAACATTTGCACAGCACGCAGATCCGCGCCATGGTTAAGCAAGTGGGTCGCAAAGGCGTGGCGCAACGTGTGGGGTGATAGCGGAACACGGATTCCAGCCGCATCAGCATGTTTCTTGACGACCATCCAAAACATCACGCGTGACATTGCACTGCCCGCCCTTGCGCCCCTGGCAGTGACAAACAGATCATCGGTCTGTTTTCCCGCCAGCAGCTCTGCCCGCGGCGCGTCCAGATACCGGGTCAACCACTGGGCCGCTACCTCGCCGAAAGGAACCATGCGTTCCTTGCTGCCTTTGCCCATGACCCTTAACACGTTGTCCCTGAGGCTGACATTCAACGTCTTGAGTGTTACCAGTTCACTCACACGCAAACCGCTGGCATACATCAGTTCCAGCATCGCGCGATCCCTCACACCCAACGCATGCGCAGTGTCGGGAGCAGCCAGCAGCGCCTCTACCTGGCCCTCCGTCAAAGTCTTGGGAACACGCAGCGCCTGCTTGGCCGATTGCAGTTTGAGCGTCGGGTCGACTGCGACCATACCTTCGCGCAATGCCCAATGAAAGTAGCGCTTGAATACGGTCAGCCGACGGTTGGCCGAGGTGGCCTTGGTTTCGCCATGGCGTTCCGAAAAATAGCGCTGAAGGTCCAACTCGCTGGTGCTGCGCAACGCACCAGAATGTTTGCCAAGCCACGCTGCGTACATCGTCAAGTCACGCCGGTAGGCAGCCAGCGTATTGGCCGACAATCCGTCCTCCAGCCACAGTGCGTCAATAAATGCGTCGATGTCACCCTGCGCTTCTACAGTCGCTCGAGCGGGTGCCATGCCATCCATCACTCCAATCGCAATTTGGCAGAATCGACGACCTTCTTGTACACCTCGTATTCAGCCTTGATCTGGGCACTGAACTGTTCAGGTGTGTTGCCCAAAACAATGGAGCCGGTATCCTCAATGCGCTTCTTCACGGCCGGATCCTCCAGTACCTTGCGTACGGCCGCATTGAGCTTGTCAACGATATCCTTGGGCATACCCTTGGGTCCATATATGCCGTAGAAAGCCATGCGATTGACTGGCTCCAACCCCACTTCCTTGAAGGTGGGCACGTTGGGCAACTGCGCCAACCGCTGTGGTGCGGCCACCACGACCGGAATCAGGCGGTTGGATGTGATGAACGGCATGGCAGACGGCATGTTGTCAAATGTCATTGGAACCTGCCCGGCCACCGTGTCGTTGAGCGCTGGGCCTGCACCGCGGTAAGGGATGTGGGTGATGAAGGTGGTAGTCAGGTTCTTGAACAGCTCCATCTGCAGATGACCTATGCCGCCCGTTCCGGATGACGAGTAGGAATACTTTCCGGGATTGGCCTTGATTTCGGCCAGAAAGCCTTTGAAATCTTTCGCTGGAAAGCTGGGGTGCACGGCAATCACATTCGGTGTCGCCGCAACATTGATCACCGGCGTGAAATCCGTCATGGAGTTATAGGGCATCTTGGGGTTGATTGCCGGGTTTGCTGCAACGGTAGATACAGTTGCCATGCCCAACGAATAGCCATCAGGCGCCGCCTTGGCAGTCTCGTTCGCACCGACCACGCCGCCGCCACCCGCCTTGTTCTCCACGATCACGTTTTGACCCAAGATTTTCCCCAGCGGGTCGGCAATGGTGCGCGCGATGATGTCGGTTGTCCCGCCAGGCGCAAACGGCACCTGCAGTTTGATGACCTTGCTGGGGTATACCTGCGCCATGGTAGCGCCTGTAACAAGGGAAAGACTCAGGGCAAGTAGCTTGTGGCTTCGCATGTTGACTGTTCTCCGGGTAGTTATAAGTGGCACACAGGGCAAATAGTAACCGCAGCGCTCCCAAGCCGCGCGATGTGTTCGCTGGTATTCTCACCCGGTGAACTATGCGCAATTGCTCTTCCCCGACTTTTCACTCATCCTTTGCGGATACCTGGTGTGCCGTTACACCGCTCTGAACCGATCGGTTTGGGAGCAGGTGGAGACGCTGGTGTATTTCTTCCTGTTTCCCGTGCTGCTGTTCCAGTCCATTGTCCGAAGCCCGCTGGACGTGCAGGCTGCCTCGCGTTTGATTGGCGCGGGATGGGCTCTGGGCCTGAGCGGGATCGCACTGGCTTATGTGCTTCCCCATGTTCCAGTGTTGCGCCGCTGGGTGGACCGGCGTGACCACGCCGCCAGTGCACAGATAGCGTTTCGCTTCAACTCTTTCATTGGTCTGGCCATTGCCGAGCGTTTGGCAGGACCACAAGGAGTGCAATTGATCGCCATTCTGATTGGTGTGTGTGTGCCCCTGTTCAACGTGGGTGCCGTGTGGCCTATGGTGCGCCACGCCAAGCGCAGTATGGTGCGCGAGATGGTACGCAACCCCCTGATTTTGGCTACCGCGTCGGCCATGGTAGCCAATCTGATGGGGCTTACCATTCCGCCTTGGCTGGAGCCATCGGTCACCCGCATCGGTGCAGCGTCCATTGCCCTGGGCCTGATGGCTGCCGGGGCAGGCATGCAGTTTGGTGCATTGGCACGCGCCAAAACCCTGGCGGTTTCATTGCTATCCATTCGCCACCTGCTGTTGCCAATAGCTGCCTTCGGTTTGACCCGGTTGTTCGCCTTGAATGCCGATGAGACGCTGGTGCTGCTGGCGTTTTCGGCACTGCCCACCGCATCAAGCTGCTACGTGCTGGCAGCGCGCATGGGCTATGACGGCGCCTACGTCGCTGGCCTGGTGACCTTGTCCACCCTGCTGGGCATGCTGAGTCTGCCGCTGGCGCTGGGACTGCTGCGCTAAGTCAAGGGCTCCTTGGAGCTTCAGAAACGATAAAAAAGTCCAGCCGAAATCAGCTTTTCATCCTCGGGCGGTTCGCTCCAATCCTCTGCGACTTTGTGAAAGGTCGCAATCAAGCGAACAGACCACTTGGGTGAGAAACGATACTCTGCGCCCACCCCCATACGGTAGCCGTCTTTGCTATTGCCACCGGTAACCAAGCCAGCGTGCAAAAACACGGGAGTCTTGGGTATATACCACACGGCATCCAAACAAATTTCAGGACCTGGCTTTGTATCGGGCTCTTCTTCCCCATGGTTCCAAACGGTAGCCTGCACACCATATGCATCCCACTTTTTCCCGACAGTGACAAAACCGGAGCCCGGAATAAACAGCGTGCCTGCGCCGACGTAGGACTCGTCAGCCACCGCACACACGCTGCTGCTAACCAATACCAATGAAGCGAGTAGCTTTTTCATGTGCAATCTCTCTTGTAAAAAAATGGTTCAGATATTCCAGACGAATTATCTTTGTTGCTACCCAACTTTTTCTTACTTTGGCCGTGGTCAACTGTGTTTGTTCTGAAAAACTACGTGCCTGAAGCGATACGACGAACGTTGTGCCACTTTTGGGAACAAATTGTTAAAGGCAAAAAGACCATTGAATACCGAAGCATTCGCTGTGGTCCCTGCTTCACTTGTTAAGGAATCGATTTCCGCCGCGTGGCCAGACCCAGCGAAACCTCGTTCCTTGGAGTGAATCGCTGGCGGACAGAAGCAGGGTCCCCAGATGGCTGCGCAGAAACGGTAAATTTGCCAAGTGCCATCCCAGCCAAGGCAAGTAGGGATTTCGGCGCAATGTGGCATAAATTTCCACGCGCACGGTTGGGTTGGGGCTGGGCGTGCGACCATGAAAACCCGACGTATCAGCGACCACCAGCGTATTGGCGCGCACATATTGCGGCTGGGGCGATGGAAGATTGAGGTCCGCCAGTTCAGTTGCTTTCACGCGAAATGAGCCTCGCGCATGATACAGGCAAGGGTCTTGAGCCGCAGTTAGGCTTTTGCGGTACTCCCACTGCAATCGTTCCGGATTGCGCACATGCGATCCTGGCACGTAGAAAAACGGCCCATCTTCCGGCCCGACATCGTCCAGGAAGAACCAGGCCTTTGCCGTGGCGTGAAACGTATCCTCGTGGGGCACGCACTGAGGGTCATCACCGGCGCCAACCCCTTCAGAGATAATGGCCTGCAGTGAAAACTCGGGGCGACCGCCCGTTGCAGACGCATATCGAATCAGGTCGTTGACCTCGCGTGAGGTAACGAACCGATAAAGGTTCGGTGCCTTTTGCGCCAGACTATGCAAATCCAACGGTGCGTGGCGTGTCAATGCTGGCCCTTGACGCATTTCCAGCGTTTCCCACTTTTGCTCAAGAATCTCGCGACGCAAGCCCTCGAACACGTCGGGTGGTAAAAATTGGGGTTTGGATACCAAACCCTGCGCATCGAACTGGGTGCGATCTCCACTGGACACGCGCGACGCCAATCGGCTTCTGCGCCACTGACTCATACGTGCCGCCAGCGCACAACGGACACGGTGCAAGCCGCGTTCATTGATCCAGCGGTTGCCCAACACCGGGTGATCGACAAACGATTTTTTTTCGGAGAACACCGCGAATATGTGCAATGGCAGCAAAAGAATCTGGATCAGTTTCATAGACTCAAATACTACTTCATACCTTGTCAACGCGGTTTCCTATTCAAAACCCACCCCCTAGCATTAAACCCACAGCTGGCCGATCCATTTGACCGGTACGCACTGGCACGCCCGGACCCGCTTGCATTAGGATGGGCGGCATGAACCGCACTACCGATCCGTCGCCTGCCCCTGCCTCCGCATCCAACCCTGATGCAGGTGCAAGGCGCAGCGTTGAAAAAGGCGGTGTCAGTCTGATTGGCGCACCGACGGACGTGGGCGCGGGTAGCCTGGGTACGCGCATGGGGCCCGAGGCGCTGCGGGTGGCTGGCCTCGCGCAGGCTATTGCCGCCCTGGGATTAAATGTGCGGGATTGTGGCAACCTGAATGGACCGCCCAACCCGTGTTTGCCGGCTGTAGATGGTTTTCGGCACCTGAAAGAAGTGGTGCAGTGGAACCAGTTGCTGCATGACGCAGTATATTTCGAGTTGGAGCAGGGTCGCCTGCCTATCACTCTGGGTGGCGATCATTGCCTTGCCATTGGTTCCATCAGCGCAGTGGCACGCCACTGCCGCGATGCCGGCAAGAAACTGCGCGTGCTCTGGTTTGACGCACATGCCGACTTCAACACCGCCACCCTCACGCCCAGTGGCAATATCCACGGCATGCCGGTGGCATGCCTGTGCGGGCAAGGCCCTCAGGAACTGGTTGAATTGGGCGGTCATGTTCCTGCGCTCAACCCCCGGCAAATCCGCCAGATTGGCATACGCAGCGTGGATGCCGGCGAAAAGCGGCTGGTGCACGACATGGGCATCGAAGTGTTTGACATGCGCTACATCGACGAGATGGGCATGCGCCACGCCATGGAGCTTGCCCTTGCGCTGGTGGACGCCAATACGCATTTGCATGTGAGTCTGGATGTGGATTTTCTGGACCCCGACATTGCGCCCGGTGTGGGCACCACGGTCCGTGGCGGTCCCACCTACCGCGAATCCCAGTTGTGCATGGAAATGATCGCCGATACCGGCCGTCTCGCCTCGCTGGACGTGGTCGAAATCAACCCCGCCCTTGACGTGCGCAACCGTACGGCCGAACTGGCGGTGGATCTGATTGAAAGCCTGTTCGGCAAGAGCACGCTGATGCGAACGCTGGTGCCAGCAAAAAACTAATCCCTTTACTGCTCGAAGACACAACCCTAAACTCCTGAAAAGATAGCAATATATTGATATTCCACGAGGTCTACAGCCCGGTTTAACCCGTAAACCTTCCATAACGGTGCCGATGGAGTGGCCGTTTGACTGGCGGCGCATCGTGACGTGGTTACCCCTATTGCGGCACCCGGGCCTGGCACGCACCTTGCTCGCCACACCAAGGGTAAACGATAGGTAAACCGCGGGGCAGCTTCGGTTTGAATCAGGCCCTTCTTTCGTCGCTTGTTGCGAAGTTCAAAACTACATGTCAATTCCCACCACCTTTTTACTGCCCGGCTTTCGCACGATGCGTGCATTGCGTCATGGGTCGGGTCGGCTGCTGCTGTGCGTTTGGTGCAGCTTCGCGTTCGCAGCACCGGTTCCGACCGGCACATGGGAGCACGCACTCTCCGCCTACCAGCCCCCCAAGTATGGCAAGGACTTTCGCCATTTTGAGTACGTCAATCCCGATGCACCCAAGGGAGGACTGCTGCGACTGGGCAATCCCGACCGGCGCACCAGCATTGACAAGCTCAACCCCTACACCATCAAGGGTGTGGCACCAGCTGCTTTGGCCATGTTCATGTTTGAACAACTGGGCACGTTTTCCATGGATGAGCCCCAGGCCATGTACGGCCTGCTGGCCGAATCCATGCTGGTAGCCCCGGACCTCTCATCGATCAGTTTCAGGATCCATCCACTGGCCCGCTTCAACAACGGCGACCCGGTGACCCCGGAGGACGTGGCCGACAGCTTCAAGCGTCTGAACGGCAAACTGGTGCTGCCGTCCATTGTGACCCCTCTGTCAGGTGTGTCAGGCGCAACGGTGGTCGACGCCCGCACCGTACGCTTTGATTTGAAAGACCGTTCGCTCGATACCGTGTATTCCGTTGGCTCCATGCCGATTTTCTCGCGCAAGTGGGGTGGCGGGAAACCGCTTGCAGATGTGGTGACGGACCAACCCATCACCAGCGGCCCTTACACCATTGCCGACTTGCAGATGCCCAGCCGCATAGAGCTCAAACGTAACCCCGACTACTGGGCGCGCGACCTGCCGGTACGCCGCGGGCATTTCAATTTTGACCGTATCGCCTACCGCATGTACAAAGATCTGGATGTGAAGCGCGAAGCCTTCAAGGCCGGAGAATTTGACATCACGCGTGAGATGTCTGCCCGTGCATACGCACGCATCCACAAGGGAACGAAGTGGGACGATGGCCGCATTGCAAAAAAGGCCTGGCAGATTGAAACCGGCAGCATGCTGCAAGCCATTGATTTCAACTTGCGCCGACCGAAGTTCCAGGATATCCGGGTGCGCGAAGCGATCATGCACGCGTGGGACTTTGAGGCCTATAACCGCCTGGGCACCTTCAGCCGCGCCAACAGCATTTTCAACAACACAGCATTCGCCGCATCGGGTGAACCTTCCGCTGATGAGTTAAAGCTGCTGGAACCCTTTCGTGCGCAGTTGCCCAAGACGGTCTTTGGACCGGCTTTCAAGGCACCGCGCAACGACACGCACCCCAATGCCCTGCGGGATAACCTGAAACATGCTGCGCAACTGCTGGCCGAGGCGGGCTGGAAGGTGGCCGATGACGGCATCTTGCGCAACGCGAAAGGCGAAGCCTTCACCATGGAATATCTGGAGCCCCAGCAGGTCGGGCGCAATCCGGAGTTTGAGCGCAATTTAAAAAAACTGGGTATCCAGTACACCGAACGGCTGGTGGACTTTTCGCTGTACCGGCGCCGTCTGGAGACATTTGACTACGACCTGATCATCATTGTCGAAGGCAAGTTCACGCTACCCAACGCGGGTGATTTGCGCAGCCTCTACGGCAGTGCCAATGCCGATGTGCAAGGCGGCAACAATTATCGGGGCGTCAAGAGCCCGGCTGTGGATGCGCTGATCGAGCGCATTGGTGAAGCTTCGACCATGAGCGAGCTGCTGACCGCCTCGCATGCGCTGGACCGCGTCATCATGTGGAATCAGTAGTGTCCCAACGTTGTCACGTCGGAGCGTCGTAAGGTAATGATTTACATGATGAATTTGGTGTTTCAGTCTGGTCTCGATTTGAACGTCGAAAGTCAGACTTGGGGTTTTTCGCGGATTCCC
>JBPOIP010000115.1:0-13019 GCA_052034395.1 Pseudomonadota bacterium
TTGAGGGACGCCGCAAATGAACACATGTTCATGCTCGAGAAATCACCCCAGCGCGTCCAGAGCTTCTTCCAAGACCCCAGAGTCAAATATGCGGCGGCTTGAAACTTCTTGGGGCCGGATCAATAACACCCAATGCCTGCTCGGTGCTGGCCGAGGCAATTTCACCCATGATGTCGGTCACCCGCTTGATGGAAGTAACTACTTCGTTCATGGTGGCACCGGCCTGATCGACCAGCGCAGTGCCGTGCTCGACGCGCTCCACACTGGCATTGATCAGTGTCTTGATTTCTTTCGCAGCGTCGGCGGAGCGCCCTGCCAGCGAGCGCACTTCAGACGCCACCACGGCAAAGCCGCGCCCCTGTTCGCCAGCGCGGGCGGCTTCTACCGCTGCATTCAGCGCCAGGATATTGGTCTGAAAGGCAATACCGTCAATCACCGCAATGATGTCGGATATCTTGCGTGACGACTCGTTGATGCCTTTCATGGTTTCAACGACTTGGCCCACCACTTCGCCGCCCTTCACCGCGACGCCCGATGCGCTCATGGCCAGTTGATTGGCCTGGCGCGCGGAGTCTGCGTTTTGCTTCACCGTTTCGCCCAGTTGCTCCATCGACGACGATGTTTCCTCCAGCGCGCTGGCCTGGCTTTCGGTGCGGGCCGACAGGTCGTGGTTACCCGAGGCAATTTCCGAACTGGCCGTGGCAACGCCTTCAGAACCCTGGCGCACCTTGCTCACCACCTGGGAAAGGTGGTCTCGCATATCCGAGAGCGCCGTCATGAGCTGCCCAAACTCGTTGGTGCCACGGACCGGAACGGCAACGCTCAAATCTCCGCCTGCAACGGCAGTGGCCACCGCAACGGCTTCGTGCACAGGCACGGTAATGCTGCGGATAAATGCCAAACCCAACGCCATGGCACCAGCAAGACACAAAGCGAGCAACACGCCAATTCCAATCAGGGTGCTGTTGAGGCGGTCCACCCGCGCTTGCAAGGTGTCCACCAATTCGTTCATCGCGGAGGCATTGAAGTCATACAAGCCATCAATGGTGCGGGTGAATTCATCAAAGTATTCAGGCGGCGGATGCTTGATCTCCGATGCGCTGATCAGCGCCTTGTCTGCCAGCGCAAGCGCCTTGTCGACCGCCGAGCTGCTGGCCGCACCACGGCTCTCCAGATTGGCTCGCATGGCCGGATTCGCATCGGTCGCGCGCTTGAGACTGCGAAACATTTCACCCTGCAACTCGCGGGCGCGTTTATCCAGTGAAGCCAGCGTGGCGCGTGCATCCAAAGGCAGCTCGGCCTTGGTCAAGAACGTAGTGCCCTGCGCGCGCATGATGCCAAGGCTTTCACTCAGCCATGGCATGTTGACCAAAGACGCCTGAACCAGGAAATAGGCGTCCACTTCCGGGTCCAGAAACAGCCCGTACTCTGCGAGCAAGGTCTCATTGAGCAACAACACCTTGTTGATCATCTGGGTGTGCAATTTGGTGCTTTCGGGCGCTTTCAGTGTTTTGCTGGAAACACCCTGCTCCAGCGTGGTCCAGCGCTGACGCACATCGCTCCACAGGTTCATTGCCTCACCGGATGCAGCAATATGTTTAAGTTCGCCATCGAGCAAGTCCATATTCTTGACGACCGTGTCACGAACACCGGGGCGGCGCTGCTCCAAAGCGGCATTGCCACTGAGTGCGCCGGCCGAGAGGCCCCGGTGCGTCTGCGAGAACTGCACCACGGCGTTCAGCATGACCACAGCATCTTTGGCCATGGCTTCGCGTTTTGCCGCATGGACTTCGGCAAGCAGGCGATTGAAATACATGCCTGTGGGCACAGTCACCATGACCAGGGCGATCAGGCCCAGAACCAGAAACTTGGTCGACAGGCTCAGTCGATGAAGCAGATGCATATGGTCTCCAGAGGTTATTGGCGTGTTCTATTCTCAATTGATTATGCATGGCGGCAACGGGCACGACAGAATGATTTACGGACGATCTCCGGCTGCCCTGCGGTATACCCGTCTTCCGATCAGTCGCTTAAGGAATGCGCCGGTTCACCCTGTCACTTTCGCGGCGCGGTCAGCTTGCCGCTTCCCGGACTTTTAGGTACCGTGTCACCATGAACACTTCCACTTTTCAAGTCCGCAAGGACCGCCTCGCCACCACGCGGTGGCAAGACTGCCCCGACATGCCGCTGGCTGCGGACCAGGTCCGCGTGCGCATCGATCGCTTTGCGCTGACGTCCAACAACATCACCTACGCCGCATTTGGTGACGCCATGGCCTACTGGCGCTTCTTCCCCACGGGTGAGGATGCATGGGGCTGCATTCCGGTCTGGGGCTTTGCCACGGTGGTGGAGTCCACCCATGCTGGGGTGCCAGTTGGCGAACGCATTTACGGCTATTTTCCGATGGCCTCCAGCGTGGTTCTGAGTCCGGTGCATGTGACACAGCGCGGCTGGGCTGACGGTGCGCCGCACCGCAGTAACCTGCACGCGGTCTATAACCAGCTCACGCGCTGCGCGTCCGATACGTTTTACACGCCCAACTCCGAGGATGTACAGGCGCTGTTGCGCCCGCTGTTCATCACATCCTGGCTCATCGATGATTTCATGGCCGACAACGATTTTTTCAGCGCACGCGTCATGCTGTTGTCCAGCGCGTCGAGCAAGACCGCCTACGGCACCGCCTTCCAGCTTGCGCAGCGCGCAGGCATCGCGGTGGTGGGTCTGACCTCGCACGGCAACGTGGACTTCTGCGAAAGCCTGGGCTGCTACGCGCGCGTGCTGACCTATGACCAGCTCGATTCCATCGACTCCAGCGTTCCCTGTGCCTATATCGACTTTGCCGGCAACGGCGAGCTGCGTCGCACGATCCACACCCGCTTCGTGAATCTCCAGCACAGCAGTTCCATCGGCGGCACGCACGTCGCGCAGTTGGGCAGTGCGAGAGACCTGCCCGGCCCGCGTGCCACGCTGTTCTTCGCACCTGCGCAGATCAAGAAACGCAGCGCTGAGTGGGGTGCCGATGGTCTTTCGCAGCGCTTGGTGTCGGCCTGGCAGGCCTTTGTGGCCACGGTGACGCAGGCCGATTCAGCCTGGCTCACGGTGGAGCAGCATTTCGGCAAACTGGGGGTTGAAGCCGCCTACGCACAGGTGCTGGCCGGGCGCGGCGACCCGCGCACGGGACACATACTGCAGGCTTAAAGGCATGCCGATGCGCCGTTCTGGGGTCAGTCTCTTAACCGGCCGGCGCCCGACGGACGTCAATACCCGGCCGTGCCGCGCCGCGCGCGAATGGCGGGCGCAAGCGTCTCGCTATAGTGGTTGTAGCAAACTGTTCAATATTTACGCGGCCTATGGGGCTGATTCGTTGCGAATGCTCATTCGTAACTCAAAAACAACACGGTAGCGACCAAAACGCTGTTTCAATGCATGGGGTTTGGGCCTCAGCAGGTCATTTTGTGACTTAATTCCTTGTGCCTGTGTGATAATTTTCCGAGAATTAAAGCGGTCACGAACCGCTGAACGTGTGAATTCCGGAGAGCCATCATGTCAAGTCGCGCTTCACTCAACCACATTTACCGTACGGTCTGGAATCAGGCTTTGGGAGCCATGGTTGCAGTGGCGGAGATCAGCAAAGGCTGCGTGCATTCAAGCGGCCCGTCCGGTGCAGCATGCAGCGCCACGGAATCCCGGTCATTGTTCAAGCCGGATTTGCTTGCAGTGCTTGTGGCCATGGCATGGAGCGTGACGCCATTGGTGGCAACGTCCAACCCGGTTGGTGGCGTCGCTGTGGTGGGTCAGGCCAGTATGGCGACACAGGGCAACCAATTGACCGTGACCACACAAAACGGGGTGGGGCTCAACCATTCCGCCATCAACTGGCAAAGTTTTTCGATCCCTGCAGGCAACACAACCTTTTTCCAACAGCCCAATGCGGCCAGTACGGTCATCAACCGGGTAGTGACGCACACACCGTCACAGCTTTTCGGCACGCTGGGCAGTAACGGCAATCTGGTTCTGGTGAACCAGGCTGGCATTGCGGTTGGTGCCGGTGCGGTGGTCGACACGGCCGGTTTCACTGCATCTGCCCTGCGCATGACCGATGCCGATGCGTTAAACGGGCGCCTGCGTTTCGGTGATGCCAGTGCATCGTCGGCAGGGGTCTCCGTGGCTGGCAACATCCTGGCACGCAGTGGCGATGTGACCTTGATCGGCTCGCAGGTCGATACCACCAAGGACGCGCTGATTCAGGCACCCAACGGCGCGACCATTTTGGCAGCAGGTCAGTCCGTTTCGATAAGTGGCAGAGGCCTTGAAGGCATTCAACTGGAAGTGCAGGCACCCAGCGACAGTGCGCTGAATTTGGGCACCTTGCAAGGTGGCGCTGTAGGCATGTTTGCCGGCACGCTCAAGCACAGCGGACAGATCAAGGCAAACACCGTCAGCCTCGAAGGTGGCAAGGTCGTTCTCAAAGCCAGTGGAGACACGTACGTACAAGGAAACGCAACCATCGACGCCACGGGCAGCAAGGGCGGCAGTGTTGACGTGCTAGGCAGTCGCGTGGCCGTGACGGATCAAGCGGTGATTGATGCCTCGGGGCAATCGGGCGGAGGCACAGTGCGGGTGGGCGGAGACTACCAGGGGAAAAACGCGGCGGTGCCCAATGCCAGCATTGCGTATTTTGGCCCTGAGGCGGTTGTCAAGGCCGATGCGACAGCTGAGGGAGATGGCGGGAAGGTCATTGTTTGGGCCGATGACACCACCCGGGCCTATGGAAAGGTTTCCGCCAGGGGTGGCGCGCTGGGCGGCAATGGCGGGTTTGTGGAGACGTCCGGCAAGCGTTATCTTGATTTTCAGGGGCTGGTGGATACGCGTGCACCGAATGGGCAGGCAGGCAGTTTGTTGCTTGATCCGTCTGACATCACCATCAACGCGACCGGCCCGAGTTCAGGTGGCACCACGACGGGCAATTATTTCACTGGCGGTCTGGGCAATTCAACGCTGACCTGGGCGACCATTAATGCGCAAATGGCAGGGGGCCCCCTGCAGATACAAACCAATTCATCAGGAACCGGCGGCAATGGTGATATCTTGATCACTGAGAGTGGGACTTTGTCAAACCCCTACTATTTGAGTCTGGTCGCCAATCGCAATATCACCTTTTCGCCCTCAGTGGTTTTCAATGCTGCCGGTGATGTCAACATGATTGCTGGGTGGAACGGCTCCGGCTGGGCGGTGACATCTGGCACGGGCGCCATCAATTTCGACAACGCCACCGTGAACGCAGCCAATTTATTTCTGAGCGCTGGCAACCGGATAGACGGACCTGCAGCCACTCTCACCAGCAACAGGTTGGAAATTATGGGCAGCGCCTCGGGCGGGGCGAAATTGCCGGGCGGCGTTGTACTGTCCAACCCTGCCAACATGGTGAACATTCTGTCGGCAGACATATCCACTGCAGGCAGTGGTGCTTTCTCCTTCCAGAACGGCAAGGCGCTGAGCATTGGGACCGGTACCTACGCGTCGGGCATCTCGGCAGCGTCGAACACCAGCACCATCGACATCCGCACGTCAGTGGGTGCGTTGACCGTTAACTCACAGATCAACACATCCGGCGACCTGACCCTAAAGACGAGCAACGCGAATATCAGCCAAACCGCAGCGGTAACGGTTGGCGGCACAGGGACCGCCTGGGTGGATGCTGGCACTGGGGATGTGAACCTGGTCAACGCAGCCAATGATTTTGTCAACGTTGAGTTGACGGGTGCCAACATCTCCTTGATTGACGTGAACGACCTGCATGTGGCGGGCGTGGTTGCGCCTACCAACACCAACGTGTCAATTGTTTCTGGCGGCACCATGACCACCAACGCTGGACCCTGGAGCGTCGGCACGGGCACGTTGACCATGTCCAGTGTCGGTGCGTTCACGACGGCAGGCACTGTCAATGGCGGCACGGTGGTGTTGTCGGCAGACGGTGGCTTGACCCTGAACCATAACGTCACTGCCACCAATGCCCTGGCTCTCAGTGCTTCCGGCCCCAACGGAGTGACGAACAACGCCACCTTGTCGGGCAAGGGATCAATCACTACGGGCACTGCGGGTTTCACCAACAATTCGGTGGTGATTCCGGGTGGAGCGGGTTTGGCAGGCACCCTGGCGGTGACAGGGAATATGCTGCTTTCCGGAACCTCGCAGTTGAACCTCGAAATGGGTGGTTTGGGTGTAGGGCAGTCCGACAAAGTGACCGTGGATGGTGCACTCACGCTGGGCGGTACGCTGAATGCCAGCGGATTGGTGGGATACACACCTGGCGGTGGCGATGCGATCCCGGTTGTGACCATGACGGGCGCTCGCACCGGCACTTTCACCACGACCAACCTGCCACCCAACTACACCGCAAGCTATGGTATGGCGCCAAATGAGGCGGTGCGCCTGATTCACGCTGCACCAGGCAGCGTCGTTTTCACCAATGCGGTGGGTGGTTTGCAATGGTCGACGGCCGGCAACTGGAACACCAATGCGTTGCCCGTGTCAACAGATTCCGTGCTATTAAGTTCAGGCTACGCGGTGGAACATGCCAGTGGTGCAGACAGTATTGCCGCATTGACAATCAACAGTGCCAATTCGCTGAATGTGTCAGGTGGCTCGCTGGCGGTCACTGGAGCCACCAATGTGAGCGGGGCGCTGACCGTTTCAGGAGGCACCATGTCCTTGAATGGTGCTTCCAACATCAAGACGCTTAATCTCAGTGGCGGCACCATCAATGGCACAGGCAGTCTTAACATTGCTTCAGGGGCTGTGGCGAACCATACCGAAGGCACACTGGCTGCAATCAATGTCAATGTAGCCAGCGGGGGCACTTACAACATCAGCAACACCTCGGCACCTGGCGGTGCCACTCCCTTTTTTAACCCCGGCATCTTCAACAACAGTGGCACGGTGAACTGGAACGGTAGCAACGAGCAACGGTCACCACAATTCAACACCGTCTTCAACAACCTGAGCGGTGGTCAGTTCAATATTCAGAACAACCAGTTGTGGAGCGTATGCTGCACAGGTTCCTTTACGTTTAACAATCAGGCCGGGGCTACCGTTACCAAGTCCACTACGGGTATCAGTTCGTTCACGGGCGCAGGTGCGTTCAACAACAGCGGCACAGTCAACGTGTCGGCTGGAACCTTGCAACTGGAGAAAGACGGGACAGATACGGGTACCTATACCGTTGCCAACGGCGCCAATCTCAAGTTCATCAGTGGCATTCGCGATATGAATGCAGGCTCCAACATCACGGGCGGCGGCAATGTGCAACTCTCGGGCAGTGCGCTCAACATAAACGGTGGCTTGGGCATTGCGACTACCGGCCAAGTGACCGTCGGGGCTGGTGCCGTCAATTTCAATGTTCCACTGACCTTTACGAATCCTTTGACTCTGAGCGGAGGACAGCTCGACACCGTTGGAGGCACAGGTAACCTGACGACCAATGGGCTGGTTTGGAGTGGCGGAGCGGACTTGGTGGGTACAGGCACTTTGACCACACATGGCACAACGAATATTACCGGGGCGGGCGCGGGTATTGGCCGGAATTGGACAAATGATGGAACAGTCAATATCAGTGGAATTGGCAGCGCAGGCTTTTGGGGTGCGAACAATCTGACTTGGACCAATGCAAGTGGTGGCATCATCAATTTATCCGGCAGTGATCCAGCACCCATTTACACGGCAACAAACACCGGTCACTCACTCGTCAACACCGGGCAAATCAACAAGAACCCTCTCAGTGGTACAGGGCAAACCATTGGCGACGCCAACTTGGCCATCATCAACGGCGGTGTTGGCGGCGGCGGTATCAACGTTCACGAAGGAACACTTGTCATTGGTGGCGCATTGACTCTGAATCCGACAAGTGGCGTTTTTGTGGCTAACGGCGCGACCTTCAGCAGACCCGCCGGGTTTATCAACAATGGCACGCTGACGGGCAATGGTACGTTGATGGTTGGCATGTCGGCCAACGGGTTGCTCAATCAGGGCACCATCAACCCGGGAGGAACGGGCGTGGCGGGTACTTTGAATGTCTCGGGTGACTTGCAACTCGGCACAGGCTCTGTGGTGAACCTTGAAATGGGCGGCACCGGCGTTGGACAGTCCGACAAACTGACCGTCACGAACGACGTCACTCTGGGCGGTACGTTAAATGCGAGCCTTTTGCCTGGCTATACACCCGTCAACGGAGATGGCATTCCTTTCCTGACCATGGGTGGTATCCGCCTCAACAATTTTGTGACAGCCAACAAACCGGCAAACTTCAATGTGGCATATGGGATGACTGCTGGTGAAGCCGCACGCTTGATTTATGGCACGACGGGGACGGTTACGTTCACCAATACATATGGGGACCTCCAATGGGGCAACACTGCAAACTGGAGTAGTGGCAGCTTGCCAATTGCGACCGAGACCGCGCTGATCAGTGGTGGTCATTCGGTAGTGCATGCGAACGGCAATGACACCGTGGGAGCATTGACCATCAATGGCAGCAATGGTCTTAATGTGTCCGGTGGTTCATTAACCGTGCAGGGCACGACTGCACTAAATGGCACGTTGACAGTCTCGGGCGCCGGTAGCGCCGTGATGCGTGGCACTGTGAATGGCTCGGCGACGGGACAGATCAATGTAAGTGGCGGCAGTCTAGCGTTGGGGGCAGCCACTTCGCTGGCTGGATTGAATCAAACAGGCGGTGTCATCAATGGAGCCGGCTCCCTCAATGTCACAGGTAACTTCAGTCAGCCTAGTGGTTCCATTGGTCTCGCGGGGGCTGTTGCCATTTCGCAAAGCGCTGGCAACCTTTCTGTTGGCGATGTTTCAGCTTCTTCGATCAACCTTTCAGCATTGAACGGTGACATTGTGCAAACCGGTGGACTGGTAACCACTGGCCTGTTGTCAGCGCATTCGCAGAATGGTGCTACGCTCAATCATGCCGGCAATCAAATTGGCCGTTTTTCGGCCACCTCCACGGGTGTTGGAAACGTTGCATTGACCAACGTTGGCGCTTTGGACATTGAGGGAGTTAGCATTGCAAGCGGCAACCTCACGGTCGTGAATACCGGCGGCATTACAACCTCGGGAGCCATTTCGGTTCCTGCAGGAAAGGCTTCATTGACAGCGAATAGTCCGCTAACCATTGGTGCGCCAGGCATGACGGCCAGTGGAGACGTTTTGTTGACGGCCACAAATCTGACCAGCGCAGGTGACATGGCAATCAATGGCCCAATCACTTCGACCGCTGGCGCGGCAATTTTTAGCGCCGCAAACAACTATAGACAGTACAACACGGTGACGGCTGCCAATGGCATTTCTGTTAGTGCTGGAGGATTAATTTCCTTTGGAACCGCTGCCACGGTAGTAGGTACTCCGGTAAGTTATACCGCCAATGGTGTGACGGTGTCACCACCAGGACTGCCACCTGTGACACCACCTGTGACACCACCTGTGACACCGGAAATCCCAACACCGGAACCATTACCTGGTACGCCCCAGCCTCTGACAGTGGCGCAGCTTCAAACACAAGTGGCAACAGCAAAAGCCCTCACTTCCACGTTCAGTGTCAACTTTGACCAGATACTCTCCCAGCTGATTTTCGGCAATGACACTCCCGTTACGCAAATTGGAAGCGAGACGACAGGCGATACAGGCAGCTCAGGTGGTACGACCGCCCAGCGCAGCCGGGACCGAAGCGCGATTGTGTTGGAGGGCTCGACATGCACGCGTTGATCCACTCCATGATCGATCGGTGTGCCTGTAGGTTAATTCCTGCGGCCTTGTCGCTGGTCCTTGCGATACCAGCGGGAGCTCAGCCAGCGGGTGTTGTTGAATTCTCCCGAGGTGTCGGTTTTGCCCAGATGCCTGGGCAAATGCCGCGCACCATGGGAAAAGGTCTACCCGTCAGCGAAGGTGACCGATTGACAACGTCGGACGGTGCGACTGCAATCGTCAAACTGAATGACGGCACCCGAATGACCTTGCGCCCAAGCTCCGAAATGGTGGTGCAGAACTTTCAGTTTCAGGAAGGTGCATCCAGCAACAGCATGGTCATGGAACTGATTCGGGGTGGGTTCAGGGCCATCACCGGGTTGATCTCAAAAAGTTCACCGGATGCAGCCAGGGTCAGAACGACTACTGCAACGATTGGTATTCGCGGCACCGATTTTGATGCGCGTCTTTGCGCCAGGGATTGCCAGGCCGAATCTGACAAAATTGCAGAAAAAGCGCTTCCCAACGCCATTGCCGCCAGTGCCAAGTTGGTGTCTTCCCAGGGTATCATTTATGTGTTGGACCATCTGGGTAGCAAACGTGCGATCGTCGACGGTGGCAGTGTGTATCCCGGTGACACCGTCGTTACCGAAGCCAATACCAAGGGCGTTCTGGTGTTTCGTGATGAAAGCCGCCTGACATTGGGCACCAATACGCGGTTCAGGGTTGACAGTTTTGTGTTTGACGAAAAAAATCCTTCAGAAGGTAGATTTTTACTGTCTTTGCTGCGCGGATCCATGCGGGCATTGACTGGCCTGATCGCTAAGGCAAACACGCGAAACGTGGGGTTTAAAACCAATACCGCTACGATCGGCATCCGTGGCACCGGGCTTGATTTGGATTGTGGTGTGCACGAGTCTGCCGATAACTGCAACTACTTCACTTGGCTTGGCTCCATTGAAGTCACGCAAGTTGGCCAGACCAGCGGTCATCTGCTTGTTGCGGGCCAAGGTTTGTTTGTGAATCGAACGGAAGTTCGTCCTCTGACAGCGCCAACACTGGAATCCCTGCCACGACCGGATACCTTGCAGGTGAATGTGCCTCAGCTGTTTTCCAGTGGCGATGTGGGGCAAGACAATGAGGGTTTGTTTGTGTTTGTGCGTGATGGGCACATTCAGGTTACCTCGTCGCAACAAACCATTCATCTCGGACGTGGTGAAACCGGTTTCGCTGGCAACGACGGTCGCATGGGCCGCCCAACATCCATGCCCCTGTTCATCCAGTTTGACCGGGTACCCCTACCGAACAATGCGAATCCCATGTTGTCTAGTGTGATGGGCGAAGCCCGCAGTCAAACTGACAATCAGTGTCGCTAAAGGGTGAACGAATCATGTTTATTTTCAATTGGCGATTGATTCAGGGTTGTTCTCGGTTCCGTATTGTTGCCGCGTGCGCATTGGCATTGGGACAACATTCAGTTTTTGCTCAGGCTGTGGAACCTGCTGCTACAGGGACAACCACAAAATTTATTATCAGCGGGTTCGAACTCACTGGCGACAACCCATTGGGATCGGCTGAGAGCAAGCAAATTCTTGCACCTTTCACCAGATCTGACGCAACCATTGCGACGCTGCAACAAGCAACTTCAGCACTCGAAGCCGCACTCAGCGCCAAAGGCTTTCCGCTGCATCGGGTTTCCTTGCCCGCACAGGATCTGGGAGGAAAGGTCAATTTATCCATTGTGAAATTTGTGATTGGCAAAGTGATTGTTCAGGGGCAGTCAAACTTCAGCGAATCGAACATTTTGGCCAGCGTGCCGGAACTGCGCGTGGGAGAGGCCCCCAACTTCACCAAACTCGCGATTCAAACCGCAATTGGCAACGAAAATCCGGGCAAACAGTTGCAGGTGTCATTGAAAGAGTCCGAAGAGATCGACAAGATCGACGCCACGTTGCTGGTCAAAGAAACCAAGCCATGGAGCCTGTCAGGGAGTCTGTCAAATACCGGTTCAGATTCCACAGGACAAGACCGTTTTACCGTCGTTGGGAGTCACTCCAATGTGTTGGGGATGGACCATCAGTTTTCTGCAGCCTACACGACCTCGCTGGAGCGCACGAATGATGTCAAACAGCTAGGGGTCAATTACAGGATTCCGATATACAAACTTGGTGGTGTGGCCAGCATGAGCTTTACCAAATCCGACGTTGTTGGTGGGTTTGGTTCGTTCACCAGTACAGGTGCTGGGCAAACATTTGGAGTCAGTTACAGCCACTATTTGCCACCAGTGGGTGGGCGACGCTCCTATCTGTCGATCGGATTTGATCAAAAGCGATTTAACGCCGTGCAAATTAACGGTGTACCGGTCGTAGGGCAGATGGATCGGCAAAGCAGTCCTCTGACCTTTGGTTATTCGGCCCGTCTGGATGCCGACAACGTCGCCTGGGGTTACCGCGCGGAATTGGCTGCCAATTCAGGCTTTGATGGTGGGCAACAATTAAGCGCTTTTCAGTCGGAAGATCCCCGCATCAGCCGCGTCAATTGGCGGGCGATTCGCGGAAATGTCAATTACATGCGGGCGCTGTCATCCGGCTGGTTACTGGCCGCGCGCAGCCAGTTCCAGTACAGCCCGGATGCATTGATATCAGGCGAACAGTTTGGTGTCGGTGGCAGCACGTCGGTTCGAGGTACAGGTGAGCGTCCAATGTCTGGTGACAGCGGCTTGGCTGCGTCCCTTGAAATCACGAGTCCGGAGCTGAGTTCCGGATTGCGGGCCGTTACATTTTTTGATGGCGGGTGGATCAGCAACCACGATTCAGTGTTGAATCCGGGCAAACCCGCATCGGATCAATTGGTCAGCGTTGGGATAGGTCTACGTCATTCCTATGGCATCTATGAGCTATCTGCGGATTGGGGTCGAGTAGTCTCAGGAAGTGTGCTGCCTGTCACGCCAGGCTCTGGAATTCCACGGTCTGGCGATCAGAAGGCGCATCTCAATGTGGTTGCTCGTTTTTAGCGGGTTATTCAGGGTTGTCGACCCCAAGCAAAGCCAGTGAACGCGTACGCTGCTGACCAATCACCGGGCGTCCGAACCATAGCGTATACGCCAGCGCAAAGACGGCCGCTCTACGAGGTAGTAAGACAAGGCGGAAAGTCCAACGGTCAAAACCCAATAGCCCCCTTGCCATGCAAGGGTCCTGGCAACGGGTCCGGCATAAATGATCATGATGATCAAGACCAGCCAATGGTAAAGATACAAGCTGTAACTGAGTTTGCCG
>JBPOIP010000046.1:0-3757 GCA_052034395.1 Pseudomonadota bacterium
TCCACCGCAGGCTCGGCCTTCAGGCGCCGTTCGTTCAGGATCTCGCGCTTGCGCAGCGCCAGCACACCGCGCTGGAAGTCGGACACACTGCGCCGGCCCAGGTGCTGGTCGATCATCCACAGGTGCACGTCGTCCATGGTCTTGAACAGCGTGCTTTGCAGGGTTTGAAATGGAATGCCGTGCTTCTGGCAAATGCCGTAGCGGTTGTGGCCGTCCACCAGCACATCGCCCCACAGCACCAGGGCATCGCGGCAACCTTCCGTTAACAGGCTGCGCTCCAGAGCGTCGTGCTCATCGGGGGTGAGGGGATCGATGTAGGCTTTGAGGTCTTCGTTGACGACGATGTGCATGACGGGGGGGCAGGGCAGGGAAAGGGCGTGATTGCAGGGGGACGGCCTAGCCGGCCCAGGCCCGTGTTGCCGTCAGCAGCGCGCTGACGATCAGAAGACCGCCCATGGTGCGTGCAATCAGGCTCTGGCGGGCGCGGATCAGGTCACGTGCCCGCACGGCCAGCGCGGCAACGGTGCCGTAGACCACGATTTGGGTGGCGGCCGTGATCATTCCCAGGGCCAGGACCTGCATCACCAGGGAGCGCCCGTTGCTGTGCAAGAAGGCTGGAAACAAAGCAAGCATGAAGGCGTAGGCTTTGGGGTTGAGCAGGCAGGTCGTCACAGCGCGCCAATAGACGGCGCCGCGGCGCCCGCCGGACAGGCTGCTGGCCATCACATAGGCCATGTCCATGCCGGGGAGCAGGATGACGGCCAGCACGGCCAGAAAGTAGAGCCAGAGATCGGGTGCCATGGTGCGAATCCATTCGTGCGGAAGTGAAGAAGGCCGCAGTCTAGGTGCCATATAGGACCGTATATGACCTATATCGGCGTACCATGCGTCCCATGGAAAAACCGCTGCAGCGCGTGCTGGCCGTGCTGGAACTCTTGCAATCGCACCCCGCGCTGAGTGGTGCGCAGATTGCCACCCTGGTGGGCGTGGAGCGCCGCACGGTGCGCCGCTACATCGTCGAGTTGGAACGCTTTGGTGTGCCCATCCGCACCGAGCGCGGCCGCGACGGCCACTACGCGCTGATGCCTGGCTTCAAGCTGCCACCACTCATGTTCAGCAACGACGAGTCGCTGGCGCTGTCGGTGGGGCTGCGCGTGGCCGGGGAGCTGGGGCTGGCCGACATGACGCCCGCCGTCGCCAGCGCGCAAGCCAAGTTGGAGCGGGTGATGCCGGCGTCGCTGCGTCGCAAGGTAGGCGATCTGCAGGGTGTGGTGGCGCTGGACCTGACGCGCCCGCAGGCCGCGAGTGATGCGGCTGTCTTTGCCGAGATCACCCGCTGCGCCAGTGCCGCACAGCGGGTGCACCTGGTGTACCGCGCGCTAGACGGCAGCACCACCGAGCGCGAACTGGACCCCTATGGCGTGGGCTACCTGTATGGCGCCTGGTACGTAGTGGGCCATTGCCACCTGCGCCAGGGACTGCGCTCCTTCCGCCTGGACCGTGTGCAGGCGGTGCAGGCGCTGCCCCAGTCATTTGGCAGGCCCACCGCGTTTGACGTGCTGGCGTATCTGCGCGAGTCCATCGCCCGGCTGGCGCGTGCACACGCGGTGGTGCTGCGCTTTCGGGCGGACCTGGCGGCCGTGCGGCGCGCCATTCCGGCCAGCATCGGTACGCTGACCGAGCAGCGGGGCGGCAGCATCCGGGTGGACGCGCAAATCGACGACCTGAGCGCCTTTGCCCGCGACCTGGCGCGGCTGAACCTGGTGTTCGACATCGTCAAACCCAAAGCACTGAAAGTGGCGCTGTCAGACCATTTGCGGCGCATGCTGGCCGCGCATGGTTGATCGATAGGCCATTCACACATAGCTTCAGCACGAACTTGCTTGGATGATGTGCGTGATGCACAATGGCATCATTTTTGATGAGGAGACTTTTCCATGCGTACTACAGTTACGATTGATGACGCCCTTTTTGAGAAGGCCCTGGAAGTGGCCGATCCCGATATGGACAAGGCAGATATTTTCCGAGAAGCCATCAAAACCTTTGTGCGTGTGCAAGCCGCGAAACGCCTTGCTGCGCTGGGTGGTTCCATGCCTGAGATTCGGGATGTGCCACGCCGCCGGGAAGAGCCGGTTTCGCCATGAATGTGCTCATCGATACCTCGGTGTGGATAGACCACTTCAGACACGGCAACGATGTGCTTGTTGACCTCATCGGGCAAGACCTCGCGCTAACGCACCCCATGGTCATCGGAGAAATCGCCTGCGGAACACCACCGGCACCACGCGCCCAGACGCTGAGCCACATGGGACTATTGCAGCCCTGCAATCAGGCGAGTTTGCGCGAGGTCTTGGCGTTTATCGAGCGTGAAAAGCTGTACGGACTGGGGTGCGGGTTGGTTGATATGACCCTGCTGGCATCCACACTGATCACGCCTGGTGCTGAGTTATGGACGCTTGATAAGCGACTGGCGGACCTGGCAGAGCGGTTTGAAATTGCGCATCGGCCGATGTTGCATTGAGGGATAACGCGGCGCAGCGTCATGCCACCACCGGCATGCTCAATCTCGACTACTCTCAAACCATAGGAATGCAGATTGACCACGTCCCCAACCCTTCTCATCGCACATGAAGGCAAATCCGGCTCTTTTATTAGGTGGCTGTACGAACTCGGGATGGGTGAACGGATAGGAAATTCACGGATAACGGATAGGAAATTCAACCCCATGAGGCCAAGTATGGCACGGGTTTTGGGCTTCCGAAGTCCCCTGGTCTGTTCAGTTTGAGTGATCGCAAATCGCCCAATGGCGAGCCCGCTGTGTGCATTTCCGTTTCGGCTTACTGCGCGCGTAGCCCGTCCCGCAGCGGGTCTAAATCGCTGTTTTTGTCGCTCACCAATTGACGCTCTGGTCCACCTCATAGTCTGGCGCGGGTTGCGCCGCCATGTCCCAATCTGGCTCGCCGTCAGCACCCTCGCCCACCTGCGCGTCACAGTCATCCCACAAGGGCGGTCCACGTGCCGGGGCAATGTGTGGGGGCTCTGACTCCACCCCAATGTGGTTCAGGATGTGCCGTATATCGGCGCTGTGCGTGATGAACGCGATGATGCGCATCTGAGGGGCGGCATCAGCGTCGCCCTCGCCCGCCACCTCCTCAAACACTCCATCGACCACACAGACGTGGAAGTGCACATGAGCGTTCAGGCTGGAGCCGAATCGGTGGATGCCCACCCGCAAGCGGATACGTGTGGGCTGGATGCGCCAAAAACTCCTGAATTGATAGCTGTTTGCGCACATTCCACGAGGGCTGCGGCCCGATTTGACTCACAAACCCAAGCCCAACCAATTCCGCCCCACCGGGCAACCAGCGCCGCCAGGCATCTGTCACTATCATGGTGGGTTTCCCCAAACGCGGCTCAACACCTCTTTACTGCGGTTTCCACCTTGAATTCAACTCCCGATGGCACTCCGGTGCCCCATGACACACACGGCACTTACCTGGCGCGTGCCCTGCAGCAGCAGACCATCAGCATCCGCGGTGCGCGCACGCACAACCTGAAAAACATCGACCTCGACATCCCCCGCAACCAGCTGGTGGTCATCACCGGGCTGTCGGGCTCTGGCAAATCCAGCCTGGCGTTTGACACGCTGTACGCCGAAGGCCAGCGCCGCTATGTGGAGAGCCTGTCCACCTACGCGCGCCAGTTCCTGCAACTGATGGACAAGCCCGATGTGGACGTGATCGAGGGCCTGTCGCCT
>JBPOIP010000173.1:0-7954 GCA_052034395.1 Pseudomonadota bacterium
GCCCACACGCAGCACGTCAAACGACTCCATGATGGTGCGCGGCACCGTCAGTTCGATGCGCCAGGCTTCGCGCGCGATACGGCGGTGCTCGGCCATTGCAGCGACATGATCCAGCCCGGTGTGGCCCACGCGCACGGATGGCATGCCGGGCGGATTGGCGGCTTCCTGCATCGCAGCCCAAGCCTGCGCAGGCACGGCACGCGTGATGTCATACGTGCTGCGGTTGGTGTGGCGCTGCAGCACCTGTGGAAACAGCGGGTCTTTTTTCACCGTAGTGTCGGGCGTCAGGCGCACGGTCGCAACCGGGCGCGCATCCAGCGCAGTCGGCCCGAACGCGCCCTGCGGAAACAGCGTGATGTCGGCACGCAGTCCACGCTCGCGGGCTGCCATGTCGAGCAGTTCCAGAAAGGTACCGTGGCTCATCATGATCTGGCGCGACAGCGGGTCGGTTTGCGGCAGCAGCCGCTTCTGGTCGCACAGCAGGTTGATCTGACCGGGCACACGCAGATCGACAATCCACGACTGCAGATTGTGCGAATGGGGTGCCAGGATAGCGTGGCTCAGTATCCACAGCCGTGGGTCCGCCTGGGCGGCAAGCTCGGCAGTCGGGCCGCGCCATGCCTCAATGGCTTCAGGCGGCATGGCAGCTCCACAGCCGCTCAGTGACAGAGGGACCAGTGGAGCCATGGATCCGGCACCCACTATGCGCAAAAAACCGCGACGTTGCATCGGTGTTGTCATGGTGTTCTCCTTAACGTGCGGGTTGCGCCAGGGACTGTGCAGCAGCGGTATCCGGTTGCATGCGCGCGGCGGGTGCGCCCAGCAGTCCCAGATCGGCCAGCGACTGCTCCACCGCCCGCGTCAACGGCGTATGGGGTTCGGGTCCAATCAGCGCACAGAGTTTGGCATTGGACAGGGCATGCGGCGTGTTCCACAGGTAACGCATCTCCAGCAGCGCAGCCCAGGTCGGCACGAACCACGCACCCAGGCGAATCAGTCCCCAGAGCATACCGGACCAGCGCAACTGAGCGTCCGGCTGCACCCAGCCCTGCGCACGCGCAATCGGGTTGAGCAGGTCCAGCCAGCGCTGACCCGTCAGCACGTAGCCGGAAAAGTGGAACACCTCGAAGGGCTGCAATTGGGCGCGCCGCTGGGCAACTGCCACAAAGGTGCGCGCCAGGTCCGGCAGGTAAGCCCAGCTGGTGGACACCCCTTTGGGGCCGGGGTAGGTCAGCACGCCCTTGCGCAAATCCTTGGCAATCGACAGATCGAACCACGTCCCTTTGCCGCTGCCAAAGAAATCACCGGCGCGGATCACGACACTGCGCACACCGGACTGCTGCAACCGTGCCTCCATGGCGATGCGCACCTGCCCTTTGACCGTGCTTGCCGCCTGGGGCGTCCCCTCGCACAGCACCGGTGGCATGCTGGCGCCAAAGTTGTAGATGTTGCCCGGCAGCATCAGCGTTGCGCCAAGTGCATGCGTCAGGGCAATGGACGCATCCAGCATGACCAGCGCCTGGGTCTGCCAGGCGGCATTGGTATAGGCCGGGTTCAGCGCGTGGACCACCACGCTGGCGCCTTGTGCGGCTTGGGTCAGGGCGGCGGTGTCGTACAGGTCAATTGGCAGCCACTCAATGGCCGCATCGGCAGGTGTATCAGCCCCTATTCGGGTTTGGCCCAGTACGCGCCAACCGGCGGCAGCGAAGGCACGGGCAGCGGCCTGGCCAAAACGGCCTCGGGAGCCCAGGATCAGAACGGTATTGTTGGACATAGCGGGTTTCCTCATCAGTAATGGCTCCATTGTGGAAACGAACGCGATGCAACACAATTGCATAAATACTCACATCAGCTATTCAATTATGAATACCTCCGTGCAAGCGGCTTTCGACTGGAGCCTGACCCGCTCCTTCCTCGCTGTCCTGGACCAGGGCAGCCTGCTGGGCGCCGCGCGCCAGCTCAAGACCAGCCAGCCCACGCTGGGGCGCCACATTGCCGAGCTGGAAAGCCAGTGGGGCGTGGTGCTGTTCGAGCGAACCGGTCGCGGACTGGTGCCGACCGCCATCGCACTGCAATTGGCCAAATCGGCTCGCGCCATGGAGACCGGTGCACTGCAACTCAGCCGCACGCTGACCGGCACCCAGTCACAGACCGCCGGCACCGTGCGGATCACCGCCAGCGTGCCGGTGGCCGTGCAGTTGCTGCCGCCCATCCTGGCGCGCATGCGCCAGACCCTCCCCGACATCCAGGTGGAGTTGGTCTCCAGCAACCAGGTTTCAAACCTGCTGCGCCGCGAGGCCGATATTGCCGTACGCATGGTGCGCCCCGAACAGGGCACACTGGTAGCCAGGAAGATTGGCAGTGTTGGCGTGGGCGCTTATGCCCACCGCAGCTATCTGGCGCGGCGCAACCCCATCAACCAGCCCACTGACCTGCTGCAACACGACCTAATCGGCAACGATGCCGACCCGTCTATCCTACGGGGCTTTCAGGCCATGGGCTACCCGGTGACCAAAGAGTCGTTCGTGCTGCGCACCGATGACTTCATCGTGCAGTGGCAGGCCGTGCGCGCCGGTGTGGGGATTGGATTTGTAGCGGACTACATGGCCGCCACCGACCCCGATGTGCTGTCGGTGCTAGGCGGGATATTGCCGATCCCGGACCTGCCGATGTGGCTGACCGTGCACCGCGAGATCCGAACCAATGCGCGGATCCGCGCGGTCTATGACTTTCTGGCTGATGCGCTAGCGCAAGTCCTTGCTACCAACGGTTAGAGAACCCCTTTGCCGTCAGGCTCCGCAGCACTTCTTGTATTTCTTGCCACTGCCGCAGTGACACGGATCGTTTCGGCCAGGCACGTCTGCGCGGCGCAGGGTTTCCACGCGCGCGCCGATGCCGCGCCAAATCTCGCGCAGGTCATACACCGACCAGACGGCATCGGCAAATGCATCCAGGCGCGCACGGCTCATGGAGGGCGGGCCGTCTTCGGTGAAGGGTGACAGTTCGGGCTCGCCTTCGTCATCCTCAGTCAACGCCACGATGGACTGCAGGGCAACGTCATGCCACTTGGCAGCCTTGCGGTCGCTGGGTTCGGCCCAGTCTTCGGGCCAGGCCTCAACGGCAAACATGAACCCCAGCGCCCACACCTGGGCAAATGCGGGCAGAGGACCTTCGGAAAAATCACCGCGATCACCCTCGGGCAAAGCCGCCATGGCACCGCGCACATCCATCACCTCCGGATGGTAGGCCGCCTCTTCGTCAAGGGATTCAATGGGCGTGTCCAGCGCAGAGCGCACCTCGGCCAAACGCTGGTTCCAGATCTGCAGGAAGCGCTCGCGCTGGGCTGCGTCGACAAAGGAACCACCGGCGTCGTCAGTGCTGTCGCCCTCGCTGACCACCGTCTGGGAATCCTCCCCTTCGCCCACACCCAGGAGCATGTCCAGATATTCCTCTTGAGGAATGGCGCGGCGGCAGCACACAACTGCCGCCAGGAATCCTTCGCAAAATTCCCACTGCGGAGTCTCGTCATAGCGGGTGCGCAGGTCGTCCAGGATGGCATCGATTTCGTCAAACTGCTCCGGGGTGACGCTGGCGTTTTCGACTGCGGAAGGCGTGGTAGTCATGGTTGGTCCGTGGTTTCAATGGGAGATTAATCCGGGTTTGCGAAAATCTGTTCGATTGCTATTTAATTTATAGCAACATTCGCAATGACGGCTAGGGATGAAAGCCTTTTTTTCATACAAAGCACCGCGTGATCCTTGCTTAGCAGCAGGCTCTGGTTGGCGACCGCCAGATCGATGAACTTTTGGTCGTCGGCGTCCTTGCAAGTGACGGGCGCTTTGGCAGCGGCGCCTTGCAATCGTGCACTGGCGTCAAACTGCGCCAGCACCGTGGCAGCCTCGCGCTGGTCGCGCAAAAGCCGCTTCGCGATCTGCGGATACGCCAGCACCCGCTCCAGTTCGTCGCGCATGGCAGGCGTGGCAACCCACTGCAGTGCCCCGGACGCAACGCCGTCGCGCAAGGGGTGAGACGCAGGGTCGTTGAAGACCAGCATGTCCAGAACGATGTTGGTGTCGATGACGACCTTAGGCGCGGTCACGGGCGGTTCCCCTGACCATGTCAAAACGGAACATGCGGCATTCGATGGGTCCGTTCCACAGGGGCACGCGGCGCGACTCCTTGAGGCGCATCCGCGAAGGCAGCTTCAGGTCGGGCGTGAGAATCCAGCCGGTCCAGCCGCTGTAGTTCTTCTTCCAGTGGGTGGCCAACTGGCTGAAAAACTCGCCCCCGTCCCCGGTCACGGCTTGTTCGCGTGCGCCACTGTGGGCTTCAAAATCCGGCAGCGGTGCATCCAGGCGGTCACCGCGGTTCGGCGCTCCAGAGCGTCTGGCACCGGCACCGCTGACGCCGCCTACGGCAATGCGCTCGCCGTAGGGTGGATTGAGCAACATTACGCCCGGCACCTCGCTGGGCGGCATGCGCTGCAAGGCGTCGCCACCGCGAAACTCGATGACGTCAGCCACACCCGCTCGCGCGGCATTGCGCTGCGCAAAGTCCACCATGCGGTGGGCTACGTCACTGCCGTAGATCAGGGCTTTCTGACCGGGTTGGGGCTTGACCACAGCGTCTGCAGCCTCTTGTTTGATGACCGTCCAGACATGGGCCTGAAACGGCAAAAACTTTTCGAACGCGAATTGGCGCAGCATGCCCGGCGCGATGTTGCAGGCAATCTGCGCCGCTTCGATGGCGATGGTGCCACTGCCGCAGCACGGGTCGTACAGCGGAAGCAAATCGTCGTCACCATCGGCCCAGCCGCAGGCGGCAATCATGGCAGCGGCCAGGGTTTCTTTCAGCGGGGCCTCGCCCTTGTCCTCGCGCCAGCCGCGCTTGAACAGCGGCTCGCCCGAGGTATCGATGTAGAGCGAACAGGTGTCGGTGGTCAGGTGGGCATAAATGCGCACATCGGGCCACTGGGTGTTGACGTCGGGGCGCACGCCGTGGGCCTTGTCGCGGAAGCGGTCGCACACAGCGTCCTTGATCTTGAGCGCGGCAAAATTCAGGCTGGTCAGCGGGCTGTGCTGCGCCGTCACTTCGACCTTGATCGACTGTTTGGGCGTGAACCAGATCTCCCACGCCACCTCGGCCGCAGCGCGGTACAGGTCCTGCTCGTTGCGGTAATCGGTGTAGGACAGCTGCACCAGTACGCGCTGCGCCAGGCGACTGTGCAGGTTCAGGCGCATGGCGTCACGCCAGGAGGCCCGCGCCATTACACCGCCTCGGCGCGTCAGCAGGTCCTGGCCCATCAGGCCGGTGAGGTCGTGCACCTCATGGGCCAGCAGGTCCTCGACGCCGGCGGCGCAGGGAAGAAAAATCTGGAGTTGGTTCACAAAGCTTTCCTGAGTGACGCGGGGGCAATCTTCAGCCCCTCACGGTATTTCGCCACCGTGCGGCGTGCGCATTCGATACCCTGCTCTTTCAGCATCTCGGATATCTGGTTGTCGCTCAGCGGCTTTTTGGCACTTTCGGCGCCGATAAACTGCTTGATGAGGGCGCGCACCGCCGTACTGGAGGCATTGCCGCCGGACTCCGTGCCCAGGCCGGAGCCAAAGAAATACTTGAGCTCAAAGGTGCCAAAGGGAGTGGCCATGTACTTGGCAGTGGTCACGCGGCTGATGGTGGACTCGTGCAGCCCCAGCTCATCCGCAATTTCACGCAAAACCAGGGGGCGCATGGCCAACTCGCCATGGGTGAAAAAGCTTTTTTGCCGCTCCACAATGGCCGTACTGACGCGCAGGATGGTGTCAAAGCGCTGCTGGATGTTCTTGATGAACCAGCGCGCCTCCTGCAGGCGCTGCTGCAGCGCGGCATAACTGCCTCCGTCCCGGCCCCGGTTGCGCAGCACATTGGCATAAATGTCGTGCACGCGCAGCTTGGGCATGACATCCGGGTTGAGCATGACCCGAAACTGTGGACTGGCACCCGCCCGCGTTCTGGCGGCGGGCAGCACCAGGACGTCCGGAATCACGATATTGCGCTGCACATCGACAAAACGGCGGCCCGGTTTGGGCTCCAGGCGGGCGATCAATGCAATCGCCTCGCGGGTCTGCGCATCGGTTCCCCCGCAGCGCTGCACCAGTGTTTTGACATCGCGGCGGGCTAGCAACTCCATGGGCTGGGCGCACATGCGCAGCGCCAGCGCCAGCAGGGAGGCGCGTTCAGGTCCAGGGGGATCGAGCGCATCGTCGAGTTGGGCGCGCAATTGCAGCCGCAGGCATTCACCCAGATCGCGCGCGCCCACACCCGCAGGATCCAGGCTGTGCAGCAAACCCCGCGCAACCGTGAAATGGTGCACGAGGTCTTCGACCTGCTCTTCGTCGTCACCCGCAAGACCCCGCGCCAGCTCGTCCAGCGCATCCTCCAGGTAGCCATCGTCATTGAGTGACTCGATCAGAAAGCGCAGTGCACTGGCATCGGTTTCATTCAGCCGCAGTCGCAACGCCTGCCGGTGCAAATGGGATTGCAGGGACTCGGCGGTGCGCGCCAACTCGGTGGCGTCGGTTTCGTCGCTGTCGTCCAGGTTGTTGGTGCGCGGCTTGGCATCCGTTCCCCATTCGCCATCGTCGGGAACCAGCTCGGTCGTGCCATCGCCGTCCCAGCTGGGTTCATCAGCACCCGTCAGCGGCGTGCTTTCATCATCTTTTTGGCTTCCAGCCACCGTGGAATCTATATATTCAGCTATTGAATTAGGAGCATACTCCATTTCACGCTCGCCCTCGCTGACCGGCGTATCCGATTGCTGCAGGCCAAATTCCTCGCGGGGAGCTTCCTCCTGGGTCAACTCAAGAAACGGATTTTCGTCGAGCATCTGCTCCACTTCCTGACCCAGTTCCAGGGTGGAGAGTTGCAGCAGGCGGATGGATTGCTGCAGCTGGGGCGTGAGCGCCAGATGCTGCGAAACACGTAGGGAGAGTCCTTGTTTCATGCGGACTACAGACCTACCACTGCGAAGACTGGAGCGCCACCGGGCCGCCCCGAGGCGCGAGGGTGCCCGTTGGGGGGCAGCGCATGACACGACGTGAAAACCGTGGGGGCCATCTTTACATCTTGAAGTGCTCACCGAGGTAAACCCGGCGCACATCGGCGTTGTTCACAATCTCCGACGGCGTGCCTTCGGCCAGCACGATGCCCTCGCTGATGATGTAGGCGTGATCACAAATGCCCAGCGTCTCGCGCACGTTGTGATCGGTGATGAGCACCCCGATTCCGCGCGACTTGAGAAAATTGATGATGCGCTGGATTTCAATGACCGCAATCGGATCAATGCCCGCAAAGGGCTCGTCCAGCAGAATGAAACGTGGACGGGTTGCCAGCGCGCGGGCAATTTCCACCCGGCGACGCTCACCGCCGGAGAGCGCCAGTGCCGGCGACTCGCGCAAATGCTCCACGCGCAAATCCTGCAACAGCTCGGTCAGGCGCCGTTCGATTTCCGCACCGGTCAACGACTTGCCCGCGTCATCGTGCTGCAGTTCCAGAACGGCGCGCACGTTCTCTTCCACATTGAGCTTGCGAAAAATCGACGCTTCCTGCGGCAGGTACCCCAAACCCAGGCGTGCCCGCCGGTGAATGGGCATGTGCTCGATGGACTGGCCATCGATGGTGATATCCCCCGCACTGGCACGAACCAAGCCCACAATGATGTAGAACGAGGTGGTTTTTCCGGCACCGTTGGGCCCCAGCAAACCCACAACCTCCCCAGTGCGCACGGTCAGGGAGACATCCTTGACCACCTGGCGCTTGCCGTGGGACTTCTGGATGTGGCTGACCTCCAGCTTGCCATCCAGCGCGTCGGCTGGCGTCGCTGCGGATTGCGTCACCGTGGGGCACTCCCCAGCGTGGTCGTGGCGCGCAGGCCCGGCGCAGCGGAGTCCGCCGGCGTCTTGCCCTGTGGCGCGGG
>JBPOIP010000136.1:0-3991 GCA_052034395.1 Pseudomonadota bacterium
GCGACTGGAGCCACACCACCGAAGCCGTCTGCGAACCTGGCGAGGGTGGCGTCACCCTCAAGACCCTGGCACTTTCTCTGGACCCAGCCATGCGCGGCTGGATGAACGAGGGCAAGAGCTACATCCCCCCCGTGGGCATTGGCGAAGTCATGCGCGCCGGCGGCGTTGGCAAGGTGATAGCCTCCAAGAATCCGGCATTTGCCGTGGGCGACTATGTGGGTGGTGGTTTCGGCGTGCAGGAGTACATCACCGTAGCCGCCGATGAGATCAAGCGCAGTGGTCTGGCCAAAATTGATCTGCGGGCCGGCACGTTAACCCAGTGGCTCAACGTGCTGGGCATGCCCGGCATGACCGGCTACTTCGGCCTGATGGATGTGGGCATGCCCCAGGCCGGTGAGACCGTGGTGGTGTCCGGCGCGGCCGGTGCAGTGGGCCAGACCGTGGGCCAGATGGCCAGGATCAAAGGCTGCCGCGTGGTCGGCATCGCCGGTGGTGCCGCCAAGTGCGAGTGGGTGGTGAAGGAACTGGGCTTTGACGCCTGCATTGACTACAAGGCCGGCCCGGGAGCCGTGCGCGCCGGCCTGAAAGAACACTGCGCAAAAGGCGTGGATATCTATTTCGACAACGTCGGCGGTGAGATTCTGGACGACGTGCTGGCCCGCATCAACCGCAAGGCGCGCATCATCATCTGCGGCGCCATCAGCCAATACAACAACACGACCGCCGTCCAGGGACCCAAGAACTACCTGAGCCTGCTGGTGAACCGCGCCCGCATGGAAGGCATCGTGGTGTTTGACTACGCCGACCGCTACCATCTGGCGATTGCCGAGATGGCGGGTTACATCCGGGACGGCCGCATGAAAAGCAAGGAAGACGTTGTGGTGGGCCTGCAGACCTTCCCCGAGACCCTGCTCAAGCTATTCAACGGCGAAAACTTTGGCAAACTGGTGCTGGAAGTGGCCAGAGACTGAGGTTTTGGTCATGTGATTTGCTACTGTTTTTGTAGCTACTTACATAATATCTGCGGGGGCTTGTGGCCCATTTGACTTGCAAGAGTCCGGGCTGCGCCCCGCTGGATACCGGCGCGGCCATGGTTTACCTTGCCATCGGCCACCGCCCATTGGCTTGCAGGCCACCACGCAGTGGCGTTCAGCAGTGCCTTAAGAATTCGCTAATGTGGCAAACGGACAATGCAGCCATTCCATCACGGAGTTGCGCATGAACCACTACCGCCCCCTGTTTGCCAGTCTTTTGCTTGTCCATCTGGTCTCCACCGCCGCGTTCGCGCAGGACGGAGCTGCGCCAAAAGCAGTTGCCAAACCGGCTGCAGCCGTGGCGTCCATCGCCGCCAGTGCGCCCAACACGACGCATGTCTGCACCACAGCCTCGCGCAGCGAGTGGATGCCTGCCGATGAAATGCAGCTGCTGGCGACGCACCGTGGTTACCGGATCAAGACGTTCAAGGTATCCAAAGGCAACTGCTACGAGTTGTACGGCTTCGACCGCGAGGGCCGCATTGTCGAGGCCTACTTCGACCCCATCACTGCACGCCTGAAACTGCAAAACATTGCAAACTGAAGCACTGGCGCTTCCACGCGCCGTGCAGTCAGCGTCGTGCGGCGTGGCCACCGCACGCCCACCGCTTCCGTCCCGCCATTCACGCCAATCAAGAATACTTAACAGGAGTCCCCCATGATCAAACTCATTCAATCCGTCGCGCTGGCCTGCGCAGCACTGGCCCCGAGTCTTCAGGCCCACGCCAACCCCATCCTGGACGGCTATCGCACCCAGGCCAAATCAGAAAACCCGGCCTTCAAAGACTTTTCTGTGGCAGCGGGTCAGAAGCTGTACACCACCAAAGTGGGCGAGCTGTCCTGTGCGTCCTGCCACACCGACTCGCCCCTGGCGGCTGGCAAACATGTCAAGACCAGCAAGGAAATCCTGCCCTTGTCGCCCAGCGTCAACGCCAAGCGTTTCACCGACACCGCACAGGTCGAGAAGTGGTTCAAGCGCAATTGCAACGATGTGCTGAGCCGCGCCTGCACCACGCAGGAAAAGGGCGACTTCATAGCTTACGTCCTGTCGGTTAAATAGGACCGGCCATGAAGACTTCTTTCAATCTGCTCCTGGCGGTTCTGGCCCTGACCTGCACCGCCGCCCATGCGAAATACGACGGCGAAGACCGCGGAAAACCTGTCATGCCGGCCAAGGTGAACACCAAGTTTGTACAGGAGTGCTCGGGTTGCCACATGGCATTTCCGCCCGGGCTGCTGCCGGCGGCCTCATGGACCAAGATGATGGCCGGGTTGGAAAAACACTTTGACACCGATGCGTCACTGACGCCCGCCGAAACCACGGAAATAACCCAGTTTTTGGTGAAGAACGCATCCAACCGCTGGACGGCTGCCACGGCTCCGCTGCGCATCACCGAGTCTGTCTGGTTCAAAACCAAACACAACAGCAAAGAGGTCGACCCTACCGTCTGGAAGCGCGCCTCGATCAAGAGTCCGGCCAACTGCATGGCTTGCCACGCGGGTGCTGACAAAGGCGATTTCAACGAAGACCGCATCAAGATCCCCAAATAGCCCGACCAGTCACCGCGAGACATTGACCCATGCAACGTACCCTGATCTGGGACATTCCGACCCGCCTGTTCCACTGGACCCTGGCCCTGAGTTTTGTGGGCGCATGGCTGACACACGAATCTGACCAATGGCTGGGCGTTCATGTCTTTCTGGGCTACCTGATGGTGGGCCTGGTCGCGTTTCGGGTGATGTGGGGTCTGGCAGGAACCCATTACGCACGTTTTTCGGCGTTCTGGTTCAGTCCCAAAGAGGCCTGGGCGTATCTGGGCAACGTGATGGGCGGGCATCCGGAACGCCACATTGGTCACAACCCGACCGGAAGTCTGGCCATCTACCTCCTTTTGTTGCTGACACTGGCAGTGGGGTGGACCGGCTTCTTCACGCTGGGCAGTGAAGAGCAGCAAGGTGCAGTTGCAGGTTGGCTGAGCATGTCCCAGGGGCGCACGCTGAAGAAATTGCATGAGGCATCGGCGATTTTGATGCTCCTGCTTGTGATAGCCCACATCATTGGCGTTGTGGTGGAGAGCATGCTGCACAACGAGAACCTCGCCCGTTCCATGGTCACGGGAACCAAGCTGGCGCCTCCGGGCAGCGTGCGCGCGCAAAGCCGCCCCCTGATCGCGGTGATGATGGCTCTGGCGATGGGCGGATTTGCCAGCTGGTGGTTCCTCTATGCACTGCATGGTCCGATTGAGAAGCAACTCGGGCACATCGTGGGTGGCATCAGCGCGGCCAAAGTGCCCTTCACCGGCAAGAAGCTGCCGGACAACGCCCAGTGGCGCGACGAGTGCGGCAGCTGCCACCTGCCGTTCTACCCCTCACTACTGCCCGCCCGGTCGTGGGTGCGCATGATGGATGGGCAGGCCGAGCACTTTGGCACCGATCTGGGACTTGATGCATCCACCAACTCCGCTATCCTGGCGTTTCTGACCGCCAATGCTGCAGAACGGCACCTGACCGAGGCCGGTCTCAAAATTGACCGCTCGCTGAGCCCAAATGTCGCGCCGCTACGCATCACCGAAACGCCTTACTGGATCAAGAAGCACCGCGACATCCGGGATGCAACCTGGCTTGCCCCCGAAGTCAAGAGCAAAACCCGTTGCGAGGCCTGCCATCTGGATGCCATCGACGGCACATTTGAAGACGCCGCGATGCATTTGCCAAAAACCTGATGCAGCCAATTGCTACGAAATATATAGCAAACTATTCATATAGTACGAGGCAAAAACCGCTATTTTGTCGCTTAACTTTTCGCGTAAACACCCGGCGACGTGCATTCAGCCAATGGTTTGCGCAGTGATGTTTCAGTCCACCAGCGCGGCGTACACCAAATTGCGAAACAGGGGGCGGTAATAGTCGCGCTGATTCGGAGCCTGAATCATCATCAGGGCAAAGAAGTCTTTTGC
>JBPOIP010000154.1:0-20612 GCA_052034395.1 Pseudomonadota bacterium
CCGACCGCGGCTATGTGCTCGAGCGCGGGCAGCTGGTGGCCAGTGGCCCGGCAAAGTTGCTGGCCCGATCGACCGTGGTGCGCGAGGCGTATCTCGGCGCGGCCAGCAGTGACACCACCACCGCCGCTCGCGCGGTCGCGGTTCGCCCCGAGCCCGAGCGGGTGAGTTAACCGAATTCCGGAGAATTGAAATGTCTGACCTGTCCATGCTCATCAACGGCCTGAAAGTCACGGCCGAAAAGAACGCCACTTTTGAGCGTCGCAATCCACTGGATGGCACCGTGGCCACGCGCGCTCCTGCAGCCTCAGCGGCCGATGCGGTGATGGCGGTGGAGGCCGCCGCCGAAGCCTTCCGTACCTGGGGCGAAACCGGCCCCGGCGAGCGCCGCGCGCTGCTGCTGAAGGCCGCCGACAAGCTGGAGTCCAAGTTGCCGCAGTTCATTGACGCGGTGGCCGCCGAAACCGGTGCCACCGGCATGTGGGCCGGCTTCAATGTCATGCTGGCTGCCGGCATGATCCGCGAGGCCGCGTCGCTCACCACCCAGGTGGCTGGCGAGGTGATCCCGTCGGACGTGCCGGGCAGCCTGGCCATGGGCATCCGTCAGCCCGCAGGCGTCGTTCTGGGTATTGCCCCGTGGAACGCGCCGATCATCCTGGGCGTGCGCGCGATTTGCGTGCCGCTGGCCTGTGGTAACACAGTCATCCTCAAGGGCAGCGAGAACTGTCCGCGCACCCATCAGCTCATTGTGGAGTCCTTCCATGACGCGGGCTTTCCGGCGGGGGTGGTCAACTACATCACCAACGCCCCGGCCGATGCGGGCGCTGTGGTGGAGGCTATGGTGGCGCACCCGGCGGTGCGGCGCGTCAACTTCACCGGCAGCACACGGGTGGGCAAGCTGATTGCGATGACCTGCGCCAAGTACCTCAAGCCGGTGGTGCTGGAGCTCGGCGGCAAGGCGCCACTGGTAGTGCTGGACGATGCTGATATTGAGGACGCGGTGAACGGCGCGGCCTTTGGCTGCTTTGCAAACAGCGGCCAGATCTGCATGAGCACCGAGCGCATCATCGTGGACCAGAAGATCGCCGACGAGTTTGCGAGGAAGTTTGCCGACAAGGCGCGCAACCTGCCGCTGGGCGACCCGCGCAAGCCCGAGCCGGTGGTGCTGGGCAGTGTGATCGGCATGAGCACGGTGCAGCACTGCAATGCGCTCGTGGACGACGCCCTGGCCAAGGGCGCCAGGCTGCTGTGTGGCGGCAAGGCCGACAGCACGCTGATGCCCGCCACCGTGCTGGACCATGTGACACCAGCCATGCGGATCTACCACGAGGAAACCTTTGGCCCGGTCAAATGCATCGTGCGCGTGAGGGGCATTGAAGAAGCGATTGCCTGTGCCAATGACAACGAGTACGGGTTGTCAGCGGCCGTGTTTGGCAAGGACATTGCGCGGGCTTTCAATGTGGCCCGGAAGATCGACAGTGGCATCTGCCATGTGAATGGCCCCACGGTGCATGATGAGGCGCAGATGCCTTTTGGCGGCGTCAAGGGCTCTGGCATCGGCCGCTTTGGTGGCAAGGCCGGCATTGCCGAGTTCACCGAGCTGCGCTGGGTGACGATCCAGACGACACCGCGGCATTACCCGTTCTGACGGGCGGCCAGCGAGACAGCGTTACATCGAGTCGGCCAATATCTGCTCGTACTCTCCCGCCGTGGCAATGCGCGGGTTGGTTTTGTGGCAATGATCGGCCAGGGCGCCCTTGATGATGTTGTCAAACCAGGCGCGCTCCACCCCCATGGCGGCCAGTCCGGTGGGCAGGCCCAGGCGGACATTCATGTCTTTGATGGCTTCGGGGATGTCGCTGCCAGAGGCGAGCCCCATGGCGCGGGCCATGCGGTCCAGCCGGTGCTCGCGCTGAACCGATTCGGCGCTGGCGTTGAAGCGGACCACGGCGGGCAGGAACATGGCGTTGAGCGTGCCATGGTGCAGACGTGGGTCGACACCACCCAGGCTGTGGCTGAGCGAATGCACACAGCCAAGACCTTTCTGGAAAGCCATGGCACCCTGCATGGAGGCACTCATCATGTTCAGGCGGGCCTGGCGGTCCGACCCATTCTGCGTGGCAGGTTCAATGCTGCTCCAGCCACGCTGCAAACCATCCAGTGCAATGCCATCGGCCGGCGGATTGAAGGCTGGTGCCATAAAGGTTTCCATGCAGTGGGCAATGGCGTCCATACCGGTGGCGGCGGTGAGTTTGGGTGGCAGTCCAAAAGTGAGTTCGGGGTCGCAAATGGCCGTTTTGGGCACCAGGAACCAGGAGTGAAAGCCCAGCTTGCGGTGGTCGTCCACAATGATGATGGCACCGCGCGCCACTTCGCTGCCGGTTCCGCTGGTGGTGGGCACAGCGATGATGGGCGCAACCCGCTCGGTGATGCGGGGCGAGCCGCCTTCAATGGTTGCGTAGTGCGTGAGAGGCCCCTCGTGCGTGGCCGCAATGGCGACCCCTTTGGCGCAATCGATGGCCGAACCGCCACCCACGGCAATCAGGCCGTCGCAGCGGTTGGCGTGGTAGACCGCAACTGCGGCGCGCACGGCCGCTTCCGTCGGATTGGACGGTGTCTGGTCAAACACGGCGACCGGCAAGTTTTGCAGTACGTCCAGGGCTTTCTGCAATACTCCAGCGGCTTTGACACCCGCATCGGTCACGATCAACGGGCGCGAAATTCCTATACGGGCGCACTCCTGCTCCAGCAATTTGACAGCACCAAAATCAAACTGAACCTGTGTGATGTAGTAAATCAGAGCCATGGCGTTCTGCGGTGTAGGATGGAAAACACGCACTGTAACAAGAGTAATTCGAAGCATGAGTCACCACCGCAACCCCAAGGCGCTTTTGACCCCCGCCATGCATGGCGTCATTGAGCGCATGGCGCGTGCGGGTCGTATGCCTTTGCACGCCATGACGCCCGCGCAGGCACGCGAAGCCTACGCCATCGGCTCCGGGTTGCTGGATGTGCCTTTGCAAGCCATGGCCCATGTCGAAAGTTTTACGGTTACCGCACGTGACGGCCATGCCATACCGGTTCGGCTCGTTGCACCAGTCGTTCAGACCCTGCCAGTCCTGATCTACTTTCACGGGGGCGGTTTCACGATTGGCAGCAGTGCAACACACGATGGCCTGTGCCGCCAGTTGGCCCATCACGCGCGCTGTGCCGTGCTCTCGGTGGACTACCGTCTGGCACCCGAGAGCAAGTTTCCTGTGGCAGTGAATGATGCGTGGGATGTTGTGCGCTGGGTCGCCGAAAATGGTTCCGAATGGCAACTCGATGCACGGCGCATGGCTGTGGGTGGCGACAGCGCAGGGGGCACGCTTGCCGCGGTTTGCGCGATCCTCGCCCGCGATGCCGGCGTGCCGTTGGCCCTGCAGCTGCTCTTTTACCCGGGTACTGCAGGTCACCAGGCAACCGAGTCACACCGCCGGTTCGCCCACGGTTTTGTGCTGGAAGAATCGCAGATTACGTATTTTTTCAACCACTACCTGCGCAATCCGCAGGATCGCGACGACTGGCGCTTCGCACCGCTGGATGGTCTTGACGCAAGTGGCCATCCGGTGGATCTGGCCGGAGTCGCACCCACGTGGATCGGGCTGGCGGAATGTGATCCACTGGTCGATGAGGGCATTCAGTACGCGGATCGATTGCGTATGGCGGGTATTGCTGTCGATCTGGAAATTTACCGTGGCGTCGTGCACGAATTCATCAAAATGGGTCGAGCCATCCCGCAAGCCGTTCAGGCCCATGCGGACGCAGCGCGTGCACTGAAAACCGCATTTGCAACGCACGCCTGACAGCGCAGGTGCGCTACCCCAACAACGCGGCGCTCAGAACCCCAGCGATGCGAGCAGGTCGTCCACGTCCCCCTGCGCCAGGGCAGCATCGTTCGTCTGTGGGCCTTTTAACTGGTGGGTTTCGCCCGTAAACTCGACTGCTGTGGCGTCTTTCGCAGGCTGATTCGGGGCACTGTCGATCAACAGTTGCACCAGTTGGAGTTCGGTGCGGTTGATGATGTCGATTACCTTCTTGATAACCTGCCCGGAGAGGTCCTGAAAGTCCTGCGCCATCATGATGTCGCTCAAAATCGTGCCCTGATTGGTGGCGAACTGCGCTGTACGCTCGGCAAATTTGCCGCAAACGCCCATCAGCGCACGCGCGCGCTCAACCGTCAGATCGCTGGACGCTGCCATGCGGGCCAATGACTGACCAAGCTCCTCGCCGCGTTTGGACAGGTCATCGCACTCGGGTTTTGCAGCGTCTACAAGGTTAAGCACGGTATTGGCTGCGTTTTCTGTCATCTGACCCACATGGGTCAGGCGCTCCCTGGCGTTGGGAAACTCTTCAACAACATGGTGCAACTCAGTCCCGCCACCCAAAATACTGAACGCCTCATGCATTTCACGGGTGATGGTTCCCAAGCGGGCATACGCTTCTTCTTTGGTTATCGGCTTAGTCATCTTTCGCTACCAATCCATTTTGGACATAACCCCGATTTTGTCGCAAATATGGGCCTCGATTCCAGTCACTGCGCAATTTAGACGCAAATCGGCGCTTCTTGGCACTGGACGTCAAATGTCGTCGAGCAACGGGTAGGGCAGGGGTATGTGCGTCAGCATCGCGCCCGTACTGCTGCCGAAATGCAGTGTTCCCTGTTCGATGGCGCTAACCTGCCCCGAAATGAGGGCATCAAAGCCGCCCTCGGGGTTAGGCGCAGCCTGCACAACGGTTGCTACGGGCTGACTTTCATCTGCCGCGCCGAAAACTTCCTCACCGGCAACCATGGCAACATCACCGTGCACAACAAAGGTCCGCCGTTTGAGGGTGCCTCTGAATTGACTGCGCGCGACGACTTCCTGACCCGGATAGCAGCCCTTCTTGAAGTTGACACCGCCAATGGATTCGTAATTGAGCATTTGGGGCACAAACGCATCGCTGACCGGTGCGGTGACGGTGGCCACCCCGCTTCTCACTTCGCTCCAAAGCCATAGCGCAGCCGATAGTGATGGACCCTCGGGTGTGGGTGCATCGGCCGGTGCCAACCACAACTGTCGGGCAACGCCGTCTGTGGGAGCCAGTTCAACCAGGGTACAGGCATCAAAATCGACTTTAGCCCTCGTGGAATAATCTCCAGATGCTATTGATTTGGTAGCACTTCCTGCGAGACCAAACAGTTGATACGCTGGTGAAGCATCACTCAATGTGGCTTTTGCCCGCATCACGAACATGGACAAGCGCTTGAGGGTTGCGGGGAGTATGTCTTTGCTGCAGATCAGCAGAATCTCATGGGCGTTTCGCTTGAATCCGATGAAACTGGCCAGTACGCGCCCCTTGGGTGAGCAAAACGCGGCAAGCCGGGCCGTATGGAGGTCCAGCAGCGAAAAGTCCTGGCTCAACTGGCCATGGATGAATTTGGCAGCGTCTTCACCCTCAACTTTGATAACGCCCAGATGGGAAAGCGCTGCCACGCCGTCCAGGCGGTTCGCCGGAGTTGCGCTGGAGGCTTGCAGATTAGATCTCGTGTTCATACGCTGAATTATCATTCTTCCCATGAATTCAATGGGCTTGTAGGGCTGTGCGCATTTTCTTTTCCTTCGTCTTGGCATGTGTGGTTGGCATCGCAGGTGCGGGGTACCTGTGGCTGCATCACCCCCTGTCGCTGGTCACGCCCACAGTAGACCTGTCCATTGAGCCGGGAAGCAGTGGCCGTGAAATTGCAGCCGCCGTGGTCGAGTCCGGAGTGGCCATCAACCCTGACTTGCTTTATGCGTGGTTTCGTCTGTCGGGTTTATCGCGGCAAATTCGGGCTGGCAGTTACGAGTTGAACCGCGAGACCACCCCCCGCAGTCTTCTGGACAAGTTGGTACGGGGGGAAGAGGCACTGCGCAGCGTGACTTTGGTGGAAGGTTGGACGTTTCGGCAGGTACGCGAGGCGCTGGGTAAGGCTGACCAACTCAAACCGGATTCGAAATCACTGTCTGCCGATGACATCATGCAACGCCTGGGCAAACCCGGTGTGCCTGCGGAAGGGCATTTTTTTCCGGACACCTACACCTACAGCAAGGGGTCCAGCGACATGGCGCTGCTGCTGCGCGCGATGCATGCAATGGACAAGAGACTTCAGGCGGCCTGGTCGCAACGTGATCCGAAGTCGCCCGTGAAGACCCCCGAGGATGCGCTGATCCTGGCAAGCATCATCGAGAAGGAAACCGGAGCGCCGGCGGACCGAACAAAGATTGCATCGGTGTTTTCCAATCGGCTGGCGATCGGCATGCGCCTGCAGACCGATCCCACGGTCATCTATGGCGTTGGTGCCAGTTTTGACGGCAATTTGCGCAAAAAGGATCTGCAGACCGATACGCCGTGGAATACCTATACACGCAACGGCCTTCCACCCACCGCCATTGCCATGCCAGGCAAGGCTGCGTTGCTGGCGAGCGTGCAGCCTGCGCCAACCCGCTATTTGTACTTCGTTGCGCGCGGGGACGGAAGCAGCCATTTCAGCACCACACTGGACGAGCACAATAGGGCTGTAAACCGGTATCAACGGGGGCAATGAGCCTGTGAAAGTGTCAATGAACGGAATCTTCATCAGTTTTGAGGGCATCGATGGTGCCGGAAAATCGACCCATATCGAGCGCCTGGCAGAGGTCTTCCGATCGGCTGGACGTACGGTCACACTGAGCCGGGAGCCAGGTGGAACGCCCTTGGCGGAGCAGTTGCGCGCCATGGTCCTCAACCAGTCCATGGACCCAATGACAGAGGCTCTGCTGGTATTTGCCGCCAGGCGGGATCACGTTGTGCAAGTGATCCGGCCGGCATTGGCGCGGGGGGAGGTCGTGTTATGCGACCGATTCACTGACGCTTCATTTGCCTATCAGGGTGCCGGGCGCGGATTCGACCGGGAGATTCTTGCTGTACTTGAACGCTGGGTGCAGGGGAGTTCGCCTTCGAACGACGCTCTGCCGGCTGACACGCTGTTACAACCCCGGCTGACCCTTTGGTTCGACTTGCCTGCATCGATTGCGGCACAGCGCTTATCGGGCGCCAGGGCGCCGGACAAGTTTGAGGCCCAACCACTGGAGTTTTTTGAAAGAGTATCCAAAGGCTACACGCAAAGGATGGACCTCGATCCAGGCCGATTCGCCCGTATCGATGCCAATCAGACCCCGCAGGCGGTCTGGCTGGAGGTTGAGGAGGCCGTTCGATCCAAAGGGCTTTTGGCATGATGCAGGAGGCCGGCACAGCGACGGCGCGCCCCTGGATCGAAGAGCAGGCACGTCAGTTGCTGAGCCAGCGCGGTCATGCCTGGCTGCTGCACGGACCGTCTGGCTTGGGGCAATACACACTGGCCATGGAGTTGGCCCGGGCATGGTTATGTGAAAGGCCGCAGGGTTCCCGGGCATGTGGCGAATGTGGGAGTTGCCACGCCATCGCCGTTCACACCCACGCCGATTTGTGTTTGTTGATGCCCGAGACGGTTTTGCTGGAGCGGGGACTGCCCCTGAGTGAAAAGGCGCAATCGGAGATCGACGACAAGAAGCGCAAGGCTAGTCGGGAAATACGGATCGATGCCATGCGGGAGGCCGTTGAATTCTCACAGCGCACCAGCGCCCGTGGGCGCGGCAAAGTCGTGCTGGTATTTCCCGCCGAGCAAATGAATCACATTACGGCCAACGCATTGTTGAAGACGCTGGAGGAGCCGCCGGGCGATGTCAAGTTTGTGCTGGCCAGCGAATCGGCCCATCAGTTGCTGCCGACGATTCGCAGCCGTTGTCTGGGCCACGCCATGCATTGGCCGGATACGCATGCCAGTCTGACCTGGCTTCAATCTCAGGGTATGGAGCCTGCATTGGCTGAGCGCTTGCTGATGGCCATGGGTGGGCGACCCGACGATGCGCTGGCTTTTGCCGCAAGTGGCCGCGAACCGGATGCATGGCGTTCACTGGCCCGGGCCGTTTCGCGCGGTGATGTCGGATTCTTCAAGGACTGGAGCATCCCACAGACCGTGGACGCCTTGCACAAGCTTTGTCATGATTTGATGGCACGCCACACGGGGGCAGATCCCCGCTTTTTTCATACAGCAGATTTGGTGGGCGGAGCGTCATTTTCAGCCTTGTGCGGTTGGAGCAAGGCGCTTTCCCGAACCATGCGCACCATGGAGCACCCCTTTAACGCGGGGCTTATGCTCGAATCCCTTGTGGGCCAGGGCCAATCGGCTCTAAACTCGCCCCATCGAGCAGGCAAACAATGAGTAACACCTCCAACGCAACGCCGCGACCCAGCGTCATACAGTTGTCCATCAAGGAAAAGGCAGCACTGTATGCGGCCTATATTCCACTGTTTTCTGAGGGTGGCGTCTTTATTCCGACATCGCGAGAATACGCGCTGGGGGATGATGTGTACGTTCTGTTGTCGTTGCCTGACGATCCGCAGCGCCATCCGGTCGCAGGAAAGGTTGCATGGGTCACGCCGGCGAAGGCCGCCGGAGGTCGTACGCAGGGGGTCGGAATTTCTTTTCCGAAAGACGAAAAATCACGCGCGCTTAAACTGAAGATTGAAGAAATTCTGGGCGCGCATCTTGCCTCCGAGCGCCCAACTCAAACCATATAGCGTCAGCTTTTACGGGCAGCGGCGCGAGCGTTTGCGCCAAACGCTCGATCAACCATGTTTACAGATTCACATTGCCACCTCACTTTTCCTGAACTCACCCACTCGTTGACGGATATCCGCATTGCCATGACCCAAGCGCAGGTCAGCCGCGCACTATGCATATGCACAACGTTGGAAGAGTTTGCTGACGTCCACACACTCGCCACACGCTTTGACAATTTTTGGGCAACTGTTGGCGTGCATCCCGACAACGAGGGCGTGCGTGAGCCCCTTTTGGAGGATTTGCTTGAGCGTGGCCGGTTGCCGCGCGTGGTGGCAGTGGGTGAGACCGGGCTTGACTACTACCGGCTTGGTGACCGCAGTCATGCCGACATGCATTGGCAGCGTGAGCGCTTTCGAACGCATATTCGAGCCGCACGCATGCTCGGGAAACCCCTGGTCATTCATACCCGTAGTTCTGCAGCAGACACGCTGGCAATTCTGGAAGAAGAGGGCGAGGATGGTTCAGCGAATTCAGTCGGCGGGGTATTTCACTGCTTTACCGAGAGCCATGAAGTCGCCAAAAGGGCGCTTGATCTGGGGTTTTATATCTCGTTTTCAGGCATTTTGACCTTCAAAACAGCACAGGACCTGCGTGATATTGCCACCTGGGTTCCGATGGACCGTCTACTTATAGAGACGGACAGTCCCTATTTGGCGCCGGTTCCTTTCAGGGGAAGAACCAACAACCCATCCTACGTTCCACTGGTTGCCAAACAACTCGCCGAATTGCGGTCGTGTAGTACGGAAGAAATTGGCGAGGTGACCAGTCGTAATTTTTCCAACTTGTTTGGTGATGTACTGCAATGAGATTCTGGATTAGAAATGTCATTTATCTTTTTGTTTTTATTGGAGTTTCTTCCTCCATTGCCGGGTCGTATGATGATTTTTTTGCTGCTATCCATGCGAACAAGCCGGATGTTGTTCAGGCGCTTCTGAAGCGTGGGTTTGACCCCAATACAGTTAATCCACGCGGTGAGCACGGTCTTGTTGTCGCGGTCAACGAACGCGCCTTCAAAGTCATTGATGTTTTGCTGGGTGATGCCAACACACAGGCAGAGGTTCGCACAACACGTGATGAAAGCGCATTGATGCTTGCGTCCCTTAAAGGCTATCTGGACGTTTGCAAGAAGCTTATTGCCCGCGATGCCGATGTGAACAAGCCAGGCTGGACACCGCTTCATTACGCGGCCACAGGCGGCCACCTTGATGTGATTCGTCTGCTTGTCGAGCACCACGCATACGTGGATGCCAGTTCACCCAACGGCAGCACACCATTAATGATGGCCGCGATGTACGGAACCATCGATGCGGTCAAGCTGTTGCTTGCAGAAGGCGCTGATCCTCAAATCAAAAACGCACTCGGATTAACCGCCATAGATTTTGCGGCCAAGATTCAGAAAGACGACGTTGTTGCCTATATTGCGAGTGTGATTCGTGCCCGACACTCCACCGGAGCTTGGTAAATCTACTTTATACGATGTATATTATGTTAAGTTACATATCAGATACAGGATTCTGAGTTCCTCAATTTCACAGTATTGAAAAGGACACGGTCGGAACGCTCGGGTCTGCAAACGATGCACCGAGGGCAAGTTCGCCTTTGCCGTGCAACACGCACTCTTCCCGGCGCAACAGCACATCCGAACCCGTTGTACCGGAAAAACGTATCCAACTGCCATAACTGCTGACATCGACAAATACAACGCTGCCGTTTCGCCATTCAAGGCGCGCGTGTATGCGCGAAACACGAGGATCGTTAACAACGAAATCTGCGTCACGGCCCCGGCCAAGCTGGATGGGAAGCTCAAAAGATTTGAAGCGCTGGCTGGTAACAAGCCAAGACAGCTCGATCTCGCGACCCAGCGCGTCGTGTGGCGCACCCAGCAAATCTACCTGATCCAGATCCGCCTGCATGGTGAGGAAATCGGAGGTGATGTCCTCGTGCCACTCGATTTGCGACACGGTGCAAGGCTCGGCCCGCCCACGAATGCTGATCGGACCCAGCAGCCGAATCGACATTCCGTAGGTTTCCCTGACGTCCGTCAGAGCTGCTGAATTGGCCCAAATCTGGTAGGGACCACACAGATCACACAGCCGCGCGGCAACATTTACAGCATCACCATAGCAATCCCCCGCGACCATCTCGACTTCGCCACTGGCAACGCCAATGCGCATGGGCATGCGCAAGCCGACAGGAGATTTCATGATGCGTTTGGAGTGCGCCCGCTGCAAGTCAACTACAGCACTGATGGCACTCTGACTGTCAGAAAACATGGCCAAAACGCCGTCGCCCAGTGTCTTGACAACGTGACCGCCAGCCAACTCACACTGCGACCCAATCCAGGTCGTAATTTCGGTTACCGTCTCTGTTGCAAGTGCATTTCCTAAGGCCTCAAACACCGCTGTGCTGCCATGCAGGTCTGTAAAAACAACAGTGGTTTGAACGCCCATTCCCAATAATTCCGATTGTTTTCCAGCCTAGGAGTTTAGGGCATTATGAACCGCGATGACCCCAAAACAACAGAGCATCCCTGCCGTCGACCATCAAATCGGTTTTCAGTCCCACAGGCAACAGAACTTTGGTTGCAACATGCCCAAAAGGCAGTTGGGTCAAAACCGGTGTCTTAGTCTGCGAACGCAGCCAATCAAAGACGGACTGGAGCTTGAACCCCCTGTCATGCGCAGTCAAACTGAATTCCGTAAACTGCCCCATCACAATGACCCGTTGTCTGGCCAAAACCCCGGCATGTAACAACTGACTCAGAAGGCGCTCGATACGATAGGGGTGTTCGCCAACATCCTCAAGGAAGAGGATTCCGCCTTTCACGGCGGGAAAGTAAGGCGTTCCCAGCAGCGAAGCCAGCATGGTCAAGTTTCCACCCCAAAGAGGTGCATTACGAACCACCCAATTACTATCCTTGGACACTTGCGTTGTTCCAACACCTTTCGGTTGGGCAGGCTGACGCCATCCTGCACCTTCACCCCGCCCGGTGACCAAATCATTGAAGCAATCCTCCATGATGTCATCGGGCTGCTCAACGCCAAAGCCTTCGCACAATGCCGGACCGGCCCAGGTCACACTTCCAGTTTTGGCGAACAGAGCAAGCTGGAGCGCCGTGAAATCACTCAATCCGACAAAATGTGTGCCCCGCTCAATCGCATTGGCCAGCGTTTTGTATTTAATGTCACCGAGCAGCCTTGAAATGCCATAGCCACCGCGTGAAATCAATGCTACATCCGCGCCACTTGCAGCTGCGCGGTGAATAGCGGCGAGTCGGGTCTGGTCATCGCCAGCAAACCGCGTACAGGTAGACAAAGCATCCTGATCGACCTCGACTTCGTGTCCCAGAGATTGAAGGCGGCCCAAACCGCGCTTGAAGGCGGCCTTGTCGCGCACTGCACCGGAGGGCGAGTAAATATAGATGTGTTTTTTCACAGCGAGATTATCGAGCAACCGGGAGCACAGGATGTTCTTGGCAAAAAAATGCGATCGCTTCACGTGCCAGCTCGGCGTCGCCGCCACGAGAAATCCGCTTTTGAACCGGAAGACTGTTCCCCAAAAACCGAGCCAGTTCCCGCGAAACAAAGCGGCTCGACGTCGTGTTTTGAGGCGACGTCGCATCCAAGACCGGTCCATTCCAGGGGCTTTGCGGCGACAAAAGGGGCTGCGCGCGCTCTTGTGAGTCTTGCGCTACCAAGCCTGGCGCGCCCAGTTCTGAAAAGGCTCGAACTGCTGCCCGATATCCATTGTCGACAAACGGGGCTTGGTAAGCTGCCGCACGCGTCTCAATACTGCTATCCATCACCATCACGCCAGCCACGCGCTGTGGCAGCATCCCGGTCATTGTCAGTCCGATCAAAATTCCCCAATCCTGCAGCACCAGCACCACGCGTTGCGCCGAGAGCTCTTCCAGCAACTCCATCAGGACTTGACGATGAAATTCAAGACTGTGTATAGCTTCTTTTTTGGGTTTGTCACTTTTGCCAAAACCGATCAGGTCGGGCGCTATCACGCGGTGCCCTGCTTCAAGGAAGGCCGGAATCATTCGCCGGTATGCATAACTCCAGGAGGCATTGCCATGAAGGCACAGCCAGGATACATCGGCATTTTGTGGACCTTCATCGATGAAATGCATTCGCAAGCCATTCAAAGATGGGAGGACGCTGATGTACCGGGGAGACCACGGGTAGCCATCGAGCTGCTGGAAACGTGCATCCGGCGTGCGTAAGGAATCATCTCGCAAACGGTTCAGGGATTTACGCGCATGCTCTTGCTTCGAACGCCTCTGCCTGAAAAAATTCTGAAGCACGGTCGCGCATTGCTCAGCCAGCACGCCGCCAAGCACCTCGGTCTGGTGATTGAGCTGTGCATTTACAAACAGGTTGATCACCGAGCCCGCAGCACCCGTCTTGGGATCTGTTGCACCAAATACAAGGCGGGACAGACGGGCATGCAGGATCGCACCGCTGCACATGGCGCAGGGCTCCAACGTCACATACAAGTGACAACCGTCAAGGCGATAGTTGCCCAGAACTTTCGCTGCAGCCCGCAAGGCGACTATTTCTGCATGAGCCGTCGGGTCGTGATCGCCTACCGGTGCGTTGCGTCCTGTTGCTATGACCGTCCCGTCCTTAACCACGATGGCACCAACCGGAACCTCGCCGGCAATGCCAGCTTCAGCAGCGTGCGCAAGTGCGATTTCCATGAACTGGACGTCATCCATGGAATCCATCACTTGTCGTCAGGTACGGCCCGCGGCTGTTGCAACGCGCTCTCTACAGCTATTCCCACCTGTTTTGGCAGCTGCTGAGCCGCTTGAGGAGCGGATGTGGCGGTCGTGTCCGATGAAGGCAACTGCCGCTTGGCCAGCGCAAAGACGATCGCGATCACAATGACAAGACCCAGCAAACCCGTAAGCCCACGCATCGCCCTACTCCTGCAGCATCACGCCGCGTTTCGGCAACCCCAGCCGCGCCATCCATTGCGCGACCCCTCGCTCGTTGTCATTTCCCCGGGCCAGCATGTCGCTCATCGCAACATGGGACTCTGGACGGTGCTGGTTGACTTTGATCTTGCACTGCCAACTCGAAACCCGCAGTTCAAAGCCAATGATGGCGGCCAGCATCTTTTCGGTGAATGACTCATCCAGACCCCGCCACTGCTCGGCATAGGCTGGCTCATGGTCACCAATGAGCTTCTTCAGTAAAGCGTCTTTCTCCACGGGGTCATCGATCAGCCTTGCCTCGACCGTACAGTGCACAGCAACATAACTCCAGGTCGGAACCCTCGCCAGATCCGGGTAGACCGCGGGTGACATATACGCATGAGGCCCCAGGAAGGCAACAGCGGCTCGGGGACGCGCTTGCAAAAAGCGCCAATGGGGATTGCCTTTTGCAACATGTCCCCACAGTACCAGGCCAGATTCCGCATCCTCGGTCTGTTCTGCATACAGAGGCACATGCGTTATGAATGGCAGCCCGGAGTCATCGGTACTGATCAAACTTGCCAGAGGATTCTCCCGCATGAGGGTCAATGCATGCGAAATGTCTTCTGATTTGAACTGATTGGGCAAATACATGGTGTACGGCCGTTTCCTTATTCCCACTCAATCGTGGCCGGTGGTTTGCTGGAAACATCATATGTGACGCGGTTGATACCACGCACTTCGTTGATGATTCGCCCTGACACCTTCTTGAGCAATGCATAGGGCAGTTCGGCCCAGTCCGCTGTCATGAAGTCGCTGGTCTGCACGGCACGCAACGCCACAACGTAATCGTAGGTGCGACCATCTCCCATCACCCCCACACTCTTGACCGGAAGGAAAACCGTGAAAGCCTGGCTGGTCAGGTCATACCATGTCTTGCCCGTCGCCTCGTCCTTGAAGTTGCGCAACTCCTCGATGAAGATCGCATCCGCGCGGCGCAAAAGGTCGGCGTATTCCTTCTTGACTTCACCCAGAATCCGTACACCCAAACCCGGCCCCGGAAACGGGTGGCGGTACACCATGTCATGCGGCAGGCCCAGGGCAACACCCAACTCGCGCACTTCATCCTTGAACAGCTCGCGCAATGGCTCCAGCAGCTTGAGGCCCAACTGCTCGGGCAACCCGCCAACATTGTGGTGACTCTTGATGGTGACGGCTTTCTTGTTGCCAGCGCCGCCAGACTCGATCACGTCAGGGTAAATCGTGCCCTGTGCAAGAAAGGTTGCGCCTTTGACACCCTGCCCTACATTTGCTATTGTTTTCGTAGCATTCTGAGCAACCAGTGTGCGGGCTGAAGCCTTAAACACCTCAACAAACTCCCGTCCGATGATCTTGCGCTTGGCCTCCGGATCACTGACACCCGCCAAGTGGCCCAAAAACTGATCGCTGGCATCGACGCGCATGACCTTTGCGTGCAGCTTGCCCACAAACATGTCCATGACCATATCGCCCTCGTTCAGGCGCAACAAACCATGATCCACAAACACGCAGGTGAGCTGGTCTCCAATGGCGCGGTGGATCAGGGCCGCGGCCACGGAAGAATCCACTCCGCCAGAGAGACCCAGAATGACTTCCTCATTTCCAACCTGCGCACGGATGCGCTCTACTGCCTCGGCAATGTAGTCGCCCATGATCCAGTCGGCGCGCGTGCCGCAGATATCCAGGACAAAGCGGTTCAGGATGGCTTGGCCCTGTTTGGTGTGGGTCACTTCCGGGTGGAATTGCACGGCGTAGAACTTCCGGGATTCATCGGCCATACCGGCGATCGGACAAGCTGCATTGGAAGCCATGACGGAAAACCCGGGCGGCAACTCGGTAACCTTGTCACCATGGCTCATCCAGACATCCAGCATGCCGTGGCCCTCGGCGGTAACGCAGTCCTGAATGCCATCGAAGAGACGGGTGTGACCGCGTGCCCGAATTTGTGCGGAACCAAACTCGCGTGTGTGCCCTGCCTCAACCTTGCCACCCAATTGCTGGGCCATGGCCTGCATCCCGTAACAAATGCCAAGCACGGGAACGCCCAATTCGAATATGACCTGTGGCGCTTTGTCCGTGCTCTCCTCGTAGATGCTGGCGTGGCTGCCGGACAGAATGACACCTTTGAGCTGGCCATTTTGCGCGTAATCCCGAATCCACGCTTCGCTGACATCGCACGGGTGTACTTCGCAAAATACATGGGCCTCACGAACCCTGCGGGCAATGAGCTGGGTGACTTGTGAGCCGAAATCAAGAATCAGGATGCGTTCGTGTGTCATGCTTGTCTACTTGATGAAGTGCCAGCCGCAATCGCGCGCTGGCGTTGAAAATGTCGCACTGCCAGACCGAGGGCAGTCAGTTGAATCAGACCACCGACAAAAAATGGTAGCCCCAAACGCACGTCGCCGGGTGGAGCGTCAGAGACCAGTGCCAGCAACCCGGCGCCTGCTACAGGTGCCAACACCGCCATCAGGCTGTTGACCGACGAGACGGCACCCAGGGTGCGGCCTTGAATCTTCTCGCCGGCTGCGCCGGAAACAATGCTTTGCAAGGTGGACCCTGTAGCGGCGGATGGCATGTTCAAGACAATGATCAGAAACAGCATCCAAGGCTCGGTGGCAAGGCCATAGGCAAAGTAGGCGACCGATGCGCTGCACAAGCCGATAACCGCAAGCCGCTGCGGCGTAATACGCCGCAGGATGTGCTTGAGCAACACGCCCTGCATGACCACACTGACGACCCCAACCACCATGAGTGACCAGCCCGTTTCGCGGGGGCCCCAACCAAACTTGAAAGTGGTGTAAAGCACCCAGGTGGCGTGCAGCATGAATTGCGACAACGTGCTCAAGGCAATGACCGCAACTAGCGGACCCACACCACCCAAATCAAACAACCCACGCAGTGCGGACACCGGATTGGCCTTTCGCCAGGCAAACGGGGTGCGGCCCGTCACCGAAAGACTCTCCGGCAATACAAAGTAGCCGTAAACCCAGTTCATGACGGCAAGTGACCCGGATGCGACAAAAGGCAGGCGCAGGTCCACATCTCCCAGAATTCCACCCAGTGCTGGCCCCAAAATGAAACCAAGGCCCATCATGGCACCCAACAGTCCAAAGCGGCGGGCGCGGTCGGCCGGCGGTGTGATGTCGGCCACGTAAGCGTTGGCAACAGCCACATTTGCCTGCATGGCTCCCCCAACCAGGCGCACAAACACCAGCATCCACAGGCTGGTGGCGGCGGCAGTCATGAAGAATGTGAATGCGAGTCCGGAAAACCCGATCAGCAGCACCGGGCGACGGCCGTAGCGGTCGGACAAGGCCCCCAGAATGGGCGATCCAAAAAAGTTTGCGATGCCGAACGCAAAAGACACGGCACCGAACCAGAAAGCCTGATCAGCCTGGGACTGTGTGAACTGTCCGACCAGATGCGGCAACACGGGAATCATCAGACCGATTGACATCATGTCAATCAGCACCGCGATCATGATGAAGCGCATTGCAGCCGGTCGGCCACCCACCGCCACCGGGGGCAGATCAGTCGGCACGGTAATTGGGTGCTTCTTTGGTAATCTGGACGTCGTGCACGTGGCTTTCGCGGATGCCGGCTGTTGTGATTTCCACAAACTCGGCTTTGTCCTGCATTTCCCCTATGGTCGGACATCCGCAGTAGCCCATGCTCGCACGTATGCCTCCTGCCATCTGGTAAACGATGGAAACCATCGAGCCTTTGTAGGGCACGCGGCCCTCAATGCCTTCAGGCACGAGCTTGTCGGCATTTGGATTGCCGGTACTTGACTCCTGAAAGTATCGGTCAGCGCTACCCTGCTGCATGGCGCCGATGGATCCCATACCGCGGTAGCTCTTGTAGCTGCGTCCCTGAAACAGGATGACTTCGCCAGGTGCCTCTTCGGTGCCGGCAAACATGCCGCCCATCATGACCGAACTTGCACCCGCAGCCAACGCCTTTGCAATGTCGCCGCTGTAACGGATACCGCCATCGGCAATCAATGGAATGCCCGACCCCTTGAGCGCCGTTGCAACGCTGTCAATGGCCATGATCTGGGGCACGCCCACACCAGCCACGATGCGTGTCGTGCAGATTGACCCGGGGCCAATCCCAACTTTCACGGCATCTGCACCGGCCTCGGCCAATGCAAGTGCCGCCGCCCCGGTCGCGATATTTCCACCGATGACGTCAACCTGGGGGTAATTTCTCTTCACCCATCGAACCCGCTCGATCACGCCATGGCTGTGACCATGGGCTGTGTCTACAACAATGGCATCCACACCGGCGCGAACCAGGGCTTCGACACGCTCCTCTGTCCCCTCGCCCACTCCAACCGCTGCGCCGACCCGCAGTTTGCCCTGGGCATCGCGTGCTGCATTGGGAAAGCTGGTTTGCTTGGTAATGTCCTTGACGGTGATAAGGCCGCGCAGCTCAAAGGCTTCGTTGATGACCAGCAGCCGTTCAATCTTGAACTGATTCAACAACACTTTGGCCTGGCTGATGGTTGTCCCATCCGGCACCGTAACCAGTTTTTCCTTCGGTGTCATGATCTGGCTGACAGGCAGGTCGTACCGGGTTTCAAAGCGAAGGTCCCGTCCGGTCACAATGCCGACTACTTTGCCACCGTCACAGACCGGAAATCCCGAAACGCCCAATTGCTCTGACAACGCCATGACATCGCGGACCGTGTGGGTTGGCGTGATAACGACCGGATCCCGCAACACACCGGATTCATACCGCTTCACCTTCGCGACCTGGGCCGCCTGTTCCGCAGCAGTCAGGTTCTTGTGGACGATACCGATCCCGCCCTCCTGGGCTATGGCAATCGCCAGTCTGGCTTCGGTCACGGTATCCATGGCGGCGGAAACCAAAGGAAGGTTCAGGGCAATGTTGCGGGAAAAACGGGTGGAAAGCGAGGTGTCCTTGGGCAGGACTTGGGAGTACGCTGGAACCAACAACACATCGTCGAAGGTGAGCGCTTTGCCGAGGAGGCGCATTTCATAGCTCCAAATGTCGAAATTGTACCCGTGGGACTCCCCGGGCCAAGCGTCAGCGATACACTTTGCGTATGAAACTGATTCCAAAACTCCTGGCGGCATGGATGGCAGGTCTGTGCTTTGCGGCATCTGCGCAGTGGCAATGGGTAGGCAAGGACGGGCACAAAGTGTTCAGTGATCGTGCGCCACCGCCAGAAGTGCAGGAAAAAGACATATTGAAACGCCCAGGTGGCAAGGCGCCGGCGGTAGCGCCCGCTGTTGACGCGGCGCCTGACGCATTACCTGCGGCAGAACTCGCGCCCGCACCGGTTCCCAGTGCTAAGCCGACAGCGCTGGACAAAGAGCTTGAGGCCCGCAAGAAGCTCGCTCAGGAAAAGGAGGCTGCCAAGCGCAAAGCGGCTGAAGAGCAGTTTGCCAGTGCGAGGCAGGATAGCTGTAACCGCGCCAAACAAGCAAAGAGCACGCTTGAGTCAGGCGTGCGCATTGGACACACGAATGCTGCGGGCGAACGGGAAATAATGGACGATGCAGCGCGCGCCCAGGAAGCCAAACGCATTGACGCCATCGTTGCGCGGGATTGTCGCTAACCGGGCGAATAACAAACGGGAACGTCAGTAGCCGGCTTTTGCACCTGCGCGACGCCTGGCAAAGAGCCCTGCCACTTTTTTTTTGGCACCCTGGCGCGCAAAGCGTTCACGCCGCGCCACTTTGGGGTCGACCGTAAGAGCCCTGTAGATTTCCAGCCGGTCGTTGTTGCTCAGCACATGCGCCGGACCCACCTTTTTCCCCCACACGCCGTACCCGGCTATCTCCCAGTCGCGCGACACCTCCTGCTCGGCAAACCGGCTTGCCTGCAGTGCTTGAGTCACGGTGCATCCACAAAGGAGTGTCAGGGGGACTTCTACAACCACCCGGGGCCGTGGGGAATAGACCAGCACGATGGACATTTCGGCATCAGTCGCCATACACATCCTGCGCACGCTTGACAAAGGCATCCACCATACTGGCGGCGATCTTGTCAAATACGGGGCCGACCAGCTTGCTCAATGTCGAACTGTCAAACCCGTAGTTCAATGTCAACTCGACCTTGCAAGCCCTTTGGGAGCCATCACCCAGTGGCAGAAAGTTCCATTGCCCATCGAGCTTGGAAAACGGCCCATTGAGCAATTGCATGTGGACCTGACTGTCAGGCACATGCACATTGCGTGTGCTGAACGTCTGGCGTACGCCGCCAAAGGATATGCCCATTTCGGCAGTCATTCCGTCGTCATGCTGTTCGACGACGCGTGCGTGTTCACACCAGGGCAGAAATCTGGCGTATTGATCGACATCGGTCACCAGCACGTACATCTCGTGCGGGGTGTACCAGATCAAAACGGACTTGTGTACGGTTTTCATAGAATGGGGGTCTGCGCGGGATTGTAGACAAGCCCTGAAGCAACTCTACTTTTCCCGACTGTCATCCCCATCTGAGTCCCATGGCCAAGAAACCTGCAATCAACACCCGCATCGCCGACAACAAGAAGGCGGCGTTCAATTATTTCTTCGAGGAACGTTTCGAAGCCGGACTGGTGCTGGAAGGCTGGGAGGTCAAATCACTGCGCGAAGGCAAGGTTCAGCTGACTGACGGGTATGTGGTGATCAGGGGTGGAGAACTGTTCATCATTGGTTTGCAGATCAACCCGCTGCATACGGCTTCCACTCACGTGAACCCGGACAACGTGCGGACCAAAAAGCTGCTGATGCACAAGGAGCAGATCCAGCGGTTGATTGGCAAGGTGGAGCAGAAAGGCTACACCCTGGTGCCCATCAACCTGCACTGGAAGAGCGGCAAGGTCAAATGTGAAATCGCCCTCGCCAAAGGCAAAGCCGAGCATGACAAGCGCGACACGATCAAGGACCGTGAAGGCAAGCGCGAGGTGGAGCGCGCCATGAAGAGCCGCAG
>JBPOIP010000177.1:0-13375 GCA_052034395.1 Pseudomonadota bacterium
CTTGACGGACCTGCCGGGTTACGGTTACGCAGCAGTGCCTAAACAGGACAAGATCCGGTGGCAACAAGTTATGGCCAATTACCTGGTCACGCGCAGGAATCTGATGGGGATCGTGCTCATGTGCGACCCGCGACACGGTTTGACTGAACTCGACGAAATCCTGCTGGACGTGATTCGTCCCCGCGTGCAGGAGGGACTCAAATTCCTGATTGTTCTCACCAAGTCAGACAAGCTGACCCGCAGCGAGGCCACCAAGGCCCTGTCGATTGCCAGGCTGCAAGCGGGTGGCGGTGAGGTCATGCTGTTCTCCGCGCCAAAGCGCAAAGGCATCGATGAAGTTGCCAAGCTGCTGTGGACCTGGGCTCACCCTCGGGCCGACAGTACGGGCCCTGACACGCTCAATACGGCGCAGGCTCCCCGGCCGGCCGGTCCTTGAAGCGTTTGTGAACCCAGTAGTATTGGTCGGGCATGGTGTCGATGTAGGTTTGCAACCGCGCATTCATCAGTGCAGTGTCCGCAGTCACATCCGGTGTCGGAAAGTTTTCCCAAGCCGGGAGCACTTCCACATCGTATCCGGACGCCGTCATTCGGGTAATCACCGGCACCACCTTGGCCCGGCCCAATTTTGCAAACCGTGAGAGTGAGGGAACCGTAGCCGCCGGCACGCCATAAAAGGGAACAAATACAGACTCTTCCGGCCCGAAGTTCATGTCCGGCAAAAGGTACAGGGGCTCGCCGCTTTTCAGCCCGGCCACAATCGACTTGACACCATCAATGCGGCCAAAAAGTCGCGCCGAACCATAGCGCCTGCGCCCCGACAGAATCCATGCATCCGACACAGGATTGGCCTGGTCGGTATAGATTGTGATGAACCGCCGCGCTACCTGCTGGGTCAATGCTGTCCAGCCTGCATCCAGACCCACAAAATGCGGTGCAAAAATCACCGTAGGGTGGTCGCCCTGCAGTTCGTGAACCGCTCCGGTCAGCCGCAGCCGCTGCAGGGAGCGCCTGGGGGAACCATGCCAAAGCCACCCTCTGTCAAGCCAGCTTTGTGCGAAATTCACAAACACCTTAACCGACTGCTCGGCGAGCACCTGGTCAGACCAGTGCGGAAAACACAGGCTTAAATTGGTCCGCACCACGCGGCGTCGCGAAGCAACCGCCGCATAGAGCGCCCAACCCAACAGACGCCCCAACGCGCGCAACACCGGCAGTGGCAACAAAGCCAGGATGCGAATCAACTCCAGTACGGCGCGTGTCAGCATGGACCGAAGCCCCTGGCTGCTGCGAGGGACGTAGAGCCAGCCGTTTTCACAACAGGCACAGGGACAAAACGGACGACAACTCGGTTCAAGGCATGGACTCTGGGATAAAATCTGGCGTGTCGCTGAGTTACGGAACTACTTGCAGGGCGACACCGCTGTGGCAATTCTTTACGGATTGCCATTGTGCCTCGTCAAATTTGACGAATCTGCTAAAGCGTTCGCTGAAAGCCCAAAAGCCCAAGCAACGCGACTTCACTACGTTACTTTTGGAGCATTCAACATGGCGAACGATTTTCTATTTACATCCGAGTCTGTTTCTGAAGGTCACCCCGACAAGGTGGCTGACCAGATTTCCGACGCAATTCTGGACGCAATTTTCAAGCAGGACCCCAAGTCCCGCGTGGCTGCTGAAACCCTGACCAATACGGGTCTGGTTGTGTTGGCCGGCGAGATCACTACCAACGCCCACGTGGACTACATCCAGGTGGCGCGCGACACCATCAAGCGTATCGGCTATGACAACACCGAATACGGTATTGATTACAAGGGCTGTGCGGTGCTGGTCGCCTATGACAAACAGTCCAATGACATCGCACAGGGCGTAGACCACGCCTCTGACGACCACCTCAACACCGGTGCCGGTGACCAGGGTCTGATGTTCGGCTACGCCTGCGACGAAACGCCGGAGCTGATGCCAGCCCCGATTTACTACGCCCACCGCCTGATGGAGCGTCAGGCCCAGTTGCGCAAGGACGGCCGCCTGCCCTTTTTGCGTCCGGACGCCAAAAGCCAGGTCACCATGCGCTATGTAGATGGCAAGCCCCACAGCATTGACACGGTGGTGCTGTCCACCCAGCACAGCCCCGACCAGTCTGAAACACAGACCACCATGAAGGCCAGTTTTACCGAAGCCATCATCGAAGAAATCATCAAGCCGGTTCTGCCCAAGGAGTGGCTGCTAAACACCCGCTACCTGGTGAACCCCACCGGCCGTTTCGTGGTGGGTGGTCCACAGGGCGACTGCGGCTTGACGGGACGAAAAATCATCGTGGACACCTACGGCGGTGCCTGCCCCCACGGTGGCGGCGCGTTCTCCGGCAAAGATCCCAGCAAGGTGGACCGCTCTGCGGCCTATGCGGCACGCTATGTGGCCAAGAATGTGGTCGCCGCCGGTCTGGCCAAGCAGTGCCAGGTGCAGGTGGCGTATGCCATTGGCGTCGCCAAGCCCATGAACATCACGGTCTACACCGAAGGCACCGGAATCATGCCCGATGACAAGCTGTCGGCACTGGTGGCGGAACATTTCGATTTGCGTCCCAAGGGCATCATCCAGATGCTGGACCTGTTGCGTCCGATCTATGAAAAGACTGCCGCGTATGGCCACTTCGGCCGCGAAGAGCCTGAGTTCACGTGGGAGCGTACGGACAAGGTCGCCGTGTTGCGTGCCGCTGCCGGCCTCAAGTAAGCTGCGCAATGAAACTCCAGACACAACGCTTCATTGACCGCTGGGTTGGCCAGATTCTTTGCGGCGCGGTGTCGGGATGGGTTCGTTTTACGGGCCTTTTTCACGGACCTGCCCAAATGGACAGGGCTGCGAAAAATATTCTGGTTATCCTGCTGTCCGAGATGGGCAGCATTGTCCTTGCCGGGCCGATGTTTGCCGAGTTGCGACGCAAGTATCCGGGAGCCGCCATCCATATCCTGCAGCTCAAGAAAAACCAGGAAGTTTCGCGCATGCTGCAACTCACGCAACCTGAGTGCATGCATACGCTGGATGACAGTTCGGGTGGCGCACTGATTGGCGACATCCTGTCGGTCAGCATGACCATGCGACGTCTGGGTCTGGACGCGGTGATCGACTGCGAGCTGTTTTCACGGGTGAGCGCCCTGCTCTCGTTTTCCACAGGAGCGCCTGTGCGTGTCGGTTTCACACCGCACACCCAGGAAGGGCTGTACCGTGGGAGCTTCGTCAACCACGCCATTCCCTACAACCCCTACCAGCACATCAGCAAGCAATTCCTGTCGTTGGTGGATGCGCTGGATTCGGCTGGCAGCACGCCCCGCAACAAGGCGGCACCCATCCGGCCACTGCCAACGCAGACCGGGTTGTCTGTTGTGTTTGCCGATGGCGAACTTGCTGCCTACCGGGCCAAGTTGGTGGCAGACCACGCGGTGACCGCGCGTCGCAAACTGGTGCTCATGTATGCCGGTGGCGGCATTCTGCCGGAGCGGGCATGGCCAGCGGACCACTATGCCCGTGTGGCCCAGGGTCTGTGCCAGGCAGGATTTTCGGTGGGTCTCATCGGACTGAAGGATGATGCGGACCTCGCGAAAAGACTGATGACCCTCGTTGGCGATGCCGCATGCATCGACCTGACCGGCTACACCCGCAGCATCCGCGAGCTGCTGATGCTGTTCCATGCGGCTGACCTGCTGATCACCAACGATGGTGGCCCCGGTCATTTCGCAACACTCACACCCATCCAGACCATGGTCTTTTTCGGGCCTGAGACTGGCAAACTGTACGGACCATTGGGCACGCGCAACGCCATACTTGAGTCAGGTATTGCCTGCTCGCCGTGCCTGTCGGCCTACAACCACCGGCTGACCTTTTGTGACGGTGACAACCAGTGCCTCAAGCGCATTGCACCCGACCCCGTGCTGGAGCAGGCACTGGGCTTTTTGACCGGCCCTGGCGCAACGGCAGCATGAGCGCGCACTCGGCCGTGCAACGCACCGTACTATGGGCGCTGGCCTGGATTGAACGGTACCGCTACCTCAAGTTCGGCATCGTCGGAGCCAGTGGGACGGTCGTCAATCTGGTGGTTTTGTACCTGGGCCACGAATATCTGTTTCATGCGATTGAGGCCAGCTACCGCAAGCCCTACCTGTCACTGGCCCTCGCCATCAGCGTGGCCACGGTCAACAATTTCACCTGGAACCGGCTGTGGACCTGGTCTGACCGGGTGCGCACCCTGGAAGCCCAGGAGGCACAACCTGTCAGCCTGCGCCTGCTGGGCATGGAATTTGGCCAGTACGTCACGGCTTCAGCCTTTGGCAGTGGATTGCAGTACGTATTGACACTATTGCTATCGGGAAGCATGGACTACCGCCTTGCCAACATCGTGGCGATTCTTGCGGCCAGCGTGAGCAATTTTCTGGCCAACGACCGATGGACCTTCAAGCGACACCGGGACTGAAACCCCAGCCCTGGCCCTGGATCGCTCTGGTGGTCCTGGCCGCCGTGCTCTACCTTTATGGGCTGGGTGGTGCCTACGCACCTACCAACGGCGACGAGATGGTCTACATCCACATCGCACGCCTGACCGCTGAATCCGGCCAGTGGCTTCCGTTGCAATCCGAAATCGTCGACACCCGCAATACCAAGCCCCCACTGCTGTTCTGGCAGGCAATGGTTGCCGGCAACTGGGGTGAAAACTGGAGTCTCTTTGCGCTGCGTCTGCCAAGCATTGTTTACACCTTTCTCACGACCGCACTGCTGGCTTTTTTCACCCACCGGATCAGCGGACGCGTGCGCACTGCTTGTCTGGCTGCCGTTCTGTATCTGGTGTATTTCTCCACCTTTCGCTACGGTCGTGTCTACCTGACCTCTGCACCCGAGACCTTCTGGCTGGCGTTGCCCATGTGGTGGCTGCTGTGGATGCACCGGCGCAGAGCGGACCAGGCATTCAGTGTGCGCCAGTGGGGCTTGGGAACGTACACCCTGTTTGGCGTCGCCATGGGGCTGGGCTGCGCCTACAAGTCCTTTGCCCTGGCTGCACCCGCCGCTGCCGCACTGTGGTGTGCCGCGCTGCTCGCAGAAACGAGGGTATCTTTGCCTGCAATGGTTCGCGCCACACTGGGCACAGGCTGGAGCGCAGCACTCGCTCTGGGCATTTTTGCCCTGTGGTTTGCCCTGGATCCGGACCCCGCATCGGTGTGGCAGGAGTTTGTCGTGGCGGAAAACGCCGGAAAAATGTCCAACGCCAAAGGCTACTGGCACGCTGCCCTGTTTGGCGCCTATCCCATGTGGACCCAGTTACTTGCCTATCCGGCGAATGCGGGTCTGCTGTTCTTTGCCGTTCTGGGTTTCGGGTGGTACGGCCTGACGTCTGCCTGGCGCCGTGACACTTACACCCGCCTCACGCCGGCAGGGTGGATCCTGCTGGTGTGGCTGGCCATATGGCTCATCATCTTTACCATTCCCACGCAGCGATCGGAGCGGTATGTCATACCCGCCATGCCGGCTCTCGCCATCGCCATGGCGCTGCTGTGGGAAAAAATTCCCGCCTGGGGCTTTCGGATCACGCTGGCGATTGCTGTGCCCGCACTGATCATGCTGGCCCGCATCGCATGGGTGATGGGAGACCTGCACATTGCGAACACCGGCCAGATTGCTATTACTTTCATAGCTGTTATTTCAGGTTTGATAGGGGCCGGCGCCGGATTATTCAAGACATCATGGTGCCGGTCCGCAACACTGGCTACCGTCCTTGCCGTGTACGCCAGTTTCAGCCTGATGGTGGAGCCGCTGACACCTCTGACTGCGCAGTACCGCTCGGAAGTCAAGGCGCAGGTTCAGGGCAAACGGGTGGCAGTGCCCAATGGATTTACGGGTCAGTTCGAACGCTTTCACTTTGTGCTGGATGCCGCTCAAATCACCCCGTACGACGCGGAAGGGCGAAACACCGGCGCGTACCAGCCCGAACTTCCGCCTGACGAACGGCTGCGCTACCTGCTGGGGCAATTTGATACCGTTGTCTGGGTTCAGGACAGCCTCGAACAGACGCAACCCAGTTGCCTGCCCCATTGCAGACTGCTTGGCACGCGCTGGCATATCAAAAGCCGCCACAAGGACGGCGAGGTTACCCTGGCCAACCTCTGGCAACCGAAGGAATGGCTGTTCAGGCAGGAGTGGCTGTTGGAGCCACACCGCTAAAGTGCCGGACGTGCCGCCATAAAACACAGCGGACGGGCAGGCCCCGCGCGTCTCATCAACGAAAACCTGCCTTCAGCCCTCGCAGGTGTTGGATACTTTGCTTCTATTTTTATAGCGAATCACCAGCTGCCTTGCCCAGTGAACCTGTAGTACGACCCACAGCCAGGGGTCCAACACCGCATCCCACATATTGCCCGTCGGTAAGCGACACACCACAAACAGTACCAACGCGGCTGGCACCACCCACACGTTCGAACTGCCTCGCGACTGATTGGTGTTGCCCACCGCCCAAGCCATCAGTGTGCAAGCCATCGCCAGCCCGGCCGCCAGTGGACTGAACCCTGCCGCATACAGTTGCACCGGCAAGATGGCGAGCGTATCCAGCAGCAGGGCCCAACCAGCCAATATGCCCACACCCGCCAGCGCCATTGCGCGCCAATCCGGTGCGCGCGTGCGATACGAGTTGGTCTTGCCGTTGCCAGCCAGGTCTTGATAGAGCCAGACCGAACACAACAAAACGGTCGACAGACTCGGCATCTGAAACGCCAGCCCCAACCAGTAGGCCGAAGCATACGGTCCTGGCAGCCACGCCGATGCAGCCAGCAGCGCCGCCACCCCCCAACGCGGCAACGGTGCAGTTTTGGCGCCCGCCGGCCACCAACGGGTGAACAGGGTGAGGCCGATCCAGGCCATCACCACGCTCCACGCGATACGCATGCCGATCCACACCATGGCGCCCGATGGCAGCAACGGCGCATCGGTGGCCAGTATCGGTGGCAACCAGCCCCACAGGTCTGCGCTCATGGCTTCACTCCCTGTTGCGCCTTCGAGGGCACAAAGCGTTGCCAGGCCAGGTGGTGCCGGTCCACCGTATAGCTGATCCACAGGCTGCCATCGGCCCAGGCCAGGGCGGGATAGGAAAACTCGTCATCCGCAGAGCCCTGCTCCAGCGTGTGAGCACGCTCCCATTGGAGCCCGTCGGACGAGCGGCCCAGTTCCAGCGTACCCCGCGAGGCGATCGACGAATTGTGTGCCAGCAGCATCTGCCCTGGTGCCATGCCAAGCCCAGCCACTGCTGCGTCGGGGTTGTCCAGTGGAAGATCGGACAGGTCGCTCCAGTGCTGTCCGCCATCCACCGAGCGTGCTACCCCGATCTTGCCGTCAGGGCGTTCATCGCGCATCAACGCCAGCCATTCCCGGGGTGACCGCAGCACGATCGACGGCTGCAACAGGTAGGGGCGTTGCGACACACGCACCATGCCCTTGAACGTGCCCTCACGGTCAAACCGCAGACCAGCAGGGTATTTGATGCCCAGCTCAAAGTGCACCGGCAGCACCATGCCCCCATCGGCCAGGTCCACGGGCGCGTTGCGCACCAGGAAACTGGTGTTCCACAGCCACGACAGTGGCAGGACTCGCACGGGCGCAAAGCTCAGATCCTGCAAACCGTTTCCCGGGCTGCTTTGGCGCAGGTGCAGCACACGCGACGCGGCCCAACCGCCCCAGCCGGTCGCCACCACAAACAGGTTGACCTGCCCGTTGCCGTCCATCCACGCCACCGGGTTGCCCAGACGCCGCAGGCCAAAGCCCAGTTGCCCACCCATGACAAAGCGGTTGACTACAAAGCGCGCTGGCAGCCATTGCTGGCTCACCCGATCAAACTGCGATGCCGCAATCTGCACATTGGGTCCGCTTTCGCGTTCACCGGAGAACCAGAAAACGGACAGCGCAGCGGAATGCCCAGCCGGCATAGGCAACAGGGTGCTGGCATGGGCAGCCGCCATACCAGCCGGCATGGGAATCAACCCCCGTGCGTCCCGTTGCCACTGGGAGGCGCCGGGCTCGACCTGGGGCTGGGGCCACAGGGCCTGCGCCGCCTGCGGCTGGGGCGGGCGCTGCCACAAATCCACCCCCACCACGGCACAACCAGCCAGCAACGCCCAGCCCAAACGCCAGGCGACTGAACCAGAAAAAAACAAACGATGCAAGGCAGTCCCCATCCTGAATGACAACAACGGTATCTTAGTGGGCTGCAGGCGCAATGACCGTTGCGCGCAGGGCCTTTGCAAATCCGGTGAAAATCAGTGCATGCGCTCCCCCACCATTCTCAGCGTGCAGCCTTTGGGCTTCCCCTGGCAAACCATTGACCCTTTCCTGTTTTGTGTGCACCACAACGACGCCTACCCCCGGGGCAATGCGGCCATGGGTCCTGCGGCCTCGCTGGGCGGACGCCAGATCGGGCAGGATTTCTCCGGCAAAGACGGCTGGAGCATGTACCACGGGCAGACCATTCCCGGCTTTCCGTCGCACCCGCATCGGGGCTTTGAGACCGTCACCATCACCCGCGCGGGCCTGATCGACCATTCCGATTCGCTGGGAGCTACCGCACGCTTTGGCGGTGGCGATGTGCAGTGGCTCACTGCCGGCAAGGGCGTGGTCCACTGCGAAATGTTTCCACTCCTGAAGACTGAGCAGCCCAACCCGGCCGAACTGTTCCAGATCTGGCTCAACCTGCCCGCACGCAACAAGATGGTGGAGCCCCACTTCACCATGTTCTGGCGCGAGGACATTGCACGCGTGCACACACTGGACGCCAACGGCAAAGCCACGGAGGTCGCCTGCATTGCCGGCACATTGGGCGACGCCAAAGGGCTGCCTTCACCGCCCGACTCCTGGGCATCGCAACCGGGGTCGGACCTGGCCATCTGGACGATCCGGATGCAGCCCGGTGCACGCTGGACGCTTCCTGCGGCAAGCGGCACGGACACGCGCCGCATGCTCTACTTTTTTGCCGGTGATGCGCTCACGATTGGCGACCAGCCTGTTCCACCGGGATCGGCCATCGAGCTGGCTGCCGATCAGTCGGTTCAACTGGCTGGCGGTGCCGACCTGACCGAGATTCTGGTATTGCAGGGTCGCCCCATTGGCGAGCCCGTTGTGCAATATGGCCCGTTTGTCATGAACACCAAGGCAGAAATCCAGCAGGCGTTTGAAGACTACCGCGCGACCGAATTTGGCGGCTGGCCCTGGCCCGTCACCGACCCGGTGCACCCCCGCGAACGTGGGCGCTTTGCGCGCCACGCCGACGGTCGTGAGGAGTCCCGCTGAAGCGTCAGAAGCCTGGGAGCACCGTAAGCATCAGGCATAGGTCAGTTTGGTCTGCGTCAGTTCACCCGTAAGGTAACCCACAGCCGCACCAAACTTGTCCTTGTAGTTGGCCTTGAGCAGCGGGTCCAGGGTGGCCTTTACCACGCTGTGAATGCTGCCCCAGTCGCCGGGATGCTGGAAATTGCTCATGATGTAGGTCCAGCCATTGAGTTCATCCACCGCTTGCAGGCCTGTGGCCTCGCCCCCCGCCGGAATGGACATGATGCGTGACAGCACCTTGGTGTCAACGTTGTAGGCCCACAGGAAGTTGTTGACGTGCTGGCCGCTGTCTTCACCGATAAAGAGCGTGCGCATTTTTTCAGAGAACTTCAGGTTGTCCGGGTTGGCTATTCTGTTCGGGTTGGCGGTATTGCCCAGTGCATCGGCGGCGATGTCCTCTCCGGTCAGCAGCGCCCGGGTGTCCGCCGGCATCCACTCGCTGTTGATGGCTGCGCCGGCAGTGTCTTTCTGGCTGCCGCGCAGGTTCAGCGCCATGACAGCACCTGCGTTGAGCGCCTTGGCAATGGAAATGCCATTGCCCACCGTGTTGAAAGCATTGCCGGCCACCATGGAATCCCGGCAGTTCTGCAACGCCGAGTACGCCACCTTGTCCTTGATGTTGACGGTGGTTCCTTCCATTTTCGAGAAGCCAACCGAAGCGCCCACCAAGGCAGCGTAACGGTGCGTTTCCAGGAACGCCGCCGCCTTTTCCATACCAGGTTTGAGCTTGATCCACTCGGTCTTGCCGTTGGCATTGACCTTGGCGTAGCTGGCATCCAGTGGGTCTGTGCTGGAGACGGTCATGATGTCGGTTGGCTTGAGCGTATTGGCCAGTGCAAGGATTTCTGCGCTGGTGGCAGAGCCCAGTTTGATCCAGGTCAGCGGTGCCGGGGCGGCGGCTGTGTCCAGACTGAAACCGGCACCCACCTTGGCTACATACAGGGTTCCCGACGACAGGTCTTTCTCACGATCCGCAACAAATACAAAGTAGCCACTGTTGGTGGCATCGTCACCCATGAAGACGGTTCGGTTATCCGGCATCACCTGCACCAGCTCGTGCGAAATACGGCCCATGCAGTAATGCTTCTTGATGGAGCCGGTGCCATCGGCGTTCACGGTCACCTCGGGCGTGTGTCCGTAATGGTAGGGGTTGGCCGTCGTTTCGCTGCCATACAGGTTCTTGCTGAAGGCCTTGAATTGGGCATCGATTGCCACCCCAAAGGCATTCGGCTCGTACTCTTCACTGGACAAATGCGTGCCCCACGGCGACAGGCTGGAGCCACAGGTAATCCACAAGCCGTTTACGCCCGAGGTGTCAACATTGTGGTACTTCACCAGCGACAGTTTGCCGGTGGAGGGGCTTTGGTCCAGGGTCAACACGGCGACGGGCGACGGCAGCTTGCCATACATCGCGGTCACACCGTCCTGCGCCCAGGTGGCATATTCAAACTGCACGACCGCAAACACCGTGTTGCCCACCACGCCCGTCACTTTCGCGCCCGCCACGCTGAGCAGCGAAGTCCCATCGGGCGAGTCCGAGAAGTACTGGCGTGTCTTTCCCGCAACGGTGGCGTCCATGATGGGCTGGTTATTGATGTCGTAGTAGCCACCGGCCAGCATCTTGCCACCTTTGCCGTCCGGCACCAGATCGCCCGTGATGAAGAACGGCTGGTAGGCCAGCTTGTAGTCAAGCTTGCCGTTGTCGGTGAAGTTGACGGACATGACAGATCCGACGCTGGTGGTTGCCATGGCGGCGGCGCTGGCCAGGCTGGGTGCTGCCATATTGGAGAAGCTCACCGAAGAAAACGTAACCGGGGCAGATGAACCACCACAAGCGGTCTGGGTCAAACCCACGGCGGCAAAGGCGCCTGACAGCGGCAGCAGGGGTACGCCAGACAGGGCTTGGAGAATGGAACGACGTGAAATTTGGGGAGTGTTTGACATAAGGCACCTTGAATGGAAAAGAGAATCTCCATCAATGGTGCCGCGCGCATGTGTCAATCGGATGACGCACGCGAGCCTTTATATCAAAATGTGCCTTCCGCCCTTGTAGAACATGAGTTATTCGCTACTATTTTTATAGCACACCGGGTGCAATAACCCGCACACGGACAACATGTTCGGTGGCCTGAATCGCCGCCACCACCGCCGCACTGGGCGCGTGCTCCACGTCCATGATGTTGAACGCCAATTCACCACGGCTCTTGTTGATCATGTCCACCACGTTGACCTGGTTGGATGCCAGCACCGATAGAACATTGCCCAGCACGCCGGGCACGTTGTCGTTTGCGAAGGTGATGCGCCAGGTGCCGGGACTGCGGGCCATGGCAATGGCGGGAAAGTTGACCGCGTTGGTGATGTTGCCGTTCTCCAGAAAATCCATCACCTGGTTGGCCGCCATCATCGCGCAGTTTTCTTCCGACTCTTCGGTACTGGCGCCAATGTGCGGGGTGGCAATCACGTCGCCGCGCCCCAGCATGGCGGGCTCGGGGAAGTCACACACATATCGGCTCAGTTTGCCCTGGTCCAGAGCCTGCAGCACGGCGGCCGGGTCCACAATGGTTTCGCGGGCAAAGTTCAGCAGCACAGCCCCCTTCTTGATCAGTCCCAGCGCTTCGGCGTTGATCATGTGGTGCGTGGCGTCCATCGCCGGCACGTGGACGGATACGTAATCCGAGCGCGCCATCAGCGACTGCAGGTTCTCCATGCGCGTCACCGCATTGGACAGGCGCCACGCCGCATCGATCGACAATGCCGGATCAAACCCGACCACCTTCATGCCCATCGCCAGCGCCATGTCAGCGACCATGGAGCCAATGGCACCCAGCCCCACAACGCCCAGCGTTTTGCCTTTGAGCTCGCCACCCACGAAGCGGGATTTTTCTTTCTCCAGCAGTTGCGCCATCTCCACCGCATCGGTCATGTGGGTGAGCGTCTGTACATAGGCCAGCGCCGGCAAAACATTGCGCGTGGCCAGCAGCATGCCGGCCATCACCAGCTCTTTGACTGCATTGGCGTTGGCGCCTGGCGTGTTGAACACCACGATGCCCAGCTTGCTGTATTGCGCAATCGGCACGTTGTTCACGCCCGCTCCGGCACGCGCCACTGCGAGCAGCGTGTCGGGCACATCCACGCCCTGCAGCTTCTGGCTGCGCAGCAAAAATGCATCCGGGTGGCCGATATCGCTCCCCACCTCGTAATGCTGGCGTGAAAAACGCTCCAGCCCCTTGACCGAGATCTGGTTGTAGGTACGGACTTTGAACATGGGTGTGGTCTCGCTCACATCAAGCTGCAGTGACTTCGGCGTGCGCCCAGCTCAGCCACGGCAGCAGCGCCTGCAAATCTGCAGTTTCGACCGTGGCACCGCACCAGATGCGGATACCGGCCGGCGCGTCCTTGTAGGCTCCAATGTCAAAGGCCACGCCCTGCGCTTCCAGCAGTTTGACCATTTTCTTGACCTGTTCTTCGCTCACCGTGAGCGTCAAGCAAACGCTGGTGTTGGAGCGCGTTGCCGGGTCTTTGGCCAGGAACGCAATCCAGTCGTTGGCCGCCACAAAGTCAGCGATGACTTTCAGGTTGGCCTCACTGCGTGCCATGGTGGCCGAAACGCCACCCAGCCGCTCCACCCAGGCCAGTGCGTCCAGGTAGTCGGACACGCACAGCATGGACGGCGTGTTGATGGTCTCGCCCTTGAACAGGCCCTCGGTCAATTTGCCGCCCGATGTCATGCGGAAGATTTTGGGCATGGGCCACGGTGGGCTATAGCTCTCCAGCCGTGCCACCGCGCGTGGGCTCAAAATCAGCATGCCGTGGGCGCCCTCGCCGCCCAGCACCTTTTGCCAAGAGTAAGTCACCACGTCGAGCTTCTCCCAGGGCAGCTCCATGGCGAATACAGCCGATGTAGCATCGCAAATGGTCAGCCCGGCGCGGTCCGCCGCAATCCAGTCGCCGTTGGGCACTTTGACGCCCGAGGTGGTGCCATTCCAGGTGAATACCACGTCGTTGTCAAAGTTGACGCGGGCGA
>JBPOIP010000038.1:0-33611 GCA_052034395.1 Pseudomonadota bacterium
GCCCTGCTGCCCGACGATTACTGTGGCGATGTCCACCTGCGCCTGTCGTTCTACAAGAAGCTGGCCACCGCCAAGACCACCGACCAGGTCGACACGCTGCTGGAAGAAATTGTGGACCGCTTCGGCAAGCTGCCACCGCAGGCACAAACCCTGATCGACGTGCACCGCCTGCGTGTGCTGGCCAAGCCCTACGGCGTGGTCAAGGTCGACGCGGCTCCGGGCGTGATCACCATCACCTTCCAGAAGAATCCGCCCATCGACCCGATGAAGATCATCCAGATGATCCAGAAGAACAAGCACATCAAACTGGCTGGCAATGAGAAGCTGCGCATCGAGCGTGAACTGCCGGAGACCAAGGACCGCGCGCAGATGGTGCGCGACGTGCTTAAAAACCTGGGGCAGCCGGTGGTGGATGTGGTTACTACTCCTGTAGTTTCGAAGTAGCTGAGGGATATGGTTAGGTGCTGATTTACCGTTCGCGACTCAATAGCACACGCGGCAGAGTTTGGGGCAATGGCCCGCGCCTCATACTGTCAAATGCCCAGAAATCGGCGCGGACCACTGCCCCAAACTCTGCGGGGTGTCGGTTTTTGCCGCGTGCTATAAAAGACCGGGCTGGGGCGGAAGGAGTCGCTGACGACGGTCAGGTATCGGGCAGCCCATTCGCGACTTTGATTTCATCCAAGTCAACCGTGGAAGTCAAAGCGAGCACAGATACTTGTTGATTGAAGCACTGACGTGCACAGTATTTTGATACCAACCACATACCCAGCGAATATCCAAACTCTACGATCGAAATTGGCCACGACACCGTGGTGCTAGTGGAAGTTGACAATCTCCGCCTGGGCTTGTAGAACCTCACTCATTTCATTGATATTGAAGACATCGACATGGCCGTTGATTTTTCCAATGGCGCGGGATTCGAAGCCCCGCTGCAACATGAAATTCATCAGTTCGAGCGATATATCACCGGCTTGCTCAGGATACCGGACCCACTTGCCGTTACTTTTTACCTCAAGAATGAAGTTTTCCATTTGATTGCCTCCTATTGAGTGCCATGCCCGTAACACAATAATCGTCACGAACCCCTCGGCCGTTGAATCAAATTGAGCCAGGATCGCCGTTCAATTCTCCCTTTTGCCAAAACTAGAATGGCCGCCATCCACAGATGCACTTGTCTGCTAACAACGCCCTCCGCCTGATTGAAGCAACGGCCGACGACTTGGACCGCATCATGGAACTGGAGCATCACGGCTTTGCCGCAAGCCATCGGGAAACTCGCAGTGCTTACGCTCAGCGCATTGCCGCGTTCCCGCAGGGCTCGCTGATGGCTTGGCGCGGGCGCGACTGCGTCGGCTGCATATTTTCGGAAATCTGGCGCTTCACTGCGCAACCTGAACCAGCGCAATTCACGCTGGGGCACGACATTCGCGAGCGGCACGATGCCGTACTGGGGACCGAGCTGTACATCAGTTCGATGACCCTGGCGCCTGCGGTGCGCGGTCAGGGTCTAGGTAGCGCGCTGCTGCTGGGTTGCATGACCCATGTGGCGCAGGCCTTTCCGTGCGTGACGTCTGTGGTACTGCTGGTCAATGCCAGCTGGGCTGCGGCGCGGCACATCTATGGCGGAGCGGGGTTTGTTGAGTTGGCCCGCTTGGGGCATTTCTTCACCACGCCAGGAGCAGACCCTGAAGACGGCATTGTGATGCGGCGCCCTATGGGGGCAGGCGGCGCCGGCGCGTCGGGGACCAGCGATTAAACTATGCGGCATCGCCAGCGCTAGATCGCTGAGACAAAAACTCAACCTTAGCCCCCGTAGATATTGCACAAGCAGCTACTACTTTGATAGCAATTTCCCCCAATGCAAACCCTTGAACTGCCCCCCGGCCTCATCCTGCGAAACTGCCAGACTGGCCAGAAACTGTCCGACTTCAAGCTCATCGCCTTTGATATGGACTCAACGCTCATCAACATCGAGTGTGTGGACGAAATTGCTGACGCTGCCGGGCGCAAGGCCGAGGTAGCTGCCATCACCGAAGCCGCCATGCGTGGTGAAATCACCGACTACAAGGAAAGCCTGCGCCAGCGTGTGGCGCTGCTCAAAGGGGTGACGGTTGCACACATGGACCAGGTCTACACCCAACGCCTGCAACTCAACCCCGGCGCCGCCGAGCTGGTCGCTGCCTGCAAAAAGGCGGGCCTGAAGGTGCTGTTGGTCTCCGGCGGTTTTACCTACTTTACCGACCGCATCCGCGACCGGCTGGGCATCGACTTTGCGCGCTCCAACGTACTGGAAGTCGAAAGCGGACCAACCTGCGGCACGCTCACCGGGCGCATGCTGGATCAACCCTGGGGAGACATTTGTGACGGTGCCGAGAAGCGACGCACCCTGCTGGAAGTGTCCACGCTCCTGGGCCTTCAGCCATCCCAGTGCATTGCCGTGGGCGATGGTGCCAACGATCTTCCCATGATGGGTGTTGCCGGTCTCTCGGTTGCCTACCACGCCAAGCCCAAGGTGCGCGAACAGGCCATGGTGTCGATCGAGTCGGGCGGGCTGGACCGCTTGCTGGAGGTTTTGCCGCCGGCTTGATGCCGAACCGGTCCAACCGGTTGGGTGGGCTTACTGTGCTGATAGCTGGCGCAGCGCCTGCTCGAACACCTCGGGGGGCTGTCCACCGGATATCAGATGCCGGTCGTTGATGATGACTGCCGGCACGGAGTGGATGCCTTGCCGCTGGTAAAACTGCTCGTGATGACGCACGTCTGCCGCATAGGTATCGCCCGCCAAAATGGCTTGGGCGCGATCGGCATCCAGGCCCACTTCCACCGCCAGACGCAGCAACACGGTGTGGCTGCTGGGGTCTTCACCATCGGTGAAATAGGCCTTGAGCAACGCCTTTTTCAATGCCAGCTGGCAGCCTTCCAAATGCGCCCAGTGCAACAAACGATGGGCGTCAAAGGTGTTGTAGATGCGCGAGCGCTTGTCCAAGTTGAACGTAAAGCCCAGATCGGCACCGCGCGCGCGTATCGTTTCACGGATGGCTGCGGCCTGCTCCGGCGTGGAGCCGTACTTTCTGGACAGGTGTTCGGTCGTATCTTCGCCCTCGGGCACCATGTGCGGATTCAGCTCGAAAGGCTGAAACGTGAGTTGCACCTGCACATCGGGGCCAACGCGTTCCAGCGCGGTCTGAAGCGAAGCCAGACCCACAGCACACCACGGGCAGGAAACATCGGACACAAAATCAATTTTCAGTTGGGCGGTCATGTGATTCCTTTGGGGTCTGTAGCAGGTGTTGGGGATGGGGATGGGGATGCAGTCCGGTTTTTCATCACAGGATGAAGGGGATCAGCCACCAGGTGCGCTCTTTATACGCCGCCCATTCCGGGTAGCGCGCCATACTGACTTCCTTGAGAACCATATTGACCGCAAACACGCCCAGCCATACCCAGGCCAGCACCACAACCGGCAGCCAGTGCCACACCAGCAAGGCAAAACTGCCGTAAATCATCATCTCACCCAGGTAATTGGGGTGGCGCACATAGCGATGCATGCCGTCGGTAATCAGTCCCCGCTTGACCCTCAGGGTGTAGAACTTTTGGGCATCGGCGGCAATCATCAGCACACACCCCAGCAGACAGAGGGTGATGCACAGACAAAACCAGGCATAGTCGGCCAGCGGGTAAACCGGATTCGATGTTCCGGAAATCAACAACCAGCCGAACACCCAATACCAGCCGAGAACAAACAGAAAGCTGTTGATGCCGCCCAGAATGGTGACCCTCTTCTGCCAGTTCGGGTCAGGAAAAGCCAGGTCCTTCAGTATCCAGACCAGGCCATAGCTGCCATGTAACGCAAGGTAGACCCAGGCAACCGGTGCCGTGTTCTCATAGAACCACATGAGAAAGGCCAAAAAGACAAATGTCCCGGCCTTCTGGAAATTGATGACCCATGCCGCCTTCCAGGGCCTGGGGCCTCCCAGGCAGTCCTGGGCGAGGTAATCGGTGAGATGGCGCATCCCAACGGCCCAGGCCGGCCCGGGGCGTCCATGCATGGTGGAGGGTGTGTTTGGATTCATGAGCGGGCATTCATAACTGGGAGGCATCCTACCCCGGAACCCAAACGGCTGCGAAGTGGCTCCCGACGTACAGCCGGTGCAGTCGCTGGTAACCGCAGCCCGCTGCGAGGGGTATCATCAACCGAACCATGCCATTCCAAACACTGGGTTTAACCCCTGCCCTTGCGAAAGCGGCCCACACCATGGGTTTCGCTGATCCAACCCCCATACAGTGCGAAGCGATCCCGGTCATATTGCGTGGCGTCGATGTCATGGCATCCGCCCGCACAGGCTCCGGAAAAACCGCCGCATTCGCCCTGCCCTTGTTGCAGCGGTTGCAAGAACTCCCGGTGCGCAGCCAGGGGCAGTCGCCACGGGCCATCGTGGCGCTTGTGGTGGTGCCCACACGCGAACTGGCCATCCAGGTTGGCGGGGTTTTGAGCGGACTCGCGGATGTCCTGCCGCAGCGGCCCAAGGTGGTTACCGTCACCGGTGGTGTCTCCATCAATCCGCAGATGATGGCGCTGCGGGGCGGAGCCGACGTGCTGGTCGCCACCCCGGGGCGGCTGCTGGATCTGGCAGACCAGAATGCGGTTCAGCTTGCAGGCACCCGGCTGGTCGTGCTGGACGAGGCCGATCGCCTGCTGGACCTGGGGTTTGCCGAAGAACTGGGACGCATTGCGTCCCTGCTGCCACCCGTGCGCCAGAACCTGCTGTTTTCCGCCACATTTCCGCCCGACGTACGTGCGTGGGGAGACCGGATACTGAACAACCCCGTCCACATCGCCGTGGAACCGACTGAGCAACAGGCAGGCGAGATCATCCAGCGGGCCATTCAAGTTGACCCACACCGCCGCACCATGCTGCTGCGTCACCTGATCAAGGCGCATGGCTGGGAACGCGTGCTGGTTTTTGTGGCGACCAAACATGCGGCCGAGATGGTGGCGGAAAAGCTTTACAAGGCAAAAATCTTTGCAACTGCTTTTCATGGCGGCCTCAGTCAGGGCGCGCGCAAGCAGGTTCTGGCCGAATTCAAGGATGAGCAGTGGCAGGTGGTTGTTACGACGGATCTGGCGTCACGCGGCATCGACATTTCAAAACTGCCGGTTGTCGTGAACTTCGACCTGCCACGCTCTGCAGTGGACTATGTTCACCGCGTCGGGCGCACCGGGCGTGCGGGAGAAACGGGCCTGGCTGTCAGTTTTGTGGGTGCAGGCACCCTGGCGCACTTTCAGCTGATTCAAAAACGGCAGGGCAGCGCCATTGAACTGGAAACCATCGAGGGGTTTGAACCGGTTGAAACCACAGCGCCTGCTGCGCTGCCCGCATCGCCCGGCAATGGCGGCATCAAAGGCAAACGCCCCAGCAAAAAAGACAAACTACGCGCTGCAGCCCGACCGGCCCCAACCAACTGACGTTCACACGGCTACCATTTCCTCGTAATAGTGAAATGCGTGGCAACTGTTGGCCCAATGGGCGTTGGTTGTCTGTCGGCTGCCCAGGCCGATGACGCGGCATCCCCTGGCTTTTGCTTTTTGAGCCAACGGCATGCAATCGCTGTCCCCGCTCACGACAAAGAGCGTGCCAATGTGCGCATAGCGGGCCAAATCGTCCATGGCATCCAGACACAAACGGATATCCGCACCATTTTTTGCCGCCGCGCCTGGCGGAAACAGTTGGACCAATTCCATGGCGTTGTGCAGCAGTGCGTCGCGATAACGCCCGAAATACTGCCAGTTGCAATAGGCCTTGTTGATCACAACAGGCCCATAGGAAGCCGCCAGGGCAACGATCCCCTGCAAGTTGACCAATGGCTCCTGCACCTTGAATCGATTGTCCTGCTTGCTGTAGGAGCCCTCCGCACGGGCCTCGCACAGTGCGGCATGCAGGTTTTCAAAGTCCCAATACAGAGCGACAGATGGACGATCTTCCGCATGATGGTTGTTCATGAATAGTCCCTAGCTTCCGGCGCGCTTGACAACATAGCCCTGCGCCTTGAGATGATCGATGACCCGATCACAATGTTCACCCTGCACTTCGATCACACCATCCTTCACCGTGCCCCCGGTCCCGCACAGTGTTTTGAGCTTTTTGCCCAGTTCAGCGAGCGCCACGCCATCCAGCAGGACACCTTTAACCAGCGTCACCGACTTGCCACCGCGCCCCTTGGTTTCGCGCGACACCCTCACCACACCGTCGCCCTTAGGCAACGGCGCAAGCTTGCAGACGCACTGCGCTAGCGCCTTGCGACAAGTGGGGCACATGCGCCCTGATTCCGTGGAATAAACCAGACCTCCCAGGGCCGACAGACCCGATACCTTGCCCTTCATTGTCACCCTCCCGTCCCCCGACGCCCTGCCATACCAAATGCTCCCGTAGCAACCCTGGCAGTGTACGGCCTGGTGCAGCTTGCCGATGCGGCTATGCTTGCCGGTTTTGTTCATTGTGCAAGGAGGCCAGACATGGCATGGGACGTATTCCCCACGGGGTGGCAGCATTACCTTGCAGGAGGCGTGCTCATCGGTGTGGGCGTGAGCCTGCTGTTCATCACAACCGGGTGGATTGGCGGGATGAGCACCGTTTTCAGCAGCGTCTGGTCCTACGTATCCAACAGCCCCTTCTTTCAGGCAGCCCGGATTCGCGACAGCCGTGCCTGGCGGTTGGTGCTGGCACTGGGCCTGGTTCTGGGCGCCTTCGTATGGTGGGCCTTTCTGGGCCCGTCCGGGGGCATGCGCACAGCGGTTCCACTGTGGCAGTTGGGCGCGGGTGGACTGTTGGTCGGCTTCGGCGCCAGATTGGCCAATGGGTGCACATCAGGTCACGGCATCTGCGGTCTGAGCTCGCTGCATTGGCCTTCCCTGGTAGCCGTTTGCACGTTCATGACAACGGGCTTCCTAACGGCAAATCTTGCCTTGCGACTGGGAGCCCACTGATGTCCCTGTCGACTTTTATTTCTGTGCTACTGAGTGGTGCACTCTTTGGTTTTGGACTCGCAGCCTCGGGCATGGTGTCGCCTGAAGTGGTGTTGAGCTTCCTGCGCTTTCAGGACTTTGGCCTGATGCTGGTCATGGGAGGTGCCGTCATGGTGACCGTGATTGCCTACCAGTTGCTTCCGCGGCTGATGGGCAAACCCATTCTGGGCAATGCGTTTTCCATTCGCGTTGCCACCCTGGACCGCGACACGCTGATCGGTTCAGCCGTCTTTGGCGTGGGCTGGGGATTGTGCGGAGTGTGCCCGGGGCCAGCCATTGCCGCACTGGGCACCGGAAATTGGGATGTTCTGGTCGCCCTAGCCGCCATCGCCATAGGCGCTTATGCGCAAGGCTGGCTCAAGGACAGGACACCCGGATGACCCATACAGCCAATCGCCATGCCCCACTGAACAAAGGCCCAATCTCGCAATCTGCGGAACCGGTGTACAGTTTCGACCACGTTCAACCTTTTGGCTTTTGACATGTCCACGATCCGAATCCTGTCTGTATCTCTCATGACCGCTGCGTTGCTGGCCCCACCTGCCATCGCGCAAAGCAAGGCTGCAATCGGCAAATCTGCCACCGATTTTCACAAGGTGTCGCAGGCGCTGGCAGCCAGCCTCTCCGATCTGGGAAAACGTGCCAGCACAGCTTCTCCGAATGACAGGGACATGCTCAAGCTGGTGACCAACCAGCTCGCGCTCGTTGACGCCACTGCCGACGGCGTGCTTGCATTGGGTGTGGTTGCTGCCGAAGTGAAGGATGCAGGGGACCTGGCGATTGTCAAGAGACACCTGAGCAGCCGCTGTACGGCACTCAAATCCCTGTCGGATGCAAGCGCAAAGTATGTCGGCAGTCTGGCATCCAATATTGCAGCCGTGGCCACTGCTGCTGAAGTGACCAAGGCACGCGATCTGGTTGTCCAGATGGGGCAGCACACCCTGTGCAATGCGCCTTCAGGCAAGAATTAGACTCACGCCTGATCTGTTCGCCACCGATTTACCCACCACATCACAAAACCATGCGTAATGCTCACTTGGCCACGTTGCTGGCAATTGCCCTGACAAGCACCTGCGGATGGAGCCAGACTGCGCCCGCCGCTTCGGCTGCGTCCGCACCGGCCGCACCCGCAATCCGCGCAGAAGTTCGTACGCCCTTGCTGGAAGCCCAGACGCTCATCGGCGAAAAGAAGTTTGCGCAGGCCAAGGAAAAGATTCAGGCAGCCAGTGCCATTGCAAACCCGTCCCCTTTTGAAAGCTACATCGTGTCGCGGGTTGCGCTGTCCATCGCCATTGAAGAAGACGATGCCGTTGCGGCCAACCGGCTTCTGGAGCAGATATTGCAGCTCAATACGTCCGGTGCCTGGCTGAAGCCTGACGAATCACAACGCCTGATGCACGCCGTGGGCAATACGCACTACCGGACCAAGGACTATGTTCGCTCCGCCAGCTGGCTGGACCGCAACATCCAGTCTGGCGGAACAGACCCAGCCGTGAGAAACGCACGCATCCAGGCCGTTTTGCTCAGTGGCAACCTGGCGCGCGGCAGTGAACTGCTCGAAGCAGAAATCAGCGCCAGCGAGAAAGCGAAGGAGACCCCAACCCAGACGCACCTTGAGTTGCTGGCACAGGCAAAAAGCGGGCTGAAGGATATCCCCGGATACACGTTGACCCTGGAGAAACTCGTCGAGTACTACCCGACCAAGGAGCACTGGCGCTCACTCATCAACCGGCTGTGGGGACGCTCTGACCTCGCCATTCGCTTGCAGCTCGACGTATTCCGGCTGGCCTTCTACACGGGGACACCGGAAGAGGTCAATGACTATGCCGAATACATCGACTTTTCCCAGAAAGCCGGCTTTTCGGCTGAGGCACTTCGCATGTTTGACCAGGGTGTCAGCGCCGGCTTGTTGGGAACGGGCGCCAACGCGGAAGCACACAAAAAGCTCAAAGCCAAGTTGACGTCTGAAGTCGAGCAGGACCGAAAAACCATGACCGCGGACACGGCTGCCGCCATGAAAAAACCGGATGGCCTGGCCCTGTTCAATATCGGATTCAACATGGTTGGCATGGGGCAATTCGAAAAGGGGCTGGACCTGATGGAGAAAGGCATCGCCAAAGGACTGGCCAAACGGCCGGAAGATGCGCGCCTGCGCCTGGCCGTGGCCTACGTGTGGGCAGGTCAGACCGACAAGGCCTTGCAAGCCTTTGCCGCCGTGTCAGGACCCGATGGGCTGGACGATCTGGTGCGCTACTGGAAACTGGCGCTTCGCAAGCCATAAGAACCGTTGACGATGGTGCTGACGTTGCCGGAAAGTCCACCGTCCCTGGCCAGAGACGGAGACCGCCACACCCATATCGGGATTCGGCTTCAGTTTCGGTCAGCCAACCAGTGGGAGCGATTTGAAGCCCTTGGCTGGAACAACGTGGGCTTCAATTTTTTCCACGCACTGGATCTCCCTGACCAACTGGAACTCAAGCGCGGACTCACCCGATTCGATGGCCAGGTCGTCTGGCGCAATCGCAACACCAGCGACGAAGTGCTGCTCGAGTCGCTTGTGAATGCGCTGATTTACAAAAGAGCCAGTGAAATGGGTAGCGGCTCCGGCTTGCAGGTCCGGTTGCTCAAGCTCATCCGGGTCAGTGCAATGGTGAATGAAAAGAGAAAAATTCTGGCTTCGCTCGGACTGGACATTCCTGACGAACAATTGAACGACATGCTGGAACGAAAACGCCTTGAGAACCCCATGTACCACTATGGGGTAAAGGTCGAATCCGAGGCGTGGTCCGGCGTTGTGAAAAACGCGCTCAGCATCTCGTCGGTGGTTGTTTCACTGGAAAAGTGGTCATCAGCCCTCGCCCGCGAAAACCTCTGATGGCGATTGAAACACGGGCCAACCGCTCGGGCCCCACAAGCTAGATTGCCTGGCCCAGCCGCGCGACACCCTCTTCGATCTTCGCTACATCGGCTGTCGCAAAACTCAGTCGTAGCGTTGCCAGATCCGGATGGTTGGCATAGAACGGTGCACCGGGCACAAAGGCCACGCCCTTGTCGATCGCCCGTTTGGCCAGTTCGCCGCCATCGGCCACCTTGCCACCAGCGCCGGTCAAACGCGCCCACACAAACAAACCACCCTGCGGTTGCACGAACTCGATGGCTTCACCCAGTTCCCTGCGCAAGGCATTGCCCATGGTCAGCGCGCGCTCCGAATACACCTGGCGCACATGGGCGAGCGTGGCGGGCATGCGCCCAGCCTTCAGATACTGCGCGGCGGTGGCTTGCGAGAATGTGCTGGTGTGGGCGTCACTGAATTGCTTGCACATGGTGGCTTTGCCCAGCAGCTCGGCTGGCGCAATCATCCAGCCGACGCGCAGACCGGGGCTTAGCACCTTGCTCAATGAGCCGCAATGCGCCAACAGCTCGCGGCTGCCCGGTACACCGGCACTCAAGGCCAGCAGAGAAGGCGGCGGTGCGGCGTTGAAATACAAATCACCATAGGGGTCGTCCTCGATGATCAGCGTCTGGTACTGCACCGCCAGCTCCAGCACACGCTTGCGCCGCTCCAAACTCAGCATGGCGCCGCTGGGGTTGCCAAAGGTAGGAATCAGGTAGACGAACTTGGGGCGGTGCTCGGCGATGAGGGCTTCGAGCTTCTCGACCTGCACGCCATTGGCGTCGATTGGCGCGCTGATCAGTTCGGCGCCATACAGCCGGAAGCACTGGATGGTGGCCAAAAAGGTAGGTCCCTCCACAATCACTTTGTCGCCTGGGCTGATCATGGTCTTTCCCAGCAGGTCCAGAGCCTGCTGGCTGCCAGTGGTAACAATCAGGTTGTCGGGTGCAACGTCGGTGCAGCCTTTGCTGCCCATGAAAGATGCCAGCTGCTCGCGCAGCGGGGTATGCCCTTCTGTGGCACCGTACTGCAGGGTGGCACCAGCCTCCTGCGTCAATGCGGCATTGACCGCTTCGCGAATGCCTTCCACATCAAACATGGCCGGATCGGGAAAGCCCCCGGCAAAGCTGATGATGCCGGGCTTGCCCAGCAGCTTGAAGAGTTCACGGATCGCAGAGGTCTCGACGTTGTTCAGTCGGGTAGCAAATGGAAGCGGCATGGCAGTGTGAAGAAGTGGGTTTCTCTAATGGCTTAGACGCCAATGGTAATGCGACTCTTGCATAAGGCCATGAATCAGGGCAAATCGGCATATCCAGTGCAGCGATGCAAGCCTAGAATCCGCCACATCCAAAAGATAACCCGGAGCTGAAATGACCCATTGCGCGCTCGATGAACTGTTGTCGTATACCCAGCAACACGCAGAACCAATTTCCCGCCATTTGACCGATTTCATCAAGGCCTATTTCGACAAGGCCGACCCCGCAGAACTGCAAGACCGAAGCCCGGCAACACTGTTTGCACTGGCCAATGCCCACTGGCGCTTGCTCGACGGAATTCGCCCAAGCAACACGGCAAAAGTTCGCGTTTTCAACCCAACACTGGCCGAGGACGGATTCGCAAGCGAGCACACCGTTGTGCAGATCGTCAATGACAACATGCCTTTTCTGGTGGACTCCGTCACCATGGCCATCAACCGGGGCAACCGCACGGTGCACTGGATCGTTCATCCGCTGATCGGCGTCGCGCGCGACAGCAATGGAAAAGTGCAGGGCATCAGCAACGCCGCTGCCCCTGCGTCGGCGCATCCTGATTCAGTGGAGTCCTTCATTCTGGTCGAGTGCGACCGCATCGTCTCGCGTGCAGAACAGCAGGCACTGGCAGCGGAACTGGAGCGTGTACTTGACGATGTGCGGAGTGCCGTGCAGGATTGGCGCCCCATGATGGAGCGTGCGAAGGCCGTGGCAGCGGAGGCGTCGAGCCCCAGCCTGTCACCCACCGGCCGCCAGGAGGGTGTTGATTTCTTGCGCTGGCTGGAAGCGGGGCATTTCACCTTTTTGGGTGCCCGCGACTACGATATCAAGCATGACGGCGACATGGTAAGTCTGGTAGCCAAACCAGAAACCGGACTTGGCATCCTGCGCGGTGAGGTGAAAACACCTGAAAAGCGCCTGCCGCCAGAGGCCGTTGCGCTGCTGGAGTCTCCTGAGCTGGTGCTGGTCACCAAAGCCATGACGCGAGCCACGGTTCACCGTCCGGCCTGGCTGGACTATGTGGCCGTCAAACGATTTGATTCCGAAGGGCGGGTGATCGGCGAGGCGCGCTTTCTGGGGCTGTACACGGCAGCCGCCTACACCGCATCGGTCGGACAGATCCCGCAGGTCCTCAGCCGGGTTGCGGCCGTCATGAAAACCGCGGGCGTGGTACCCGATAGCCATGCCGCCAAGTCGCTTCAGTCCATTCTGGACGTGTATCCGCGTGACGAGTTGTTCCAGATCGATACGGCCACGCTCACTGAACACGCCATTGGCATCCTGCGCCTGCAGGAGCGCCAGCGCACCCGCCTCTTCCTGCGGCGTGACCCCTATGGCCGGTTCACATCGGCCCTGGTTTTTGTTCCGCGCGATCGTTTCAATACCGAGCTTCGCGTCAGGATTGGCAACGAACTGATGGAAGCACTGGAAGGCCAGGGCATTGAATTCACGCCCATGCTGACCGACAGTCCCATGGCGCGTATCCACTTTCTGGTACGTGCCCGAGACAACGCACCGCACCATATCAACCTGCCCGCACTGGAAGCCCGCATCGCACGACTGACCCAGCGCTGGGAGGACGACTGCACGGCAGAGTTGCTGCGTGCCCATGGCGAAGGCCCAGGTCTTGCACTGGCACATCGATATTCCGGTGCCTTTCCCACGGCTTACCGCGAAGATTTTTCTGCGCAGGTGGCCGCAGAAGATACGGACCTGCTGGCGGCACTCTCAAGCACATCCCCATTGGCTGTGAAACTGTATCGCCCGCTTGACGCCGGTCCGGGAATGTTGCGCTTCAAGATTTACAACACGGGCAAAGTGGCTCTGTCCGACTCGCTGCCGGTTCTCGAGCGCATGGGCGCCCGTGTCTTGGACGAGCACCCGTATCGCATCGGCATGAACGGCGATGCGCTATGGATTCACGATCTGGGCTTGCAACTGCCAGGTGACACCGACCTCGCAACCGTCAAGGACCGCTTCGAATCCCTGTTTGCCTCGGCCTGGCGCGGTGAGGTGGAAAGTGATGACCTCAACAAGCTGGTACTGCTCACGCAACTGGATGCGCGCGGCATTTCCGTATTGCGGGCCTACACGCGCTATTTCAAGCAGCTTGGCTTTGCGTTCAGCCAAAGCTATATCGAAGCCACACTGAACAGGAATGCTGCGATTACGCAGTCGATCTTCAACCTTTTCATGACACGGTTCGACCCCGCGTTGGGCAATGACCGCACCGCTGCACAGCAAGACCTGAAACACCAGATTGAGTCCGCATTGAGCAAGGTCGCCAGTCTGGACGAAGACCGGATACTGCGCCAGTTTGTCTCCACCGTCATGGCAACACTGCGGACCAACCTATGGCAAACAACGGGTGCTGGCTGCTCCAAACCGTACATCAGCCTCAAGCTCAATCCGCGCGAGGTCCCTGGAGTGCCGCAGCCCAAGCCACTCTTCGAAATATGGGTGTACTCGCCACGCGTTGAAGCACTGCACCTTCGCATGGGCAAGGTTGCGAGGGGCGGGCTACGCTGGTCGGACCGTCGGGAAGACTTCCGCACCGAGATACTGGGCCTCGTCAAAGCACAGCAGGTCAAGAACACCGTCATTGTGCCGGTGGGCTCCAAGGGGGGATTCGTTCCAAAAAATCTGCCACCCGCAACCGACCGGGACGCCTGGATGGCTGAAGGCATCGCCTGCTACAAGATCCTGCTCTGCGGCATGCTCGATGTGACTGACAACATTGTCCAGGGTGCGATCGTTCCACCCAACGCCGTAGTCCGCCACGATGGTGACGATCCTTACCTGGTGGTGGCCGCTGACAAGGGCACGGCCACCTTTTCGGATATTGCCAATGGGGTTTCAGCCGACTACGGTTTCTGGCTGGGCGATGCGTTTGCCTCCGGTGGCTCGGTCGGTTACGACCACAAGAAAATGGGCATTACTGCGCGCGGTGCCTGGGAGGCCGTCAAGCGACACTTCCGGGCGCTGCATGTCAACACCCAAACGACGCCATTTACCGTGGCCGGTATCGGTGACATGTCGGGCGACGTCTTTGGAAATGGCATGCTGCTGTCCCCGCAGATCAGGCTGGTTCTGGCATTTGACCACCGCCATATATTTATCGACCCAACGCCCGATATTCCCCGCACCTACGCTGAGCGGGCGCGACTGTTCAATCTGGCGCGCTCCAGTTGGGACGACTTCGACCGAAGCCTGATTTCCCAGGGCGGCGGCGTCTTCCCGCGCACGGCGAAATCCATCCCGCTGAGCGTGGAGGCGCGTGCTGTCATCGGCGTTGATGCCGAAGAAATGACGCCGGTTGAACTGTTGAAGGCTATCCTGCTGGCCCCCGTGGACCTGATCTACAACGGTGGCATTGGCACGTATGTCAAGGCCAGTTTTGAAACACATGCACAGGTTGGCGACAAGGCTAGCGATGCCTACCGCGTCAATGGCATTGACCTGCGTTGCAAAGTGCTGGCAGAAGGCGGTAACCTGGGCTGTACGCAGAACGGGCGCATTGAATTCGCCCAGAAAGGCGGACTGATCTACACCGATGCCATCGACAACTCAGCCGGCGTGGATTGCTCAGACCATGAGGTCAACATCAAGATCCTGCTCGGTGCCATTGTCGAGGCCGGTGACCTGACACTCAAGCAGCGAAACGACCTGCTTGCCTCCATGACCGATGAAGTGGGACATCTCGTCCTGCAGGACAATTATTACCAGACCCAGGCACTGGATATTGCCATGCACCGACCCTTGTACCTGCTGGATGGCCAACAGCGTCTGATGCACTGGCTCGAAGGCAGCAACCGGCTGAATCGGGCGATCGAGTTCCTGCCGACTGATGATGAAATCGCGAAACGTCGCGCACGCAAGTCTGGCCTGACTGCTCCCGAGAATGCCGTGCTGCTGGCCTATGCCAAGATGGCTGTGTTTGATGAACTTGTGGCCAGCAGCTTGCCGGACGACCCATTCTTTGGACGCGCGCTCAAGGCGTATTTCCCGCAGGTGCTGACGGAAAAGTTTGCCACGGCCATTGGTTCCCATCCGTTGAAGCGTGAAATTATCGCAACCCACATCACCAATACCGTACTCAACCGAACCGGTGCGACCTTTATCAACTTTATTGCCGCTGAAGCAGGCGCTGCAACTGCGGATGTAATCCGTGCCTTCACGCTGGCCAGGGAAATTTTCGATCTGGAGCCGCTGTGGGATCAAATCGATGCGCTGGACTATGTGGTGGATGCAGGGTTCCAACTCGACTTGCTGTCCAGATTGATTTCCATTGCCCAGCGCGCGTCCCGCTGGATGCTGCGCATTCAGGCTCTGGGCAAGGATCTGCCAACGCTGATCCATCGCTATCAACCGGCAGCGCGCGACATGCGCAAGAACCTGGCACTTTGGTTACCCCAGCCCGCGCTGGCTGACTGGCAGCATGCCAGCAACACGCTGGTTCAGGCTGGAGTGCGTGACACGCTGGCACAAGATTTAACCGCGCTGGACTTCATCTTCCCGGCGCTCGATCTGGTGGATCTGGTGGAGCTGACACGAAACGCTGATACGGGGCTGGAACAAGCAGCCCGTGCCTATTTTGAAGTGGATGCCGACCTGAGTCTGACGCAGTGGAGGGCCCAGATCGACCGCCTGCCTACGGACACCTTGTGGCAAACCCAGGCGCGAGGCAGTGCGCGCGACGATGTTTACTCCATCGCCCGCCAGATCACCCTGAGCCAGCTGACGCGCGGGACTGGAACGCCCCTATGGCAAAGTGGACACCAGCAGTCGATTGAAAGGCTGCGTCGCCTGCTCGCTACCGTCAGCACCCAGACACCGGACTTGGCCCCGGTGTCGGTGGCGCTGCGCGAGTTGCGTCACCTTGCCTAGGAGCTGCTTCGCGGTTGGCCACGATGAACCAAACCCAAGTCGAATCTTTTTTCGCCACATTGCAGGCTGCCAACCCTGCGCCAGTGACGGAACTGGAATTCACCAGTGTCTTTGAATTGCTTGCCGCCGTACTGCTGAGCGCGCAGGCGACCGATGTGGGCGTTAACAAGGCCACGCGCAGGCTGTTTGCGGTCGCGAATACACCGCAGGACATTCTGGATTTGGGGCTCGATGGCCTGGAGTCATACATCAAGACCATCGGCCTGTACCACAGCAAGGCCAAACACCTGCTGCAAACCTGCCATTTGTTGGTGGATCGGCACAACGGTCAGGTACCGCGCACGCGCGAGGCGCTGGAAGCCCTGCCGGGCGTTGGACGCAAGACCGCCAATGTCGTGCTGAACGTGGCATTTGGTGAGCCCACCATGGCCGTGGATACGCACATCTTCCGCGTCTCCAACCGCACTGGTCTTGCGCCTGGAAAATCCCCGTTGGAAGTGGAAATGAAACTGCTGAAACGGGTGCCACCGGAATTTATGGTGGATGCCCATCACTGGCTGATCCTGCATGGTCGCTACATATGCCAGGCACGCAAGCCCCAATGCTGGCGCTGTGGTGTGCAGACTTGTTGCGACTTTGCTGAAAAAGAACCAGCCCCAAAACCCTAAGCCGATATCGAAGGCGACGCTGCTGGCGCTGCGATCAAAGCGTCCAGCACACCGGGTTCAAAATGCCGGCCGATGTAGTCGGCCAGTCCGTCGAAAACAGAATCCAGCGTCGGTACCGTGGCCCCAAACAGTGCCTGCAATACCAGTCGGTCCTCAAAAAGGCCGTGCAGGTAGACACCCAGCACATTTCCGGCAACGTTTGTCCAGCCTAACGCGTTTGGCAATACCGCAATAGCCACGTCACCCGCTGCTGCCATGGCGGGATGCTGCGTGGTTTGGCCGTGGTGAATTTCGTAACCGGACACGCACACACCGGCCAGGGCAGTCCAGGCCGAAATGGGACTGACGGGCGCCTTCCAGTCCGTCACAAAACACGTGTGCGTGTGCCGTACCGTCTTGGCCGGTGCAAAGAGGGTTACCAGGGGCAGCAAGCCCAAACCCGGTGCATTGCCATCAATGCCGTGCGTATCAATGAGCGCCTCTCCCAACATCTGAAGACCGCCGCAAATACCCAATACGGCCCCTCCATGCGCAGCGTGGGCGCAAACCGCTGCGTCCAGGCCCTGTGCTCGCAACCAGTCGAGATCGCAACTGGTGCTCTTGGAACCCGGCAGGACTATCCAGTCGCCTGGGCCAAGTCCTGCGAGTTCTTTGGGGCTACGCACCCATTGCAAACGAATGCCAGGGACATTTTTGAGCGACTGAAACTCATCCAGGTTGCTCAGATGGGGATAAGCAATCACGGCAATAGTCTTGGTCACGCAGCCGGACGCGTTGCTGCGATCATCAAAAAGGCCGTCCTCTTCTGGCAAACCATGCTTCCACCACATGGGCAAGGTTGCGACAGTGGGAATGCCGGTCAGATCCTTGAGCATCTGCGGAGCCGGTGCCAGAAGCCCCGCATCGCCCCGAAACTTGTTGAGCACAAAGCCTTTTATCAAGCCCTGTTCATCGCTCGGCAGCAGGGCCCACGTACCGTACAAATGCGCGAAGGCGCCGCCACGATCGATATCTGCCACCAGCAGACAGGTTGCCTGACAATGCAGTGCCACTCGCATGTTGACGATATCGCTGTCGTGCAGGTTGATTTCGGCTGGTGAACCTGCGCCCTCGATCACCACAACGTCATTTTCGGCGCGCAGCGCGTCCAGTGCCGCTGCGATCTGTGGCCAAACCATCACGCTGCGCCCGCGCCACGGCATCGAGGTCAATTCGGCGCTGACCTGTCCCATCAGAATCACCTGGCTGTGCGTATCACGCTCAGGCTTGAGCAAAAGCGGATTCATGCGAACGTCGGGTACCGCGCAAGCTGCCAGCGCCTGGAAGTACTGCGCACTGCCGATCTCGCCCGACCCCTGGTGCGACGAAACGACCCTGGCGTTGTTACTCATGTTCTGCGCCTTGAACGGTGCAACCTTCAAGCCCTGGCGCGCGTAGTAGCGGCACAGTGCTGTGGTGAGCCAGCTTTTTCCGGCACCGCTGGTGGTACCCAGTACCATGACACAACGAGCTGTCATGCCATGCTCCTAGCCGTCAATGATTGGTCAATCAACACACACATGCCGATTCCTTCAGTGATTTTGAGCAGACATCGAGGAATATCCGGCCACACCGGCGTTCGTATGGACTTTGGGCAATACAACCCATTGCTCCTGGACTGCGTGGATGGAAAGACGGCCATCAAATACGCGCTCAACCGCCGCGTGGGTGTTAGCATCGTGCGCCGCGCCGTGGTGCGACACACGACCATCCGCCATGACCACAACGGCATCGGCATGCAGGGCCATTGACACTTCATGCAACACGCTGACCACCGTTGTGCCCTGCGCTACCAGCGCGCGCACAATTGCCAGCCAGTCGGCCTGATGGGGCGGGTCCAGATTGGCCAGCGGCTCGTCCATCAGCAGCACCTGCGCCTGCACCGCCAGTGCGCGGGCCAGCAGCACGCGCTGACGCTCACCGCCAGACAACTGGCCCAGCGCCCGGGCACGCCAGTCCCATGTCTGTGTGGCGCACAGGGCACGCTCGACTGCCGCATGGTCTGCCGCGCTGGGTGATGACAACCAGGGCTGGTGCGGCAGGCGCCCCAACATGGCGACATCAAACACGGTGAGATCGTCGGCACTGGATTCGTTTTGACCCAGCCACGCCAGTTGTTGGGCCCGCACCCGCGCTGGCATCGATGCCAGCGGCTGGCCCAGCAGAGTAACCGTGCCGCTGTGCGGCAGCAGTCCGGCCAGCACCTTGAGTAACGTCGATTTGCCGGCGCCATTGGGGCCGACGATGCTGGTCCAGCGGCCTTGGGTCAGTGACAGGTCCACGTCGTGCAATACCTCGGTATTTCCGAGGATAGCCCTTATAGAATGGGCATGTATAGCTACTGAATTCATAGCACCCCACTCCTGATCACACGCCGGTGCATGAGCCACAGCAGATAGCCGCCGCCCAGCACGGCGGTCAACACACCCACAGGCAATTCCTGCGGCGCGATCACCCAGCGCGCCAGGATGTCGGCAGCCATCAACAGGGTGCCACCCATCAGGCTGCTCAGCAGGATCAGGCGAGCGTGACTGGTCTTGACCACGGAGCGCACCAAGTGCGGCGCAGCCAGACCGACGAAGGCCACCAGACCGGTCTGCGCTACGGCGCTACCCGTGGCCAATGCAAGCACGGCCACCAGGCCGCGACGCAGCCGTGCCAGCGGCAGCCCCAAGCTGGCGGCAGTCGACTCACCCAGCGCAAGGCCATCCAAAACCGGGCTCAACGCCCAGGCCACGGCCATGCAAAACAGCCAGGTGCCCAGCATGATGCTGCAGGCGCTCCAGCCCACATAGCCTGTGCTGCCCAGCATGAAGGACTGCATGGACTGCAAAAAGTCGGGCCGGGCCAGCATGATGAGTTCCTTCGCAGCGCCCAACACCACACCGACAATCACGCCGGCCAGCAGCAGGCGCAGCGTGTGCTGCACACCTTTGGCCAGCATCAGCGTCAGCAGCACGCCGGCTACAGCTCCCGCAAAGGCGCCGGCAGTCAAGCCCAGCCGCGTCACCCACTGCGTGGCAAATGGCGACACGCCAAACAGCACCAGACTCAGTGCCACCCCCAGCGAGGCACCCGATGCACTACCCAGCAGATAGGGGTCCGCCAGCGGATTGCGAAAAAGCCCCTGCGCGACGGCACCCGCCAACCCAAGCAGCGCACCGGCCACCCAGGCACCAAGGGTACGTGGCAGGCGGATGTCCCAAACAATTTGCAAGGCCACCGGGTCATCCACGGCGCGCGCCACACTGTCGAAGCCGGTACTGCCAACGCCTATACCCAATAGAACGAGGGCCAGGGCGACCAGCAACAACGCGAACGCCATGGTGGTGGCGCGCTGGTTCATCATGGTACGCGACTCGCTGTCATCTTGTCCGCAATGCAACGCGCCATGAGACGTGCGCCTTCTGCCATGCGCGGCCCAGCGCGCACAAGCGTGTCAGCCTGCTCGGGGCTGAACAGACAGACCCGCTTCTCGCGTAGCGCGCGCATGCTGCTCCATGCGGGGCGCTGCTCCATGCCAACGTAGTTGTAGTCACCCACCATGATCAAGTCGGGGTTGGCGCGCACCACATATTCCGGATTGAGCTTGGGAAAAGGACCCAGTGCGGCCGGCACAATGTTTTTTACCCCAAGCCGCAGCAGCGTCTCACCGATGAAAGACGACTCGCTCGCCGCATACGGTCCGCTGCTGACCTCAAAGTACACGCGGGTCGCGCGTAACGGGGGCGCGAGCGATTGGGCTGCAGCAGATACGGCTGCATCGATGACACGCCAGACGCGCTGTGCATCGTCCACCCCCAAGAGAACGCCCACCGTCTCCAGCACACGGCGCACATCGGCGTGGGTCTTGGGCTCCAGCGCAACGACCTTGATGCCCAGCGCCTGCAGTCGCTCCCCTGCGCGCGAACTGCTGGCCATCAAAACCACATCAGGCTTGAGTGCAACGATCGCTTCAATGCTGGGGTCCAACCCGCCTCCTACCTGGGGCAGCGAACGCACGCTCAACGGAAAATTGGAGTTGCGGTCTACACCCACCAGACGCTGGCATTGACCCAGTTCACAAACCACCTCGGTCAGCGAAGGCAGCATGCTGACGATGCGCTGGGGTGGCTGGCTCAGGGTGATCGTGACGCCGCGGTCATCCACCAGTTGCAGCGCATGGGCAGTGCTTCCCAGCATGACCATTGCAAGCAGGCAGGTACACAGAGCAACCCCCATGGATGCCACACCACCGCAAGTGCATCGGGTATGCCAGGGCCATTTAGTCATGATTGCGCGCACTCCACTGCAGGATGATTCGATGCAACTGGTCCACGCCATCGGTCAGTGCGGCCGGGCCGGGCTGCAAGATATCACAGGATTTGATCTCGAACAGTTGACCATTCTTCACTGCGCTGACGTTCTCCCACCCGGCGCGTGCCCCCACCTTCTGAGTCCGGAACTTTTTGCCGCACCAGGAGCCAATGATGATGTCGGGGTTGCGGCGCACAATCTCGGCACCATCGGCAATGATGCGGTCCCTGCCCATAGGCTGGCGGGCCAGCTCTGAAAAGCAATCGTCTCCACCCGCAATGCTGACCAGTTCGGACACCCAGCGGATGGCGCTGATATGGGGCTCGTCCCACTCTTCAAAATACACCCGGGGCCGGCGCGGCATGTTGGCCGCCGTCAACTGGATACCCTCTAGGCGCGCCTGCATGGCACCCATCAACTCGACAGCCCGCTCCCCCTGCCCCACCATGGCTGCCACCTGGAACAGCATCGAAAATATCTCGGCCACGCTGCGCTGGTTGAACACGGTAACTTGCACGCCCTTGCGAATCAGCTCGGCCGCAATATCGGCCTGCAGATCCGAAAACCCGAACACGCAGTCCGGCTGCAGTGCCAGGATCTTGTCGATCTTGGCGCTCAGGTAGGCACTCACGCGCGGTTTCTCGGCGCGCGCTTGGGCCGGGCGCACGGTGTAGCCCGAAATGCCGACGATGCGGTGCGCCTGCCCCAGAAGATAGAGCCACTCCGTAGTCTCTTCCGTGAGGCAGACAATGCGCTGCGGGCCGTCGGGCTTGACCATTTACATCAACCAGTTCATGGACACAAACAGATTGCGCCCCGGTGTGGAAAAACCATTGGCCAGCTGGTATTGCGCATCCGTCAGGTTGTTGATGCGCGCCAGCAGCGAAACGTTCTTCTGCAGCTTCCAGTTCGCTCCCACGTTGAGCAGGGTGTAGCCGGGCAGCAGATCACGGCCGCTGAACGACAGATTGTTGTCCTCGCGGTCGCCGGAGAGGCGCAACTCCCCAAACAGGCTGACGTCACCCAAGCGCTGGCTGATGCGCGCGTTGAGCAGGTTGCGCGCCACGCGCACCAGGCGCAGATCATTGGACGCCGCAAATGTGGAGTACGAGCGCGGATCGGCATAGTCGTATGACAAGCTGTAGCTGGTGTCACCGCTTTGCACATCCGCTGTCAGGGTAAGCCCACGCAGTACGGCCAGCGAACTCTGCACGTTGGTGGTCGGAACGATGAAGCCCTGGATGTCGTTGTGGTACGCCACGGCACCCAGTGAAACATGGCCCACGTGATACTTCAGGCCCAACTCTGTGGCGCGATTGCGCTGCGGTTGCAGCGTGGGGTTGCCAAAGCCAGGGTAATACAACTGATTAAAACTGGGAGCCTGAAAACTGGTGCCCATGCTGGCTACTGCGCGCAAGGCATCGGTGACACGGTAGCCACCGGAGAGCGCCCAGTTGTTGAAGTTGCCAAACTGCGAGTTATCGTCGTTGCGCGCCACCACCAGTGCATTCCACGCCACGCGATTGAACGCGTAAGACGCAAGGGCACTGCGCACGTCACGCTGGGTGACGGTGTAAGCAGTATTGCTGTCAACCGTTTCGCTGCGGCTTTCCAGCGCGACAGACAGAACATCCCTGTCCAGCGTGATGTCGTTCTGCCAGGTGGCCTGACGCCGGTTGGTATTGAACTGCGTGGAGCCGCCAGCAGCCCCGTCGCTCATCCGGAAGTAGTCGCCCAGCGATTGCTCGTTGCTGGTACCCGTGGTGAACGTCGAGTGCCAATGCGGCAGCCACTGCGCGTCCCACTGCAGCGTGGCATGGCCCAAACCCGTCTTGCCACGGGCGTCCGAGGTCAGGCGGTTCAGCCCCAATGGATTGGGAAAAGGTGTGGAATCCAGCCGGTAGTCGGTATCGCTGCGCAACAGGCTCAGGCGCAGGGCATGCGCGCGGTTGATCTGCGCCGACAGCCGAAAATCCGCGCTGGCTGCGTCAAACCCATCGGCGTCGGCGTTGTAGCTGCCAGAAGCCGGGTTGGACACGGCCGTGATGCCGGATGCCTTCTCACGCGAGACGCCCAGGTTATAGCCGATCGCACCATGGCTTGCACTGACATGCGCGCTGGCCTGCTGCTGGCCATCGGTGCCAAAGCCTGCGCTGGCACCCATTTCCAGCACTTGGCTGGGTGCGCGGGTGAATATCTGGATCACGCCACCCACCGCATCGGGGCCATATAGCGCCGATGCAGCACCGCGCAGAATCTCGATGCGCTCAATGCGCTCCAGCGGCAGGTTGTCCATGGACGCACCGCCTGAGGTAGCCGAGCCGACACGCACACCATCGATCAAGACCAGAGTCTGGGACGTCACCGCACCACGAAGAAAAATGGCCGTGTTGGAGCGGTAACTGCCACTGGAGACCATTTGCACACCGGCCTGCTGGGCCAGCAGATCGCGAATGGAGGACTGGCCGGCCAGTTCGAGCATCGCCCGGTCAATGATGGACACATCCGCAATGACATCGGTCACCGGTGTGGCCACACGGGAGGCGGTTACTACCTGCTCTTTGAGTTGCAGTTGGGCATGGGCAGACAGCGCCGTGCCCAATGCCAAAGACAGCGTGGCAAAGCGCGCACGGGAAGTGCAGTTTTTCATAAAAGGGAACCATCAACATAAGTGCCCTCGCCGTCTTCCCCGACAGCGCATGGGCGTCACGGCCATGCGCACGCGCACAACCACCGTGTTGGCCGGTATCCGGGCTGGTGGAGCAACTCCCATCGCCTTCCCAGGCGCGTGTTCAAAACGCCCAGTGGCTATTGATGAGAACGGAATCACAAGGCGATTCGTCCACTTACCGTTGCGGGGGCAGCGCAGGTTAGATTTGCCGTGAGTGGCTCACCCTCCTGCTTCCCGTTGAACTGCGGCGTGTGAACCACGCCGCGAGAACCAACGCGAGAATTCTACGGCAGTTTCCTTTGACTAATCCTACAATGCACAGTCTATGGCGAACCAGAACCACATCGACCAAATTGCCGAGCGAGTTGAGCGCCTGCTGGTGCGATACGCGGAATTGCAGCGCACCAATGCATTGCTCACAGCCCAAGTGGATGCACTGACCCATGAGCGCGACAGTCTCAAATCCCGCCTGAGTGCCGCGCGAGCACGTGTTGACTTGCTGCTGGACAGGCTGCCACAAGCATCCTCGGTGCAAAAAGAAGAATCATGAAACAGCTCGAAGTTCAAATCATGGGGCAAACCTACCTTTTGGGTTGCCCTGAAGGCGGAGATGCCCGACTACTCGAAGCGGTCGAGCGCGTGGACACCGCCATGTGCAAAATCCGGGATGCTGGCAAGGTTCGCGCACGCGACCGCATTGCCGTGCTGGCCGCCCTGAACTTGGCATTTGACGTAACGGAACGTGCACCTGCATTGAGCTCCAATGATCTGTCGGTTGGTGTGGACAAGGGGTCCATTTGGACTCAAGCGCAAAGTACAGATTCCGATATGCTGCTGGTATCGCTACTGGAGCGGCTGGACAAAGCCCTGGGCGACGATGGCAGACTGCTGTAAATCGACCACACAACAAAAACCATAGGCCTACAATCACCCTTGTCTGCAGTGCTCGCCGGGCTTTATATTTCCTTGAACCAATGCTCATAGAGCCCGGGCTTGGAACATTGCCCTGCTAGCGTGATCATCTCGCGTCAGATGAACCCAAAGCTGGCGCTGACCTAGCCCACCTGAACCCCGGTTCAGGATGCCGGTCCGGTGGCATTTGCAGACACCCTTTCACCAAACATGCTCGATTCGATACTGATACTTGAACTTGCCAGCCTCGGCCTGGCAACCGGCTTTCTGGCGGGACTTCTGGGCATCGGTGGCGGGATGCTGATTGGTCCCTTCATGACCATCATCCTGTCATCGCTGGGTGTTTCAGCCGATCTGGCTGTGAAAATGGCCATTGCCACGTCGATGGCGACCATCATGTTTACTTCCGTATCCAGCGTGCGGGCGCATCACAAGCGCGGTGCGGTCCGTTGGGACATTGTCAAAGGGCTGGCTCCCGGCATCGTCATCGGTGGCGCGCTCGCCAGCGCGGGCGTTTTTGCACTTCTCAAAGGAACAGCACTGGCAATTTTTTTCGCCCTGTTTGTCGGCTTCTCAGCAACACAGATGTTCCTGGACAAAAAACCCAAGCCGAGTCGACAAATGCCCGGCACAGGCGGCCAAATTGCTGCAGGAAGCCTCATCGGTTTCCTCTCGGGTCTTGTCGGAGCCGGTGGTGGCTTCATCAGCGTGCCCTTCATGGTCGCACACAATATTTCCATCATCAATGCCGTGGCAACCAGCGCGGCGCTTGGATTTCCGATCGCGCTGGCCAACACCATGGGATACATATTCAGCGGGGCGTCACTTTCGCATTTGCCGGCTCACTCCCTGGGCTATATCTGGTTGCCGGCATTGGGTGTTATCGCCTGCTGCAGTGTGTTAACAGCCCCTCTGGGAGCCAGGATGGCCCATCGGCTTCCCGTCGCCAAACTGAAAAAGATATTTGCAGTCGTCCTGTATTGCCTGGCCGCCTACATGCTGTGGAAGGGCCTAACCGGTTAATCACCGTGGCGCTTGACGGGCAGTGATGCGTACAAGCGCTCAAAATCGGCCGCAGGTAGCGCTGGTGAGCACAAATATCCCTGAAATGCCGTGCAGTGCAGGCTGTCCAGGCAATCACGTTGCGACGCTGTCTCAACGCCTTCGGCGACTACCGACAGTTTCAACGCCCGCGCCATGGCAATGGTCGCACTAACGATGGCACGGTCGCCGTCGTCATCCGGCAATCCCGTGACAAATGTACGGTCGATCTTGAGCTTGGAGATCGGAAACCGCTTCAGATAGGCGAGGCTGGAATACCCAGTACCAAAATCATCAATGGCAAGACTGACACCCAGGGCAGCCAGCGCATGCAATCGCGCAAAGGTCTCTTCCACGTCCTTGATCAGAATGGACTCTGTCAATTCCAGTTCCAGCAAACCCGGGGGTAGTCCTGCTTCTCCCACGACCTTGACAACGCGCTCCACAAAGTCAGCCTGTTGAAACTGGAGTGCAGACACATTGACTGAAACAACAACCGGCCGCCCTGACTGCTCCCAGACCAGAGCCTGTCGCACAGCCTCAGCCATCACCCAATTGCCGATGGTGATGATGAATCCGGATTCCTCAGCCAGCGGGATGAAAGTGACGGGCGAAACGTTTCCAAGTTCGGCATCCGTCCAGCGTACAAGAGCCTCTACGCCCAACAAACACCCATCGTGCACCGAAATCTGCGGTTGGTAATGCAGCCTGAACAACCCCTGCTCCATCGCACGCCGCATGGCATGGTCCAGCTTGACCCGTGAGAGAAGATCCACATTCATTTGTGGCTGATAGAAACGGAAGTCACCGCGACCACGCTCTTTCACGCGGAACATCGCAGTGTCTGCACATTGAATCAGGGTATCCAGCGTGCGTCCATCCGATGGATACATGGCCACGCCAATACTGCATCCCAATGAAAAATTGACAGCATCGAGGACGAATGTCTGACCCAGAGTTGCCAGTACACGCCGGGCCACTATTTCAGCACCCAGGGCGTCCGCCTCCTGAAGATACGCGATGAACTCGTCGCCGCCTACACGACAAAGCGTGTCGACTTCCCTAAGCGTTTTGCGGATGCGTGAAGCTGCTTCTATGAGTGCCCGATCCCCAACCGCGTGCCCCATGGAGTCATTGATGTTCTTGAAGCGGTCCAGATCGATAAACATGATCGCAAAGCTCGCGCCACTGCGCTGCGCGGCACGCAGCGCAACCGCTACCCGCTGAGCCAGCAGGAGGCGATTGGGCAACCCGGTCAATTGATCGGTGTACGCCAGCGCTTCGATCCTTTTCTGCGCATCCAGTCGCTCGGTCAGGTCCCGATAGGAATAGACCCGGCCCAAGACCCGACTGCGACTGGTCTGCGGTAGCGTCACGCGCTCCAGCATTCGCCCCGATCGCAGGAGCAACACATCAGTGGAATGCATCGCAGGATCTTCGGAAATGCTGCTCAGTCGATCGCGGTACGCCGCCTCGTCCTGGACACAGGCCGACAGATGTGCGAACAATCGCGCATCGTCATGGGAATCCAACAGGATCTGCGGCACATTCCACAGCTCCACAAATCGTCTGTTGTAGTGCCGTATGACGCCCTGCGTATCAACGACCAGGATGCCGTCGCCGGTCGACTCCAGCGTGGCACGCAACTCTGCCATCCGGGCTTCAAGCTGCTCTTCCGCCTGCCTCTGCTGACGCAGGTCACGCAATCCGACCAAAAACACCGAATGGTCCGGTTGAAGCCAGATTCTGCTGACTTTTCGCTCAACCTGTATGGCATTTCCATCGGAACATTGCAAAAGCGTTTCCGAAAGAATACTGTCTTCGAGGCCCGCGGCAACATCCTCCCAGAAGTACATGTCTTCCGGCGTACAGGTCAGATCGATCACCGACTTGCCAATGATCTGCGGCACATTCAAAGCCACCAATCTGGCCAGTGTCTGGTTGGCCGAAATGATCCGCAGTGTTAACGGCTCCACCAGACAAACCCCTTCGATCATGGCATCCAGGACCGGCAGGTAGCTGGCAAGCGTCATCCAAGCGCTCCCATCTGGTTGTCAATGACGCGCTCAAAAAAATAGCTGACCCGCTTGCGGGGCGCCAGAAAGTCCATGGCAGCACCAGGCAAGGCCGCGGGCTTGAGACTGCGCCGAATACCAACCTGCGGCGTTTGTTCCAGGTCCAGAATCAACGCGGTATCCCGCGAGACGCCCGCATCGTGCACCAGCACACGTGGTTTCAATGGACGGGCAGAATTGACTGACACAACCATGGCGTACCGCTCGTCAACCAACTGGACGACTGAGCCCGGTGGGTATACACCCATCATGCGAATGAATGCACTCAATGCAACCGGATCAAAGCGGGACTTGAGCTGCGCAAAGATCACTGACAAGGACTCATGCGGTGTCAACGCGGCGGCCGGGCGACTTGGATTGCACAGATTGTCATACCGATTGACCAGTGCCAGTATGCGGGCACAGCGCGTCATTGAGGTGCCTTTTACACGCATTGGGAAGCCGCTACCGTCAATCAGTTCATGGTGCTGTGCAATGGCCATCAGCGACTCTTGGGACACAGCCATACTCTTGGCAACCTGCACGCTGTGCGACACATGCTCCTGGTACAGCTTGTACTCGGCAGTGGAAAAATTCTCCTCCAGCCAACGCACGCGATCCGGCAACTGGGCTTTGCCCACATCGTGCAGAAAGGCAGACATACCCAAGTCGACCAGTTCGGCCTGGCCAAGACCCATGGCCTTGCCCAGCAAAAGCGACACAATGGTCACGTTGACCGGATGCATGGATGACTTGTCGCCCGCTGTCTCTGACAGCAGGCGAATGGCCGATTCGCCCTCGCCCATCATCTCGCCAACAAAACTGCTGACCATTGCCTGGCATTGCTCGGCAGCCGCACCTGGCTGTGTGGGTATCAACTCCAGAGCTTTGCGATACTGCCGGATGGCTTCGCCAAAGCGTCTCTCGCAAACGACCAGGCTGCGCTGCTGTTCAGCCAGCTGTTTGGCATGATGAAGGCGGCGTGCGGTCTCGCGCTGGGCTGCGTCGTTTCGCGCATCCGCTGGAGCCTCCACGGTACTAACCGTCTCTGGTGGCACGCGTTCGCTCTTGGCCCAATTGACCTTTACCTGCTGCAGGCCCAGGCTGCGAATGGTTTCGAGCTGCTTGGCAGAAGACAGCTTGAAACTGCCCGTTGGAAAGGGATGGTCTAGCCAGCCCAGTTCCAGCTCGACAAACATGCCAATGCGCAAGGAACTGACCGCCAGCAACTCGACGTCCTCACCTTTGCTTTTCATGGAAATCTTTCTGCCTTACCTTCTACGGGAGTCACGCCAAGCATAACCCAAGACGTTCGCTGGCGAGTGAACTTCGCATGCAAATTTCGGGTGTTTACATCTTTGTAACAGGAGTCACACGCACCCATAAAAAAACCCGCCGAAGCGGGTTATCCGGTGAGCGGGGACAACCCCGTCGATCCAGCATCAGCCCATGTGCAATCCACCGTTAACGGAGAACTCTGCACCCGTTGCGTAACCGCCTTCTTCCGATGCCAGCCAGGCAATGATGGATGCGATCTCGCTGGGCTCGCCCAGGCGCTTGACCGGTACGGTCCCGATGATCTTGTCCAGTACTTCCTGGCGAATCGCCTTGACCATGTCCGTACCAATATAGCCCGGGCTGACCGTATTGACCGTCACACCTTTGGTAGCCAACTCTTGCGCCAAAGCCATGGAAAAACCGTGCATACCGGCCTTTGCTGCCGAGTAATTGGTCTGACCCGCCTGCCCTTTGACACCATTTACCGACGAGATGTTAATGATGCGTCCCCATCCTTTTTCCACCATGTCGCCAACGACCTGCTTGGTCACGTTGAACATGCTGTTGAGATTGGTCTCGATCACGGCATCCCAGTCTTCACGGGTCATCTTCAGGAACATACGATCCTTGGTGATACCCGCATTGTTGATCAGCACGTCAATGGTTCCATGCTCAGCCTTGGCTTTGGTAAAGGCCTCCACTGTGGAATCCCAGCTGCCGACATTTCCAACCGATGCATGGAACGTGAATCCCAGCGCGGCCTGCTCGGCAACCCACTTGGCGTGGTCACGGGTGGGGCCGCAACCGGCAACAACCTTGAAACCCTCTTTGAACATGCGTTGACAAATGGCGGTACCGATACCACCCATACCACCGGTCACATAAACTACTTTTTGACTCATTCTTACTCCTCGTTAGTTATCCATGCTACAAAAAATATAGCTACCAAACCATACGATATAGGGCCTGGTAGCCAATCCGACTTAAATTATCGCTCAATGGTCAAGGCCACACCCATACCGCCACCAATACACAGGCTGGCAATGCCCTTCTTGGCATTACGGCGCTGCATCTCATGCAGCAGCGTCACAAGAATACGGCAACCGGAAGCACCAATCGGGTGTCCGATCGCAATCGCTCCGCCGTTTACGTTGACTTTGGACGTATCCCAGCCCATCTCGTTGTTCACCGCGCAGGCCTGTGCCGCAAATGCCTCATTGATTTCCAGCAAATCCAAATCCTGTGCCTTCCAGCCAGCGCGCTCCAACGCCTTTTTGGAAGCGGGAACCGGGCCCATGCCCATCAGTGCGGGATCCAGACCGCTGGTCGCAAAACTGGCAATACGGCCCATCGGGGTCAAGCCCAGAGCCGCGGCCTTCTTGGCCGTCATGACCATCACGGCCGCAGCACCATCATTGATGCCAGACGCGTTGCCAGCCGTTACGCCACCTGCCTTGTCGAACGCCGGGCGCAGACCTGCCAACGCTTCGGCGTTGGACTTGCGGTTGATGAACTCATCTGCCGCAAAAACAATCGGGTCACCCTTCTTCTGCACGATGCTGAATGGCACGATTTCATCGACAAACTTGCCGGCGTCCTGTGCAGCAGCAGCCTTTTGCTGACTGCCCAAAGCCAGCGCATCCTGCATGTCACGGGAAATCGAATAGGCCTTTGCAACATTTTCGGCAGTGATGCCCATGTGGTACTGGTTGTAGACGTCCCACAAACCGTCAACAATCATGGAATCAATCATCTTCCAGTCGCCCATGCGCTGCCCATCACGCGAACCCAACAGCACGTGCGGACTCGCACTCATGTTTTCCTGACCACCGGCAATCACAATCTCGCTGTCACCCCAGGCAACTGCCTGAGCAGCCAGCATCACGGACTTGAGACCGGAGCCACATACGGCGTTGATGGTCAATGCGGGGGTTTCCTTCGCCAGACCCGCCTTGATGACGGATTGGCGGGCCGGGTTTTGACCCGCCCCAGCGGCCAACACTTGACCCAAAATAACTTCGCCAACCTGCTCGGCAGAGAGGCCGGTCCGAGCCAATAGGCTCTTGATCACCGCAGCACCCAGTTCAGGAGCGGCAGTCTTTGCCAATGTCCCACCAAATTTGCCAACGGCCGTGCGCGCAGCAGAAACGATAACGATGTCTTCCATTTTGTAGTCCTTCAGTAAATCAAACGTAAAACTATTCAGGCCTTCGCCTTGACATAACTGCCTGGAGCGGGCTCCATGGCCTTGTACTTACCCTTGCCGTAAGCCTTGGGCGCAGTAATCTGTTTGCCGGCATTTCCCTTGAGCCATGCGGCCCAATCGGTCCACCAGCTGCCGGGATGCTCCGTGGCACCCTCCAGCCATGCCGCCTGCGACTTGGGCAACTTGCCGTCACTGCGGATCCAGTGACTGCGTTTCTTCTTTTCCGGCGGATTGATCACACCGGCAATGTGTCCCGATGCGCCCATGACAAAGCGTTTCTTGCCCGGCAACACCTGAGTGGAGGCATACGCGCCGCCAATTGGAACGATATGGTCTTCCCGCGATCCGTAGATGTACACCGGCACGTCGACGGTGTTCAGATCGACATTTTCGCCACACACGGTGGTCTTTCCCGGCTTGACCAGGTTGTTTTCCAGGTAGGTGTTGCGCAGGTACCAGGCGTAGTACGGGCCGGGCAAATTGGTGCTGTCCGAGTTCCAGTACAACAGATCAAATGCAGGCGGTGTTTCGCCTTTGAGGTAATTGCCGACGACGTAATTCCAGACCAGATCGTTGGGTCGAAGAAAACTGAAGGTGCTGGCGAGATCCTGCCCCTTCATCAGGCCACCGCTGCCCATTTCCTTCTCGCGATACTTGACAAAAGACTCATCAATGAACACGTCCAGAATGCCGGTATCCGTAAAGTCCAGCAAACTCGTCAAGAAGGTCGCGCTGGCCACTGGCTTTTGTCCGCGTGCTGCCAGTACGGCGAGCGCCGTGCCCAACATGGTGCCACCCACGCAAAATCCCAGCGCATTGATCGTGGGAGCGCCGGTAATTTCCTGCGTAACGGCAATGGCCTTGATAACCGCCTGCTCGATGTAATCATCCCACGTCGCTTTTGACATGGACGCATCGGGGTTGCGCCAACTGACAACAAACGTGCGGTGTCCCTGCGCTACGGCGTACCGCACCAGGGAGTTTTCAGGCTGCAAATCCAGTATGTAAAACTTGTTGATGCACGGAGGCACCATCAAGAAGGGTTTTTCATAGACTTTGGCAGTAAGCGGCTTGTATTCGATGAGCTGGAAAAAAGCATTCTCGAAAACCACAGCCCCCTCGGTAGTGGCCACATTCTTGCCCACCTCAAACAGACTTTCGTCCGTCATGGAAACATGCCCCTGCCGCATGTCATGCACCAGATTCTGGATACCCTTGGCTATGCTTTCACCCTTGGTGTCGATGGCTTTCTTTTGGGCCTCGGCATTCAATGCCATGAAGTTGCTGGGTGCGGCGGCGGCCATGACCTGCTCTACCGCGAACCGAATACGGTTGCGGGTTTTCGTATCCGCTTCAACTGCGTCAGCCAGGCCCAACATGGTCTTGGTGTTCAGTAAATAAACAGCCGCAGAGTAGGCAGCCACCGGATTGCTGGCCCATGCATCGCCCGCAAAACGCTTGTCGCCGGATGTCGTTGGTGCCGACGTACCCTGGCTGAACAGGCTCATGGCATCTTCAAGGTACTGTTTCTGCAAAGTCTGCAGTTTCTCGGGGGCAATCCGGAGTTCTGGTGGTTTGGCACCTGCACCCGGCATGCCCGCCCCGAGGGCGCCAAGATCCATTTCTTGCAGGGATTGCATGGCCTTAGTCCAGTTCTCACTGACGGACTGTTGAAACTGCTGAGCGGCCTGGGTCCAGAAATCGGGGGCATTCTGCGTCACACTGTCACCTTTGAAACAATTATCGGATGAATAAACATAGTATCTCAACTACGGCCTACGCAACCCTGACACAACTCAAAATTACCCCGCAGTTTTCCATGTACATCATCCCCATTGCCTGGCTGTATGTCGTCGTCCTGATGAGCCTTGCCGAAGCGACCAGTCGCAACGGAACGGTATTGGGCGCAATCATCACCTTTGTGTTTTACGGTGTGATTCCGATTGCATTGGTCCTGTACTTTATGGGCGCTCCTGCCAGAAAACGCGCCATTCGGGCGCGGGAAGCTGCCGAATTGCAGTCTTCACGCGAGCCAGATGCAAGCGGCCTGCCGACCACTGACGCGATCCCGGCGGTGCGAAAAGAACCGTAGCGGATTTCCTGCCGTGCACCAGGGCGCAGTGCCATCGTTGCCAAAAATCCGTGTGATGCCCATCGCGTTGAGCCTTTGTCGGGCGAGTCCGGGCAAATCGACCAACCACCTGTCACGCGCGACTGGCTGAAAGCACTGGACTGCAGCAGGGTTGTGGCCAACAAAGGCGTCCCGGACATCCGGGCCAACTTCATATGCCGATGGCCCAATGCACGGCCCCATCCATGCTATTAATTCAGTAGCAATCAATTCATGTGATACGCGGGATAACGCCATGAATTGTTTGCAAACTTCCTC
>JBPOIP010000100.1:0-4427 GCA_052034395.1 Pseudomonadota bacterium
TCACATCCTGCCGGATTTTGGGGTCAACGGCGTCAAAACTGGTCACGGCGACCTGTTTGGCCACATTCAGCGTGCTAAAGGACTGAAGGCCGTTCGGCGTGATAAAGAAAACGTCATTGGGAAGTTCAATAAGCAAATCCCCATGGATAACCCCTGTCGGCAAAATGGCGTTAAAAGCGAAGTCCCCGCCCTCGCTTGAGGGGAGCGGGTTTTGCCCCTGATAAACTTGTGTTTTCTTGCGCCCCATAAAGGCGATGCAGTTCCCCAACAGACAAATGGCCTCGAGGTTATCGGGTTCCCCGTGCTTCTTTGACAAATCAAGGCTCGGAACCGTTTTGGTGGTGTCGTTAAACCAATGGCATTCGGTTAGTGGAGGAGGCATGTTATAATCGCCCAGGTTTATAAGAAAATGGAGTAATAAACGTATGAGCGAACAAGCTGTTATTGATTATTGGTCGAGTGTTAAAAAGATTATTGATCAGGTCTGTGTAGGCTACGATGCCTTGTGGCAAAGGCGAAGCAGGATATTGAATAGTAAAATTGTTATTATCATGATTTTTAAGATCATCTTAAGTGACCGCCGCCAGGGGCTTACCATAAACTTAGCGGAATTTTGGGATAGTTGTGCAGAAAAAGACATAAAGCTTCCTCAAAAGAAATCTGTAACAGCTTCTTCTTTTTGCGAAAGTCGCCAAAAAATACCTGAAGACATTTTTAGAGATCTTAACCAATGTCTGTTAGAGAATTGGAAGCAAAAGCGTTCTCTTCCTTTGTGGATGGGTCATCATGTTTATGCAACAGATGGTTCGAGAGTTAATATCCCCCGAGAACTTATCAAATTTGGATTTCATGTTTATAACGAAGAACGCCGACATTATCCTCAAGGTTTATTAAGCTGTCTTTATGATGTTTTGAGTAAAACAGTTTATGATTTTGATTTTGTCTCTCATATGAATGAGAGAAAATGTGCTCTGAAACACTTGGAAATCCTAGAACCGAATGATGTTGTTGTTTTTGACCGGGGGTATTTTAGTTACCTACTGCTCCATGAATTTTATAAAAAGGGTGTTCATGCTATTTTTCGCTTGCAAGAAGGATCGGTCAATAAACCGATTGAAGCTTTTATCAAAAGTTCCAAAACAGATGAAATAATTAAATATATTCCCTCTGGAACAGTGATATCTGATCTTAAGAAACAGGGATATTATTTAAAACCTAATCCGCTTCCTCTTCGTTTAATCAAACACACAAATAAAGGAGATACCTATATTTATGGCACAACTTTAATTGATGAAAAGTATCCGGAAGATTGTTTCTTTGATCTTTACCACGAACGCTGGTCTATAGAGGAGCTTTATAAAATAACCAAAGAAATTGTTAATATTGAAGAGTTTCATTCCAAAACGGAAAGAGGGGTCAAACAAGAAATTTACGCTCATTTATTGTTGGTTAATTTATCCCGATTCTTTGAGTTTGATGCTCAAGATAGCTTACCCCCTATGACTCAGAATGATAAAGAGAAGTGCAGCAAGATTAACTTTTACAAGTTTTTCAATCCGACATCTATGTTTAATATCAATTTTAAAAACTGTCTAACGGTTGTGGGGCGTTATGTAGAGAATCTTTTTCTTGATAGTTATGAAGAAATAAAGAATTGGACTGTCAAAGTGATCCAGAGGATTATTCGTGTACGACAAAAAATTCGACCGGGAAGATTTTTTCCAAGGCAATCATTAAAACCAGAAAGAAGATGGGTAAAAAAGGAAGTAAAAGCCAGTGTCAAATATTAACCGAATGCCATTATAGTGTGCACCCCCCCAAAAAATGAAATTGGCCCAAAATTGAGCCTTCCTTAACATCCCCCTAGTTAACATACCCAAACTTTGGGCCTATCTAGTGTCTGACAGGAAACCCCAAAGGTTAAGTCTTTGTGTGGATTTGAAGGATATGATAGCCAGGGAAGATTTTGGCGCCCTGACTTAAAATGGAGTGGTTTTGCTCAAAAAGTAGGCATTTAAGTCTGTTTTCAGGTCAATCCTGTCTAATCTTCGTAACTCCATCTCCCCTACTTTGGAGAAAGAATACGCTCTTCGTTATTCGCTATCAACGTTTTGTGGTATACTTGTTTGGTGATTATATTATAAATTTGGGTAATTTCTAATAATAAGAAAGATAAAACATGAGAATTGTCTTTAACCCCCAAATGCAATTTGGCTGCGTTGATATTTCCAATATTACTTTCGATCCAAAATCACGCGATGACATGCCCCAGGTTTTGAGAGGCTTGCAATACATATATTCTAACCTTGATTTGCGGGCAGAGGTTTTTAAAATTCTGGAAGATACCATAGCGCCAGAAAAAAATAAAAAGAATGGGCGCCCTGGCATGGAGTTGTGGAAAATCTTTGTGCTGGCTGTGGTTCGCGTCAATCTGAATATGGACTATGACCGCCTCCACGAACAAGCGAACAGCCACCTTGTCATGCGCCAAATGATGGGGCATTCAAGCTTGTTTGACAGGACATATTATGAGCTACAAACCCTTAAGGATAACGTACAGCTATTAACGCCGGAAGTTCTGGATAAAATTAATCAGGTTGTTGTGAGGGCTGGCCATAAACTTCTTAAAAAAAAAGACCCGGAGCCTTTAAAAGTACGGTGTGATTCGTTTGTCGTTGAAACAAATGTGCATTATCCAACGGATATTAATTTACTGCTCGATGCCATGCGCAAAGTGATTTTTTTGACGGCGGGACTTTGTGAAAGGAACGGGATAACGGATTGGCGCCAACATCAATATATTTATAGGAAAATCAAGAAGCTTATGAGGGTTTGTCAAAACAGGAAGCGCGGGAACCCGCAAACTGAAGAAAAGCGGGAAAAGAAAGCGCAAGAGTTAAAGGAATATCACCGGTCTTATATAAATGCGTGTTCATCCCTGATTGAAAGGGCTGCCCTGTCCCTTAAAAAAATTCCTCATACAAGCTTCATGGTTAAGATGCAAAAGGAAGAGATTGCCAACTTTATGAAGCATGCCAGGCGTCAAATCAACCAGATTGATCGCCGTGTCATTCAAGGTGAAGCCATTCCTCATGAAGAAAAATGCTTTTCCGTATTTGAGACGCATACGGAGTGGATCTCCAAAGGAAAAGCGGGCGTTCCTGTCGAATTGGGGTTAAAAGTTTGCATTGTTGAGGACCAATATCAATTTATCTTGCATCACCAGGTTATGGAAAAGAAAACGGATGAGGAAATTTGCGTATCCCTTGTCAAAGAGACCAAAGAGCGGTTTCCTGCGGTAGAACAAGCCAGCTTTGATAAAGGCTTTCATTCCCCTGCCAATCAGAATGATCTTCGGGAAGTTATTAAAACGCCTGTTTTGTCCAGAAAAGGAAAATTGTCCAAACAAGCTCGTGAACTTGAGAGCGCTCCCGAGTTCCGTCATGCCCGACGCCAGCATTCAGCTGTAGAGTCTGCGATTAACGCTTTGGAGGTTCATGGTTTGGATTATTGTCCAGACCGGGGGATTGATGGATTTAAGCGTTATGTTAGTTTGGCTATTACCGGGCGAAACCTTCAGCGAGTGGGAGCGATTTTACAAGGACGCGACCATAAAAGGCTTCAGGAAAGCCGCCAAAGATACGGCAATATACAGTATGGTCATTTAAGAAAAAGAATGGCTGCGTAAACCGTCTCGATTCTTCAAGCAAGGAGATCCTAAAATAAAATTACAGGATCACCGTACCTAAAATTCAATAAAAAGCGTTAATCTTATTCAAATTATCAGTAAAAATATTTTTTCAATTATTATTTGAATTAAACCTCTAGAATTGACTTATACCTGAAACTGATCTTTAGGTAAAAATAAGGGTTTTCTGTCAGACACTAAATACCTGGAAGAAAGCCGTGGCTTGGAACGGGACTATATGGCTGAGATTTTACGGTCACGGCAAATCGCCTGGCGTCTTGCCATAGGCGCAAGCGCTTTGCTGGCTGTGTCTCTGCTGGCTCTTTTGTTTCTCACGCCTTTAAAAACCAATACTCCCTTTGTCTTGCGCGTTGATAATGCGACAGGCCATGTGGAAGTCTTGACCACTCTTCAGACGAGTGAGACCAGCTATGGGGAGGTTGTCGATAGCTATTTCCTCACTCAATCTGTTCTCAACCGTGAAGGGTACGACTATAACACCCTTCAAAATGCCTATAATACGACGGCTTTGTTAAGCGACCCTGACGTGCAACGGGAATATTACGCTTTATTTGAAGGGACGCAAGCCCGCGATACGGTTTTAAAAGACCACGCCAAGATTGTCGTCCAAATACGCTCCATTACGCCGACGCCGGAAACAGACTCGTCTGGCGGCACAGCGGTCGTAAGGTTTTCAACCCAAACCAAACATAACAACGGCAGCGTAGAGCCGCTTCAT
>JBPOIP010000131.1:0-25584 GCA_052034395.1 Pseudomonadota bacterium
GTGATGGGCGCGCCATTGGAGAATTTGGCGTTGGAGCGCAACTTGAACACCCAGGTGGTCGGGTTGGTCTGCTTCCAGCTTTCAGCCACGCCAGGAACGGTACGGCCTGCCGTGTCGGTGGCCGTCAGTCCCTCAAACAGGTCGCGCAGAATCTGGTTGGCAGGCACGGTCTCGGCCACCGCCGGGTCCATGCTCTCGGGCTCGGAGCCATTGCCGCGCGTAAAGGTCTGGGTGGGGTGCAACTGGGTACCGGCGGGTATGACCGCTGCGAGTAGGGGTGCGGATAGTGCCAGGGTCAGGGCCGCAGTGGCCATCAGTTTGAAGCGCAAGTGCATGGTTTTCCTATTCAGTGGCGGGCAGACCGGGTTCGTTGTGCGAACGTTCGTCGGCGCCGCCGGGTTGCAGATCAGCATGGTGAGGAAGTGCGGAATTGTAGGAGGACTCGTGAACCGGTCCGATTACGATTTGGGCAGTTTGGTGGTGTCGATGTCCACATAGCGCCAGAACGCCCGCGAAGTGGGGTGCCGCCGATAGCCAACCAGCCAGGGCTGCACAACGTCGGTGCGAATGCGGTGGGTGTTGAACTTGTACGGCATGTAGGCGATCAGGATCTTGACCATTTTCTGCATCAGGGCTTTGCGCTCGGGGCCATCCGGCATGACGACCTGCTGGCGGTACAGCTTGTCGTATTCGTCGTTCTGGAAGGCCGCCAGATTGCCCTCGTATCGCTGCGGCCCATAGCCAAAGTCCAGAAAACTGCCGCCGTCCGGCGACGAGGCCGAGTTGCCCAGCCCCCAAATCATGAGTTTGCCGGCACGCGCGGCCTTCAGGTTTTCGGGCCACTTGGCGGTTTTGAACACAATCTTGATGCCCGCCGCCGTCATGCTCTTTTTCCACACTTCGTTCAGCTCGCGGTCCGCAGCCGATGGAGTGGTCGAATATTCCAGCAGCAGTGGCTTGCCATCAGGCATGTCACGCCAGCCGTCGCCATCCTTGTCCACGTAGCCATACATGTCCAGCAGCGCCTTGGCACGGGCCGGGTTGTAGTCGCTCATTTCCGACTTGAATTGGGGGTCATAGCCCCAGGTGTTGGGCGGAATAACGCCCTGGGCCGCGATGGCCTGGTTGCGCCGGGGCAGGCGAATTTCTTCCTCCGTGTTGTAAGCCAGGGCAATGGCGCGGCGCAGCGCGACCTTGTCTGCGGAGTTACCACCAACCGTGGGGTTCTCCATGTTGAAGTACGAGAACGTCAGCTCCGGTGCGGCATATCGTTCAATGCGGATGCCCTTTTTGACCAGGTTCGGCGCCAGCTTGTTGTTGGGTATCACCTGGTTGGCAAACTGGGCGGGCAGGTACATCAGAAAATCATGCTCATTGCCCAAAAACGAGAGCCAGCGTGGCTGCACTTCGTCAATGATGGAAATCTCCACCTTGTCCACAATCGGGATGCGCTTGCCTTTCATCTGGCGGTAAATTTCCTGCGACAGTGCGTCGTTGGCCGGTGGTTCGGCCTCGTAATATTCTTCGCGGAAATTCGGGTTTTTTACAAACGTGATTTTGGACGAGCGCGTCCACTGGTCCAGTTTGAACGGCCCGGTACCCACCGGGTGCTCCATGATCTTGTCGCCATATTTTTCCACCACTTCGCGCGCCACCGCGCCGAGTACGCTGGCCTCGGTCAGCCGGTAGATAAAGCGGGGCTGGCTGTCCTGCATCTTGAACTGGATGGTGTAACGATCCAGGGCGCGCAGACCCTCCACCTCGGAGTCGTAGTTGAAGAGGGCGCCCGGCTTCTCGGCATCGCGACGCAGGGTGTCCATGCCCAGCAGCTTCAGCTCTTCCATGTCGGAATAGATCTGGCTCTTGGTTTTGGGGTCAAAAATCCGTTTGAAGGTGTAGACAAAGTCCTGCGCGGTCAGCTCACGCTTCTTGCCACCAAACGCTGCATCGTCTGAAAAGTAGATGCCCGGTTTGACCTTGACCGTGAATGTTTTGAAGTCATCGGCAATCACGGGCATGCCGTCCGCCACACTGGGAACCACCTTGGCAGGCCGGGCCAGATAGTCGTAGCGGTACAGCGAATCGAACATATTTTCGGTTGCCGTACGCGAGTAGTAATCCGAAATCTGCGCCGGGTCGAAGCCGGTTTCGGCAATTTCGAAGGCGTAGCGCAAAACTTTCTCGGCCTGAGTCTTGCTAGAAGTCTCTGCACCCGCGCCAAAACCCCAGCACAGCAATGCCAAAGCGATCCCCGTCTTCCCTAAATCCATAGTCACCCGCATACTCCCCCTCATACAAACACCGATGCCCAAAGCAAAACGGACAAGCATAATCCGCGCCTTGTCCCAATGCATCAGCATTTAACCCTAGTTTCCCCAAATATGCTTTCTTACATTCTGCGACGCATCCTGCAAATGCTTCCCACCCTGCTGGGAGTGATACTGCTGATCTTCTTCCTTTTCAAATTTTTTGGAGGAGACCCGGTCGAAATCATGGCCGGCATGAAGGCTTCCCCCGAGCGGCTGGCCTCGTTGCGGGCGCAATTGGGGCTGGATAAGTCGGTGATGGAGCAGCTTTGGGTCTTTGTCCAGCAGGTCTTTACCTTCAACTGGGGCAAAAGCTGGACCACCAATGAGGCGATCTCCGACATCTTTGCAACCCGCCTGCCCGCCACACTGACCATCATGATTCCGATCCTGGTTCTCGAGGTGCTGCTCGCCATTGGTGCCGGACTGGCCGTCGCCTATGTGCGGGGCAGTCTGACCGACCGGGCCATCATGATCCTCACCACGGTAGCGCTGTCGATCAGCTTTTTGGTCTACATCATCGTGGGCCAGTACCTGTTTGGCTTCATCTTGGGCTGGTTTCCGGTGCAGGGCTGGAGCAACAGCGTCTGGACCAACCTGGCCACCTATGCGCCGCTGCCGGTTTTTCTGGCCGTGCTGGTGAGTCTGGCGCCGCAGACGCGTCTGTACCGCAGCTTCTTCCTCGATGAAATCGGCCAGGACTACGTGCGCACGGCCCGCGCCAAAGGGGTGACCGAGAACGGCATTCTGTTCAAGCACGTACTGCGCAACGCCATGATTCCGATTCTGACCAACGTGGCAACCGGTTTGCCCGGCGTGTTCATCGGCTCGTTCCTGATCGAAGTCTTCTTCTCCATCCCCGGGCTGGGGCGCGAGATTCTGGTGGCGGTGAACCGCAGCGACTACCCCGTCATTCAGGCGGCCACGGTGTATCTCGCGGCACTGACCATGGTGATCAACCTGATCACCGATGTGCTGTACAAGTTTGTTGATCCAAGGGTGACGCTGAAATGAGTACCGATATTGTGCAATCCCTGCCCCAGTCACCCGGCGTCTGGAAGCAGGCATGGCTTCGCCTGAAAAACGACCGGGTTGGCATGGTGTCGCTGTATGTGACCCTGTTCTTCATCGCACTGGTGATCGCTGCGCAGCTTGGTCTGGTGGCAAGCGGCTGGCAGAAGGAAGTGGGCATACCATTTGCCGCGCCCACGTTGGTTGGCAAGATTGAGGATGGCACACAAAACGCCATTGTGGAAACCGTGGTAGGTCCCAATGTGGATATCAGTGACGTGGACCCGCTGGCGGCGCGCTACAAGGAATGGGATGAACGGACCGCCCAGTTCAAGACAGAAGTCGTGGTGAAGGCTGACACCCTGCCGTTTGGTGCCGACCAGCAGGGGCGCGATGTCTTTGCCAAGGTCATCAAGGGTGCCCAGGTGTCCATCACCGTGGGTCTGACAGCCGCCCTGTTTGCCACACTGATCGGCACCATTTTGGGCGCCATCGGAGGCTACTTTGGTGGGCGCGCCGGTGATTTTCTGGAATGGGTTTACAACGTATTCACTGCCATTCCGTACATTTTGCTGGTGTTCGCGCTGGCGGCCGTGCTCAAGTCAGGGCCGCTGGCCAGCACGCTGGGCAGTGGCGTGTGGACGGTGGTCATCATCCTGAGTCTGGTGGGCTGGACCGGCATCTACCGCCTGGTGCGCGCCGAGTACATGAAGCACCGCTCGCGCGAGTATGTGATGGCGGCCGAGGCGATTGGCGCGTCACACGGCTCGCGCATGTTCACCCACATCCTGCCCAACATCAGCCACGTGGTGCTGGTGCAATTGAGCTTGCATGTGGTGGGATTCATCAAGGCCGAGGTGATCCTGTCGTATCTGGGTCTGGGCGTTCCGCTGGACATGGTCAGCTGGGGCACCATGCTCGCTGAAGCCCAAACCGAACTCGTGCAGGGAAAGTGGTGGCAACTGGCCACCGCAACCCTGTTCATGGCGACATTTGTCACCGCATTCGCTCTGCTGACCGATGCGCTGCGTGATGCGCTGGACCCCAAATTGCGCTGAAGCAAGGAATACGGACATGAGCAATTTGATTAGCGTTCAGGACCTGCGGGTCGCATTCCGGATGGGCAAGGCCCACACAGTGGAAGCCGTCAAGGGCGTGAGCTTTGACATTCCGGTCAACAGCACGGTGGCACTGGTGGGCGAATCAGGCAGCGGCAAGAGCGTCAGTGCCATGAGCATCGTGCGCCTGCTGCCCGAAAACGCCATACTGGGTGCCGCCAGCAAAGTTTTATACAACGGTGCAGACCTGCTGCAGTTACCGATTGAAGACATGCGCAAACTGCGCGGCAAGGATATATCGGTTGTGTTTCAGGAACCCATGAGTTCGCTCAACCCGGTGTTCACGGTGGGCGACCAGATTGCCGAAGTGCTGCGCATCCACCTGGGGCTCAACCACAGGCAGTCGCTGGACCGCGCGCTGGAACTGATGACGGAAGTGGGCATCCCCAACCCCAAGGAGCGTCTCAATGCTTACCCGCACCAGCTCTCGGGCGGCCAGCAGCAACGGGTGATGATTGCCATCGCCATCGCCTGCGAGCCCAAGCTGCTGATTGCTGACGAGCCCACCACGGCGCTGGACGTCACGGTGCAGCGCCAGATTGTGGAATTGCTGGCCCGGTTGCAGCAGCGCCAGAAGATGAGCATGCTCTTCATCAGCCACGACCTGGGACTGGTGGGCGAAATCTCTGACCGTGTGGTGGTCATGCGCAGCGGCGTGGTGCGTGAAGCCGGCGAGGCGTCTGCCATTTTTTCCACACCCCAGGACAGCTACACGCAGGCCCTGCTGGCCTGCCGCCCCCGCCTGGATGCGCGCCCGCGCCGCCTGGCCGTGATCGACGACATCATGAACAAGCGCGCGGCCATCACTGAAGAACGTGTCAGCACACCCGCCATCGGACCCGCGCTGATCGAGGTCAAAGGCTTGCAAAAGGACTACCCGCTCAAGACCGGCTTGTTCAAACGCAGTGTGTTCAGTGCCGTCAAGAGCGCCAACTTTTCCCTGCATAAGGGCCGCACCCTGGGCGTAGTGGGCGAATCCGGTTCGGGCAAGACAACGATCGGCATGATGCTCACGCGCCTGACCGACGCCACGGCCGGGAGCATCATGTTCGAATGCATTGATTTGGCCACTTTGAGCGCGGCGCAGATGCGCGCCTACCGCAGTCGCATCCAGATCATTTTCCAGAACCCGTACGCCAGCCTGAACCCGCGCTTCACCATCGGCCAGATCCTGATGGAACCCATGCGCATCCACAGCCTGGGCAAAGACGACGCCGAGCGCGCCCAGCGTGCCGTGGCCCTGATCGAAAAAGTGGGTTTGCCAGGCGATGCGTTTGGCAAGTACCCGCACGAGTTTTCTGGCGGCCAGCGCCAGCGCATTGCCATTGCACGCTGTCTGACCATGAAGCCCGAAATCATTGTCTGCGACGAAAGTGTCAGTGCGCTGGACGTCAGCGTGCAGGCCACCGTGCTCAATCTGCTGCTGGATTTGCAGGAAGAGTTTGGCCTGACCTATGTGTTCATCAGCCACGATCTGGCCGTGGTCAAGTACATGGCCGATGACATTCTGGTGATGAACCAGGGCGAAATTGTGGAGCGCGGCAGCTCGGAAGACATTTACAACCGCCCGCAGCATGCCTACACGCAGCAGTTGCTCGGCGCCATTCCGCGCGGGCTGGAAGGCCATGTGGCAAGGGTGGTTTCATAAGCTGAATTGGGCTTAAGGCCTTGTAGATATTAGATACATTGCTATGAAAGATGTAGTGATTGGCGTGACATCACCGCGCCTTCGCTGTGAACCCCTGGCCATCGGCCATCTCGATGAACTCGCGAGTGTTCTCCTGCATCCACAGGTTTATGCATACCTTGGGGAGTCCCCGCCCAGCGTGGAGGTCTTCAAACTGGGTTTGTCGCGAGCGCTGCAAGGACCGGGTCCCTCTGCCGCGGGTCAGATGTGGCTGAACTATCTGGTACGCGCGGCCGATTCAGGTGACATGCTGGGGCGTCTGGAGGCCACGGTTCACGATGGTCTGGCCGAGGTGGCGTTTCTGTTTGCGCCCCAACACTGGGGCCGAGGGCTTGCAACCGAAGGCTTGCTTTGGCTTCACGGCGAAATAGCCAAAGTCAGTGGCATGTCGGCATTCTGGGCAACAACGGTTGCGCAAAACACCCGCTGTCAGGCGCTCCTGGGTCGCTGCGGGTATGTTGCCGCCCAATTGCCTGCCTCCGGTCTCCTGAGCTATGACGCAGGTGACCTTGTTTTCGAATTTCGCGGTGATCCCAAACCCGCTGTGGGTGGATGTGCATCAAGCGTCGGCGGGAAACAGTCCATCGACCACGTTTTTCAGGCGCTGTGAAGAAATTGGCTTGATGAGCGCGGCATCAAACCCGTTTGCCAGAAACCGCTCAACGTCGTGTGGTCCCGCGTGGGCGGTGTAGGCAATGATTTTCAGAGCCGCATAGGCGGGGTCTGCACGCAACCGTTTGCAGACTTCTTCGCCACTCATGTCGGGCATGCTGATATCCAGCAACACAAGGTCGACCGGCGGATGTGCGCGCAACCATTCCAGTGCAGCCAGTCCTCCATCGACTTCCAGGGTTTCCCAACCCATTTTGGACATCAGCGCGATGCCCAGCCTGCGATTGAGCATCACATCGTCCACCAGCAATACCCGTCGACTCACACTTGTCCCCACATTTGTCACGCTTCACTTTGCTCTTCGCCGCCAGCCGGTAGTACAACATAAAACGTGGAGCCCACGTTCGGGGTGGAATCTACGCCGATTTCACCACCCATATGCTCCGCCAGCTCCTTGGCCAGTGTCAGTCCCAATCCCGTGCCCTGGTGACTGCGGGTGGCAAAGGATTCACTTTGCCGGAATTTTTCGAAAATGAGCTGTTGGTCTTCGGGCTTGATTCCCACGCCGGTGTCCTGCACTTCGATGCGAACGCGGCCGGCAGAATCCGAGGCGCGTATCGTGACAGTGCCCTGTTCGGTAAATTTGAGCGCATTGCTGGTCAGGTTGAGCAGGATCTGGCGCAAGCGTACCGGGTCAGCAAACACCCGGGGCGGAACAGCATCCTCAACCAGCTCCAGAGTCAGACCTTTGGTCTGCGCATGGCCCCGTTGCAGGCCGGCAATTTCTGCCAGTAGCGCTGGCAACTCCACCGAAACGGGGTTGAAGTCCATGCGTCCCGCCTCAATTTTGGCCAGATCCAGCACATCGGTTACCAGAGCCAGTAAATGCTCACCACTGGTTCGAATGGTCTGGGCGTACTCGCGCTGCACCGGGTCTTCCAGATCCATTTCCAGCAGCTCGGCAAAGCCCAGAATGCCGTTAAGCGGCGTGCGCAGCTCGTGCGACATGTTTGCCAGAAACTCGCTTTTCATGCGGTTGGCTTCTTCAGCCGAACGGCGCGCATCTTCCAGTCGTCCAAATGACTCCTGCACTTCGCCCGCCATCTGGTTGAATGACTTGGCCAGCTCGGCCATTTCATCTTGTCCCCGCACCTCCAGACGGTGCGACAGATCGCCTTCCTGAAAACGGCGAATGCCGCTACCCATCTCCGTGATGCGGTTTGTCAGCACGCCGGCCATCCAGATTGCAATGACGATCACCAGCACAATCATCACCAGCGTTGACGCGCTCAGACCAAAGGCGGTCTGGGCGAGCCGCTCGACAATCGTGGCCTGTAGTCCTTCGCGCTCCTGTTTGAGCTTGCCCTCCGCGGTGGCAATCAAGGCGTCAATGCGCTTGCCTGACTCGGTGGCGGCTTTGTGAAAGTCATCCACATTCGCTCCGATGGTGACATAACCAAAACCCCGCTTGCTTGCGCCATACTGCCCGGTGTAATACGGAATGGCAGCCGCCGTGGTGAGCTTCCATAAACCGGAAAAGAAAATTGCAAATGAACCGGAGCCGCCGTGCTCGGTGAGCGCATCCCAACCGTGGCACTGGGGCGAGAAATTCAGGTAGCGGCAGTCCAGCGCCACGCTGCCAGATTTTGCCGATTCCGGGGCCGGTTTGCGCTTGAGGGATTGGTCCTGAAAGGCAGGAACCGTGGGCTGGTATTCGTGCCACGGTTTGCCGCTGGCTTTCCAGCTGGTCCACAAGTCGGTGTCCATCCAGGGGGGCGCTGGTTGGCCGGTCTCGGGGTCGTAACCCACAATGAAGTAGTCCCGCGGGTGGGATATGGCGCGACTCTTGTCGTCCCAGATGAAAGCGTAGTTGCCCGAAGCCGGATCTGCAATCGGCGCGAACCGGTCTGGCGTCGGGCGCACCCGGTTGCTGAAAGCCATCAGATGCGCATGGTCAAGCGCCAGGGTCACATAGCCCGCGACGCGTCCGCCCTTTTCCACCGGAGTCACCCAACGCACAATGCCGCGAAAGCGTTTACCGACCGGGTTCTCAAGACCCGCATAGCCAGAGGCTTCGGGTTCAAACGGCTTCTTGAGTTCTTCAGCGCGTGCTTGGGTGTACGGACCGATCCAGTGCGTGGGCACGTAGGGGCCGATCACCTCGGAGACGTAAATCTCGCCCGGTTTGAGTTTTTGCACAGCCGGCCAATAGCTCTCGGCCTTGATGAAGGTGTTCTCGCGCCGGCTGACGTCGCGCAGCCCTGGCCGTAGCAGGTCCCCCTGCTGAACCTTGACTTTTTCGACACCCGAGAGATCCACATAGGTCATTTCCAGAAACAGTGGCTGCAGGAATTTCTTGCCATAGTTTTCTGGCGCGCGGGTGTGAAAGCCTTTGGCGTTATCGGCCAAGGGTGGACGAACCGGGTTTTCGTCCGCGATGGGCGCAGTGGCTACCCATGCCTTGCCATCATCAGATAGCACGTACTTGTCGTGCCCATACAGTTCGCGGGTGTGACTGGCGATAAAGCGCCGGTAGGCAGCGTCCGTCGGCTCCAGAGCAGATGCCCGCAGCACGTCCTTGTCACGGTCGTACAAAAAGTCCGCTACCTGGCGCGCCAGGTCGGTGGTGAGCGACTCGATCGCCTCGCGCGAGCGTTCATCCAGCGCACGTACTGCATCGTCGTTGGCGGTTTTCCCGGTTTGCTGCTGCGTGACGCGCATGGCTTCGGCCATTTCGAGTGCCCGCGAGGAGACACCTTCGCTCAAGCCTTGCGCCGCCTGCCATGCATACCAGGCCAGTAGCACCAGCGGAACCACCTTGATGGCCACAAAAATGACAATCAGCTTGGTTCGAATGCCCATCTGCTCAAAATACTGCGAAGCTCTCATTGCGGCGCTCCCCTGTAACGGTGTAATGTAGTACACCAAAGCACATGCCAGGCTCCCGCTGAACCGAAAAAACGCAAAGCATGGTCTGCTGTTGAGCTACCCGGCAGGCGCAGGTGACAAGGCCCTGCTGGTACCTGTCAGTCGCTTCACTCCTCGCCTGCAGGCTGCTTGTAGCGGGCATAGGACCACAAATACTGCCCCGGAGCGCGACGGATCAGTCGTTCCATGCCGGCATTGACCGCAGTTGCGGCTGCCTCGGGCGAGGCGTTGGTGTCAAGCAATTCCGGCGCATCAAGCGGCTCGAAGTGCATCACATAGCCTTGGCCCGCCGCCAAGCGTTCGCACCAGCACAACAGAACGCGCGCGCCGCTTTGCTGCGCCAGGCGCGACAGCAGTGTCATGGTGTATGCCGGTCGCCCAAAAAACGGTGCCCACACGCCCTGGCCCAGGGGCGGAACCTGGTCCGGCAGGATGGCTGTATAGCCACCACCACGCAGTACCCGGATGAGGCTGCGCACCCCCGACACACTGGTGGGCACGGCCTTCAGGCCGGGGCGGTCGCGCGAGCTGGCCACTAGCGGTGCCAGCCAGGCCTTGCGCGCCGGCCGGTACAGGGCAACCAGCGGACCGCGTGTGGGGCCATAGCGTTCGGCCAGTGACTGGCCAATCATCTCCCAGCAGCCCATGTGGGGCAGCGCCAGGATGACGCCCTTGCCGGCATCCAGTGCGGACTCGAAGTGTTCCACGCCGTCCCATTGCACCAGGTGCAGCACACCCTGATTGGGCGGACGCAGCCACAGCCAGGGCAGCTCGGCCACCATGGTGCCGATGGCTGCGCGTGCCGGGCGGTATTGCGCCGGGCTGAAGCCCGCAGCGGCGGCCTGGGTTTCAAAACGCTGGCGGTAGCTGCTTGAAAGCCGCCACACCAGCCAGCCCAGCAGCGCGCCCAGGCGCTGCATCCACGACAGGGGCAGATGCCCCAGCATGCGAAAAAGTCGAACCATGAACACGGCTACATCGCCTTGAACAAACCCGCATAGCTGCGGCTGACTTCGAGCTTTTCCGTGAGGCCGCGCACGCTGACCAGCTGACGCCCGCGTTCGTCGCGGCTGACCCCGGCAATGGCCTTGATATTGACCAGCGTGGAGCGGTGAATCTGCCAGAACAGGTTCATGTCGATCTCGTCTACCAGCTCCTTGATGGGTTTGCGGATCAGTGCCTCCACCGTGGCGGTCTGAACCCGGGTGTATTTCTCGTCGGAGATGAAGAACAGCACGTCTTCCACCGGAATCATCTGGATGGCCTGGCGCACCGTGGCCTGTATCCACTGGAGCTTGGCAGGCGCCTGCGGGTTGAGCTGCGCGGCCAGCCGTTGCAGCAGTTGCTGCATGTCGGGCGTATGGGCTGGCAGCGGTGCAGAGGACAGCGCGCTCTCGGCCGATGTGTGGTTGGCGCGCTCGGCCATGCGTTGGCGGATGCGCTGCACCGTGACCATCAGGCGCTCCCGCTCGGCGGGTTTGAGCACATAGTCCACCACGCCCTGCTCGAATGCCTGCACCGCGTACTGGTCGTACGCGGTGATGAACACAATCTCGCAGCCCGGCCAGCCCTGCGCATCGTCAAACGTAGGCAGCTGCGCAATCTGGCGTGCCGCGTCCACCCCGGTCAACCCGGGCATGCGGATATCGAGGAAAACAATGTCCGGGTGGTGCTGTTCGGTCAGCGTCACGGCCTCGCTGCCGTTCTTGGCCTCAGCCACGATTTCCAGCTCGGGCCACACCTCGGACAGGCGGGAGCGGAGCTGCTCGCGCATCAGGCGTTCATCATCGGCAATCACGGCGCGTGGCATGTGCAAACTCCATGTATGACAAGTTTGGGAGCATCCATTGTCGCCGGGTGACAAGCGCGGGGGTGGCTAGATTGGTGGCACGTCAGTCGCGCGCACCGCATAGGGCACGGTAATGCTGACCGTGGTGCCGCCGCCAGCCGTTTCGGTGATGGACAGGCTCGCCTTGGTGCCATACAGCAGCGCCAGTCGTTCGCGGATGTTGGACAGGCCGATACCGGTTCCGGCAGTGGCCGACTTGCCAAAGCCCAGGCCGGTGTCGGCCACGGTGACTGCCAGCCGTCCGTGCACGATCTCGGCTGCCACAGTCAGGCTGCCGCCCTCAGCCTTGGGTTCAAGACCGTGCTTGATGGCGTTTTCCACCAGACTTTGCAGCATCATGGGCGGAAACTCGGCGGACAGCAGGCCGTCGCTGACCCGCACGTCGGTTTGCAGGCGCTCTTCCATGCGCACCTTCAGAATCTCCAGGTAGGGGCGGATCACAGCCAACTCGCGCCCTAGGTCGCGGGTGCTCTGTGCGTTGGCTTCCCGCATGGTGGGCATGCTGGCGCGCAGCAGCGCGATCAGGTTTTTCTGCATGATGCTGGCACGCGCCGGGTCGGTCTCGATCAGATGGTCAATGCTGGCGAGCGTATTAAAAAGGAAATGTGGCTCCACCTGCGCCTGCATGGCGGCCATGCGGGCCTCTACCACCTGGCGCTTGAGTGACTCGGACTCGGCCACTTCGGTGGCCTGTGCCGCCTTGGCTTCCGCCTGGACCTTGCCCTTGTAGGTGATCTTGATGATGGCCGAGATCAGCAGGAACCACATCGTCAGCGGCATCAGCGGGTCGCCAATCTTGTGCCGGATGATGCGTGGCTTGGTTGGTTCGCCGTCTTCTTCCATGGCGTTTTCGGCCTCCTTTCGGACCTCTTCCAGCGCGTCCTTTATTTCCTGCTTGGCCTCGTCAATCGCCTTGCGAACCTCGTTTGCGTCCGAGCCCGGCGGCAGCCTGATATGCACACCGGGCAGGTTCACGGAAACACCATCGTTGCCGGCGGTCTTTGTGGAGTCCGTGGGGCTGCCGCTTGCGGGCGTCGATGCGCCCGAAGCCGGGGGCGTCGGCGTGCTGGGTGCAGCCGGTACGCTGGCAGATGGTGCGGTCGTGATATGCACGCCTTTTTCGTCGATGGAGATATTCACACCATCGCCCTTATCCAAGATGATTTTTTTCTGCCGCTTCAACTCAGCGGGTGGGCGCGGCGGCTTCGGAGGTGACACCTCGGGCTCCACGACTTCGTTATAAGTCCAGTTCAGTGGCGGCAAGTCATGAATGATGCCCATGGAAATGAGCAGAACGATTGCCAAAAAGAAAAAGCGCCGCCACGTGATGCTGACCAGCCAGCCTGCATAGGCATGAAACAGTTTGAGAAACCGCTCGGAAAATCGTGCCCAGGAGCCAGCCAGTTTCGGGGTCGGTGATGTGTTCTGCATGGTGCGTATTCTGTGCCGAATGGAGTGGGGCTGACTGTACCCACGCCAACCCCGGTGATGCCAGTGCCGTGCGATGCGCCGTGGTTGGTCTGTGACAGGCTGCAAATGGGCGCGACAAGCTGAAGGCATGTTGCCGACGATGTAAGGCCAAGGCTTCGGCGCGCTGAGAGCTTGGGCGGCAGAGCGTTCTGCTCCGTGTCCCCCGCCCCCTGCGCGGGCTCCTCCTTGACCTGCGCAGAACGCTCTGCCGCCCAAGCTCCTGGCCGATCATGCGCAAGGCAGGTTTATCATTGGCGCCATGACCAGCGCTACCGATCTGGCACAAATTCGCTTCGACAACGCCCTGAGTCTGTTCGATGAGTTTGTGCGCAACACCATCAAACACCCCGACGCCGCCACCTTGCGTGGGCTGGAAGGCCGGTTTGCCGAGAAGGTTCACATCCAGCCCAGCTACTGGAGCCAGATCAAGGGCCGTTCACGCCAGATCGGCGAACGCCTGGCCCGCCAGTTTGAAATGCTGTGCCACAAACCCAATGGCTGGATGGACCAGGATCACACACCCGGCGCTGCGGCTGCGACCAAGCCAGTGGTGACGGTGTCATCTCCCAGCGATAGCCATGCCCCGCGTGACGATGACGAGCGCTTTATCGTGGGCCTGGTGCTCACCTATTACCGACGCCACCCACAGCGGGCGCGCGCCCGTTTGCTGGACCTGCTGGGTGAGGTGCTGACGCCCTCTGCCGCCACACCCGCGCCAGCCACTGTTGCCAAAGACAAGGCTGCGACGACCAAGTCCGTGCCGTCGACTGCAGAGGCCAATGCCCTGTGGCGTCGCTCCCAAGTGGGTGTTGCACCACTGCGACAAAAAAAATAGACGCCTGCCTATCGGGATAAATTCTATTTGCTCAAGATAAGAAATAATTTATCATTTGAGCAAGTTTGTAGCCGCCGCTCAACATTTCTTTATCAGTGGCCCGGATGCGAATCAGCATCCGGGCTTTTTTATTGCCCTCAATTTCAAGTTTTTGCAGGAGAAAACCATGACCGCATTCACCCTCATCCCTACCACCAAGGGTGCGCAACGCTCCGTTGCGAACTGCACCCCTCACATTGACAACCGATCCCGTGCTGGCTCCCCGCGCTTTATGTGCGGCATTGCCAGACCCCCCAGTCCGTAGTTGAATCCGGCGCCCGCCCCAGATGCGGTCGCCGATACAGGAGACCCCATCATGACAGTCAGTTTGTATACCCAAACCGTTACCCTCTATCCAACCCGCCGGCTATCGGCAAGAAGGCTTTTGGCTGGTGTTTTGCGCAGCGGCAGCGTGACGCTGGCCCGCCTGTCGCGTAGTCTCGCAGCGGCCGAGCGCGCCCGTGAACGCGCTCCAGCCGAGGTGGTGCTGGAGTTTTATGCTGAAGCTGGCGCGCCGGAGGGAGCGTTGTATGTTGACGGCCAGCTGGTCGGCTTCTTGCCAGGGGTCAAGCGGCTGTAAGCGGCGAAGCGTGGGGTCATGTTTTGCCGCCGGGCCGCCCCAAGGCAAAACGCTCCCCCTCGGGGGGCAGGGACCCGCGCAGCGGCGCAGCGTGGGGGCCACGTATCTACAATCGCGAATTTGCGCCTGACCCCGGCGCCAACACCTTCCCAAAAGGAACCGCGATGACCTCTGTTTTTGCCCAGCGCATTGCCAGCGCCCAGGCCGCTCTGAAGAACCTGGGGCTGGCCGCCTGTCTGGTGCCATCGAGCGACCCGCATCTGTCGGAGTACCTGCCTGCACGCTGGCAGGGGCGTGAATGGCTCTCGGGGTTTACCGGCTCCATGGGCACGCTCACACTTACGCAAACCCGTGCCGCATTGTTCGCTGACAGTCGCTACTGGACACAGGCCGAGGCCGAACTGGCGGGCAGCGGAATCGAACTGGTCAAGATCGAAACCGGCGCAGCCACCCACCATGTTCAGTGGCTGGCCACCAACGTTTCATCAGGTCAGGAAGTCGGTGTGGACGGCAACGTGCTGGGTTTGGCAGCTGCACAGCAGTTGCGCGATGCCCTCACCAAAGCAGGCGCCACTTTGCGCACCGATGTTGACCTCTTTGCCACGATCTGGAGCGACCGCGCGGCCCTGCCCCAGGCACCGGTGTACGAGCATGACCCTGCATTTGTTGGCGCTCCCCGTAGCGCCAAGCTGGCGCAGGTGCGCGACGCCATGGCGCACGTCAATGCCAGCCACCACTTCATTTCGACTGTGGACGATATTGCCTGGCTGTTCAACCTGCGCGGCTCGGACGTGTCCTACAACCCCGTGTTTCTGGCGCATGCGCTGATAGACATCACCACGGCCACATTGTTTGTCGCAAGCGGTAAGGTGCCTGTCGCATTGGCCGAATCTCTGAGGGCTGATGGTGTGCTGCTGCAGGATTACCCCATGGCCGGCCCCGCGCTGGCTGCACTGCCCGAGGGCGCTGTGCTGATGCTGGATCCGCGCCGTGTGACCCTGGGCCTGCGCGAAAGCGCGCCTGCAAGCGTCAAGGTAGTCGAGGCCATCAACCCCAGCGTTCTGCTCAAAAGCCGCAAGGGCGCTGTCGAGGCTGCCCATGTTCGCGTCGCCATGGAGCAAGACGGCGCTGCCATGTGCAACTTTTACGCCTGGTTTGAGGCCGCGCAGAGCCGGGGGGAGCGCATCACGGAGTTGACCATTGACGAACGTCTGAGCGCAGAACGGGCCAAACGGCCCGGATTTGTCGGGCTGTCTTTCAATACCATTGCGGGTTTCAACGCCAATGGCGCCATGCCACACTACCGTGCTACACCCGAGAGCCATGCTGCTATCGAGGGTGACGGACTGCTCCTGATCGACTCTGGCGGTCAATACCCTGGAGGCACAACCGATATCACGCGCGTCTGGCCTATTGGTACACCCAGTGCCGCGCAAATGCGGGACTACACCCTGGTGCTCAAAGGCACCATTGGTTTGTCGCGCGCACGTTTTCCTCTGGGCACATTGTCGACCGCTCTCGACGCGCTGGCCCGCGTGCCATTGTGGGACCACGGCATGGACTATGGCCATGGCACAGGCCACGGTGTCGGGTATTTTCTGAACGTGCACGAAGGCCCGCAGAGCATTTCCAAAGCCATTCCCGATGCCAATATGGCCATGCAACCCGGCATGATTACGTCCATTGAGCCGGGCCTGTACCGCAGTGGCCAGTGGGGCGTGCGCATTGAAAACCTGGTCCTGAATGTGCCCTATGCGAGCAACGAGCCGTTCGGTGAATTTCTGGAATTCGAAACGCTCACGCTGTGCCCGATCGACACCCGCTGCATTCAGAAAGACTTGCTGCACAGTGACGAGCTGCAGTGGCTCAACGCTTACCATGCCACCGTGCGCTCGCGACTGAGTCCGTTGCTCGAAGGTGCGGGATTGGACTGGCTGATGGTGCGCACCGAGGCGATATGAACTCGGAAGCTTCTGTAACCTGTGCGTGAGCGGTTACCCGGCTTCTTCACTTGGGCAGAGGCGTCCCATGCCCTCATTTGCAATACTTCCTGGTTGCAGCCTTCTTCCCGCAAGTCGGTTGTTAAACTCGACTTCCCCAACGGTTTGACCTGGCAGGAGACACATTGAAAGAAGACGTTCACATTCTTGCGGATCTATATCGCACCATGGTTCGCATTCGTGCTTTCGAAAATGCGGCTGAAAGGGCCAGTCAGGGTGGTGTGAGCGCCTACGGTAAGGCAGCCGATGGCAGCGCCAAGGTTCGCGGTCCGCTGCATCTTTCTACCGGACAGGAAGCCGTAGCAGCCGGTGTATGTGCCCATTTGCGTCACCATGACTACCTCACCTCGACGCATCGCGGTCACGGGCACACCCTAGCAAAAGGGGCGGATGTTCAGCGCATGATGTGCGAACTGTTTGGAAAATCCAATGGCACCAACGGTGGCAAAGGTGGCTCCATGCACATTGCCGATTTCTCGGTCGGCATGCTCGGTGCCAACGGGGTGGTGGCTGCTGGCTTGCCGATTGCAGTGGGTGCGGCCCATGCACAAAAACTGCAACAGCGCGAGGGCATCACGGCGTGCTTTTTTGGCGACGGAGCCATCAATCGCGGGCCGTTTCTGGAAGCCCTCAATTGGGCGCGTGTGTATGCACTGCCCGTACTGTTTGTCTGCGAGGACAACCGCTGGAGCGCGACAACAGCAAGTGGTCCGGTGACGGCCGGTGCTGGTGCGGCGGCGCGTGCGGCAAGTCTTGATATAGAGACCGCGCAAGTCGACGGTAATGATGTTTTGGCGGTATACGCCATCGCAGGGCGCCTGGTGCAAGAGGTGCGCAGTGGCGCTGGCCCGCGTTTGCTGCATGCCCTGACCTACCGGGTCAAGGGACATGTATCGGTAGATGCTGCTGCTTACCGAAATCCGGATGAACTGCAAGCAGCGCTGAAAACCGATCCCATTTCCCGAGCCCGCCAGCAATACCTGGCTCTGCCGGGTGCGGATGTGACGCAGATGGACCAGATCGAACGGGAGGCTGAGCTGGAAATTGACAGTGCTATTGCCTTGGCCGAGGCTTCGGACTGGCCCCAGGCCAGCAGTGCCTTCACCGATGTCCAGAACGTAGGAGCAGGCCAATGGCGATGATGACCTATGCCCAGGCAGCCGTATTGGCGATGCAGCATGAAATGCAGTCCGATGCCAATGTAGTCGTGCTGGGCGAAGACGTAGGCCGTGGCGGCATTTTTGGCCAGTACAAGGGATTGCAGCAGCAGTTTGGGGCACTCCGCGTAATTGATACGCCCATCAGTGAATCAGCCATTCTGGGTGCGGGGGTTGGCATGGCGCTGGCCGGTCTGCGTCCGGTGGTGGAAATGCGGGTGGTGGACTTTGCGCTGTGCGCCATGGATGAGATCGTCAACCAGGCAGCCAAGAACCGCTTCATGTTTGGCGGCCAGGGCCGTGTTCCATTGGTGATGCGCATGCCCATTGGCATCTGGGATGCATCGGCTGCCCAGCACTCACAGTCGCTGGAGAGCTGGTTTGCACATATGCCCGGCATGGTGGTGGTCTGCCCGGCTACGCCACAGGACAACTACAGCATGCTGCGTTGCGCCCTAAGTAGCGGCGACCCGGTGGTCTATATGGAGCACAAGACGCTGTGGGGCATGGAAGGTGATGTGGACACCGCTTGCACGGCGGCGCTGGGCCGCGCGAGCACCGTGCGTGAAGGCGAGCATCTGACGCTGGTGAGCTGGAGCAGACAGTTGCAGGTTTGTGCACTCGCCTGCGAGCGGCTCGCAAGCGAAGGCGTTCGTGTGGAGTTGATTGACTTGCGAACCATCTGGCCCTGGGACAGGGAAACCGTGTTGGCTTCCTGCGCACGAACCGGTCACCTGCTGGTGGTACACGAAGCCGTTCAGGCAGCAGGTTTTGGTGCGGAAATTGCGGCCACCGTGGCCGAGGCCACCAGTTGCCGTGTCAAGCGCCTGGGTGCACCCCGCATTCCGGTTGGGTATGCGCCGGTGCTGGAAGCGCAGTCGCGCATCCATACTGAGGATGTGATTGCTGCCGTACACGCCATGCTAAAGTGAACCATGACACAGTTCCATGAGTCCAGCCATCTGCCGATTGAAATACCCGACCCCTCTGCACAGGACGAGATAACGGTCATACCGCTGAAAATCGAAGACTGGTTGACTGTCATCGTGATGGCCCTGCTGTCCCTGATCACGTTTGCCAATGTGCTGGTGCGCTACTTCACTGACCAATCGTTTGCCTGGACGGAAGAGTTCTCGGTATTTCTGATGATCGTTCTGGCCCTGGTGGCGGGATCTGCTTCGGTGGCGCGCAATCGCCAGATCCGCATCGAGTATTTCGCCGACAGCGGCTCATTGGCCCGCCAGCGGGCGCTGGCACGCTTTGGCGCCATCATGGTGTTTCTGCTGTTTGCCCTGATCGCGGTTTTGAGCATGCGCATGGTGTATGACGACATCCGGTTTGGCGAGACATCGCCCGGTATCGGGGTGCCCCAGTGGTGGTACACGATCTGGTTGCCGGTCCTGTCGGTTGCCATAGCGGGTCGTGCGCTGGGCCTGTTCATCCGCCGGGGGCGCAGGGAATGATTCCAACGCTCCTGTTTGTTGCCTTCCTGTCCATGATGTTCCTGGGGGTGCCCATCGGCGCAGCCCTGGGGCTGGCCGGGGCTGCGTGCATTGCCCTGGCAAATTCCGACGCGCAGTGGTTTGGTTTGCTGGCTGTTCCGCAAAATTTTTTTGCGGGACTGGGCAAGTATCCCCTGCTGGCCATTCCGATGTTCGTCCTGGTCGGATCCATCTTTGACCGTTCCGGCGTGGCACTGCGTCTGGTCAATTTTGCCGTTGCGCTGGTGGGGCGGGGTCCGGGCATGCTACCCATGGTGGCCATCCTGGTGGCCATGTTTTTGGGGGGCATTTCCGGCTCAGGACCGGCCAATGCGGCGGCGGTCGGTGCGGTGATGATTGCAGCAATGTCGCGTGCAGGCTATCCGGCTGCCTTTTCGGCCAGCGTCGTGGGTGCCGCTGCTGCCACCGACATTTTGATTCCCCCCTCGGTGGCATTTATTGTGTACTCCGTGCTGGTACCCAACGCGTCTGTGCCGGCCCTTTTTGCTGCGGGCATGATCCCCGGAATCCTTGCGGGGTTGGCCTTGATCATCCCCACGGTCTGGATGGCGCGCAAACACAAAATGGGTGCGCTGGAGTCAAGTTTGCCCCGTCCACCCCTGTGGCAGAGCTTCAAGGAGGCTACCTGGGGTCTGGCGGCACCCGTATTGATATTGGGTGGCATGCGCGCAGGCTGGTTTACGCCCACAGAGGCCGCAGTCGTGGCCGTGTTTTATGGTCTGTTTGTCGGCATGGCCGTTCACCGAACCATCAAGGTCCGTGACCTTTTTGTGATTTTGCGCGAGTCTGGCGAGCTGTCGGCCGTCATCCTGCTGGTGGTGTCGCTGGCCGGTATTTTTGCGTTCTCCCTTTCCACCCTGGGTGTGATAGATCCGGTAACGAATGCCATCGTGAATTCCGGGCTGGGCGAGTACGGTGTGCTGGCGTTACTGATTCTGTTGTTGATTACCGTGGGGATGTTTCTCGATGGCGTATCGATTTTTCTCATTTTTGTGCCCCTGCTGTGGCCCATTGTGCAGTTCTACAAATGGGATCCGGTCTGGTTTGGCGTCATCCTGACGCTCAAGGTGGCATTGGGGCAATTTACGCCGCCGCTGGCTGTGAACCTGATGGTGTCCTGCCGCATCGCCAATGTCCGGATGGAAGAAACCGTTCGCTGGGTCGGCTGGATGCTTTTCTCGATGTTTTTGGTGATGGTCGCTGTCATCATCTGGCCAGAGCTCGCGCTCTGGCTGCCACGTTACCTGGGCTACTGAACCCGGGCATTTTCTTGATTCATTAGGAGACAAAAACCATGAAATTCCGCAGAACCTTCCTCAGCCTGCTGGCTGCTGCTGCCACCTTGGGCAGTTTTGCCGCGCCCGCCGCAGCGGCCGAAGCCTACAAGGCCGAATACCGCATGTCGCTGGTGCTCGGTCCCGCCACACCGTGGGGTCAGGCAGGCAAAATGTGGTCCGATCTGGTGAAAGAGCGCACACAGGGCCGCATCAACATGAAGCTGTACCCAGGCGTGTCCCTGATTCAGGGCGACCAGACGCGCGAGTTTTCTGCTTTGCGCCAGGGTGTGATTGACATGGCCGTGGGCTCAACCATCAATTGGTCCCCCCAGGTCAAAGAGCTCAATCTGTTTTCCCTGCCTTTCCTGATGCCCGACTACGCAGCCATCGACGCGCTTACACAAGGCGAAGTGGGCAAGAAAATATTCCAGACGCTGGACAAGGCCGGCGTGGTGCCACTGGCCTGGGGTGAGAACGGCTTTCGCGAGGTGACCAATTCCAAACGCGTGATCAAGGCCCCCGAAGACCTCAAGGGCATGAAAATCCGGGTGGTGGGTTCTCCCATCTTTTCCGACATGTTCAGTGCCATGGGTGCCAATCCCACGCAAATGAGCTGGGCTGATGCGCAGCCCGCGCTGTCCAGTGGTGCGGTGGATGGCCAGGAAAACCCCCTGTTCCTGTTCACGATTCTCAAGATGCACACCGTAGGGCAAAAGTTTGTCACGACATGGGGTTACATGGCAGACCCTCTGGTGTTCGTTGTCAACAAGGACATCTGGAATTCGTGGACGCCGGCTGATCAAGCGATCGTGAAGCAGGCGGCGATTGATGCCGGAGCGCAGGAAGTCAGCTTGGCGCGCAAGGGTCTGATCGAGGCCGACAAGCCGGTGCTCAAGGACATCGCTGCCATGGGTGTAACGGTCACGCAATTGAGCCCGGCCGAGCGTGAGGCTTTCGTCAAGATCACGCGTCCCGTTTACGACAAATGGAAAACCACGGTGGGCGTGGAGTTGGTGAAGGCTGCGGAACGCGATATCGCCGCACGCAAGAAGTAACCCAGGCTCTGCGGGCACGGCATACGTTTGACGGTGCCGTGCTTGGCAGGTGTTTCTGATGCTTATGCTATAAATAATATAGCTAATAAGTCAGTAAGTATCAGGGGCATGGTCACTATTTGCACATGACCCTCCGAACTCCGGTGGACTCGCCAGGCTAGCGCGTCGCTAAGGTGCGCGCACCGCACTGGTTTCCCGCCCTGCCAGGGCTTGTTGCGCTGGGTGATGTAACGACCAGTGCTCAGCTGCTGCGTTCAACACAATCGATTCACCCTGTGCAACATGATCGTCTGCACCGGCAAGCTTGATGCACACATCCAGCACGTTGCGGCGAAGGGCGGGTGCATCAATTTCCCCCATCAATCGCTTCAGCGTGTACTCGTCGACGGGACACTTGTCGGACCATGCGAGTTGCTTGCTGGACAGCAAGTCCTCGCAAAACGTGTCGATGACCCGATGAAAGGCATCGCGCTCCATGCCGAGCTGTTGATGGACCGCGAGTTCATCCAGCAAATCAAGCTCCCCCCGCCCGACATCGCCGTCCGCAACCAGTGTCAGAGCAATGATTCGGGCAGCAGCCTGCGGGCTGTTTTGGTCATATTTGCGCATGGGTCTTTGTTCTCCGGAAAAGTCTTTTCGTTGAGGGGTTAGCTGGATTGCTGCACATTGTGGACGTCCAAAGACCTCTGGAAAAGCAGATATTTAAGAAGCGGAGTTTCGTAAAAAACTGCGCTTCACAATGCGTGGGTGGCCATCTGCACGTACAGAGGAATGCCGATCAGAATGTTGAACGGAAAGGTCAAACCCAGTGACATGCCAAAGTAAAGTGAAGGATTGGCCTCCGGAATCGCGTGGCGAATGACTGCTGGCACCGCAATGTAGGACGCACTGGCCGACAGAACCATAAGCAGCACGACATTTCCGGTCGACATGTCCAGCATATGGCCCACCGCCAGCGCGATGCCTGCATGCACCAGCGGACCGCCGATGGCATACACGAGCAGCCAAACCGATTGCCCCCTGAGCTTTCCCATGTTGCGTGCTGCGAGCAAACCCATGTCGAGCAAAAAGAAGGCCAGCATGCCTTTGAACAAATCCACAGAAAACGGCTTCATGGCAGCCTGACCAGACTCCCCGGTCAGCACGCCGATCAGCATCGCGCCCAGGAGCAGTAGCTGCGCGCCGTCGGTCAGGGCTTCGTGCAGGATGCGGCTCAGTGGTGGGTTTGCCGTAGCACCTTCAAGCAGTCTCGCGCCACCCCCCGACTGATGGCGCACGTGATTGGACAGCACCACAGCCAGTACGATGGCGGGCGACTCCATCAGCGCCATGGCTGCAGCCATGTGGCCACCGAACGCAATGCCGTGCGTATCGAGATATTGGACGGCGGTAATGAACGTCACCGCGCTGACGGAGCCGTAGGTGGCCGCAATCGCTGCGGCATCAAAACCGCTGAGGAAACGGCGCAACAACAGGTAGCCCAGTAAAGGAACCAGGGTGGCCATGCCCAGAGCGGCACCGAGGCTGACAACCACTTCACTGGTCATGCCCGACTGGGCCAGCGCAAAGCCGCCCTTCAGGCCCAAAGCCATCAGCAGGTACAGCGACAGAAAGCGCGATATCTGTGGTGGTATCTCGAGGTTTGACTTCAGCGATCCCGCCAGAATTCCAAACACAAAAAACAGAATGGCGGGATCGAAGAAGCTTTGCATCAGGTGCTTTCAGGTGTCAATCAAAGATTTCGTGGAGCCAGGATTTCTTGCGGTCGCGGTAGTGGCGCTTTCCGCCCTGATAGTCCGAGTCGTCGAAATCCTGGTGTTGGCGCGCCCGTGGCGCCTGCGTGGTCGCAACGGGTGTGGCCGCTGATGCTGCGCGTTCCAACAGCTTGTCGAGTTCCCCCCGATCAAGCCAGATACCCCGGCAGGACGGGCAGTAGTCAATTTCAACCCCCTGTCGGTCAGTCATGACCAGGGTGGTGTCGGGGCAGGTGGGGCATTTCATGGTTGTATTTACTCCGTTGCAACCGGTGTGGGGATGTGGCTCAAGCGCAGGTGTCTCATTGAAGCCAGGCTACGGTACCGCCCGTCAAGCTCGCGGCACCCATAGCGACCAGCAGTTTGGCGTCGCGCGGGTTCTTGGCGGCAAATTCATGCCATGCGGCCATCAGCAAGACGGCTGCCAGCGCCAGTGCGCCGTAAACCATGTCTGGGGGTGAAATTTCATTCATGTGAACCACCCAGACCAAACAGGCTCAACAGGCTGGTAAACAGATTGAAGACCGAAACATAGAGGCTTACGGTGGCCATGACGTAGTTGGACTCTCCACCGTTCACAATGCGGCTCGTCTCAAACAGAATCAGTCCGGCTGACAACAGGGCGACCATGGCCGATACGGCCAGTCCAAGGGCTGGTATCTGAAAAAACACTGCGGCAATGCCCGCGATGAGGGCAATCACCATGCCGACAAACAAAAGCCCACCCATGAAGCTGAAGTCGCGCCGCGTCAACAGCACATAGCTCGACAATGCGAGGAAGGTGACGCCTGTGGCAGCCAGTGCCAGGGTTACCGTCTGGGCACCCCCCGGCAAGGCCAGGGAACGCGCCAGCAATGGCCCCAGCGTGTATCCCATAAACCCGGTCAGGGCAAAAACGGCAGGAAGTGCCCAGCCGCTGTTCTGCAGTTTGTGGATGGCGAAAAGCAGGCCAAAAAAACCTGCGAGGGTCAGGATCAGGCCGGGCGCTGGCAACTCCAATGCGAGCGTGGTAACTGCCACCCCGGCGCTGAACAGCAGTGTCATGGCCAGCAGGGCATACGTGTTACGCAAGACGCGCTTCACATCCGCTGAATGCAGTTCGGAGGCTCGCGTGCCAACTTGGGCGAAGTCGTCCCGATATGGAGAGCGGTTGCCAGCGGGAACGGGAGAACGGGCGTGGTTCATGGTGAATTCCTTTGTTGGGGTGGAATGGGTTAACTGTCCAGGGCAAGCTTTGCAACGCGTCCCCGGGGCGGCTTCTGCGTGCGCTGCAGACTGCGAGTCAGCACGCGTGTAGCCCGTCCGAGTGAGCGGTCCAGCGCCGTGCGCCAGTCGCGTGCCAGCGATGCGATGACGACCGTGCCAGCGGCCTCGGTGCTCAGTTCCACCTGACAGCGCTTGTCCACGCCGCCCCGGGGGCCATTCACGTCCGAGAACTGCACCTTGGCACGCGGTACCCACGTGCTCAGTCGACGCAGCGCAAAGCGGACGCGCTCAACAGACAGGTCGCGCATCTGGGCGCCATCGGCATCGCGGGATTCAAAAATGACTTGCATGGTGTCTTTCCAGTGGGTTGATGAAGGCCCAACGATAAATTTGAAATAGCTTCTATAAAAGCAGATAATTTCTTATTTAAATTCCTTTAAATACTGAATATGAGCACGCCGTTCAATTACAAGCACCTGTATTACTTTTGGGTAGTGGCAAAAGAAGGCGGCATCTCGCGTGCCGCTGAAAAACTTGATATGGCCGTGCAAACCGTGAGTGCGCAGGTGCGCGAGCTCGAAAGGTCTTTGGGCTATGCACTGCTTAAACCCGCAGGGCGCGGACTGGTGCTAACCGAAGCCGGGTTGGTGGCCATGCAGCAGGCCGATCAAATTTTTCAGCTGGGCGAGAACTTGCCGGCACGGGTTCGCGATGCGGTGAGCACGCCCACCGTGCGACTGGCTGTGGGTATTTGTGACAGTCTGCCCAAACTGGTTGTGCGTCGCCTTTTGCAACCGGTTATTGCGGAGCAGAACCTTCGGCTGCTATGCCATGAAGGCAATCTCGATGATTTGCTGGGTGACCTGGCTCTGCACCGGCTGGACGTCGTGCTGTCAGACCGCCCCGCGCCAGTCAACCCCAACATCAAGCTGTACAGTCACGCCCTGGGGTCATCCACCATCGCCTGGTACGGCACCAAAGCCTTGACACAACTCTCTAACCAAGGCTTTCCCCAATGCCTGGCCGATGTCCCAGTGCTGTTGCCCACGCCGCACACCGCCGTGCGCGACAGACTGGATCTCTGGTTTGAGCACCGTGCCATGCGCCCGCGCATTGTGGGTGAGTTCGCCGACAGCGCGTTGTTGAAAACCTTTGGCGCCAGCGGCATGGGCGTTTTTCCTGCCGCCGAATGGGCCCA
>JBPOIP010000058.1:0-11331 GCA_052034395.1 Pseudomonadota bacterium
GCTGGCTTTCTTAAAGGCGCTGTGATTATGTAGAGGATATGGCCATGTGATCCAGGCGGATGCAACTGCCGAACGCATGGCCGAAACTGTCACTCTGCATTACTGGGTCCTCTGCATAAGTGCCCTTATGTAGATCTCGACATAAGGGCACGATGCTCGCGCCCACCAGTGACAGCAATCAGGCGGGCTGACTTTGTGGAACCACGAACGTCGGCTATCTGTAACGGCGATTGACCTTATGTAAACCCGCCACTGGCCAGATGCAGCGTACTGGCACTGCCAATGGGCAGAAACTCAATTGCGATCTTCGAGTCCGGCGTGAATCTTGCTGCTGCCCGCCTATGCAGCAAGCACTTCGCATCGTTGTTATTTCACCCGACCTAGATATTGCAGATTCCGACGATACGCACGCCATCAATCAGGCGGAGCGGTCTCGCAGTCTGCGCATTGGGCTTCTGGGAAGTGGCTTCAATCTGGTGGCGTCGCTGCCTGCCGATGTCTTTCTGACAGAGCGTCTGGCGCAATTGCAACCGGATCTGATCATTTTGGACGCGGAGAGCGACGCGCGCGACGCGTTGGAGCACGTTGTAATGGCGACCCGCGATGCGCGTCGCCCCATCGTCATGTTCACCAACGACAACGACACCTGCAGTGCCCGTGCCGCTGTGGCAGCGGGTGTATCTGCCTACATCGTGGCGGGGTTGCAGAGTGACCGCATCCGGCCGATTCTCGATGTCGCGCTGGCGCGATTCCAGCACGAACAGGCATTGCGCCAGGAATTGGCCGACACGCGCAGCGAACTTCACGAACGTACGGCCGAACTGAAAGACCGCAAGGTGATCGACCGCGCCAAGGCGCTGCTTATGACGCGCCAGAACCTGAGCGAGGAGGCGGCGTATGCCAAGCTGCGCAAGACCGCCATGGATAAGAACTTGCGGATGGCCGAGGTAGCACAGCGCTTGCTGGATGTGACCGACCTGTTGGGTTGAGGAGCACCCGAATTGGTGCGCCGCACAAAAATGGGGTGCACAGCTGATTCTCTAGTAAAACGCCTCGTAAAGCTTTACTGGCAATGCATGACAGCTCTTGAATTCATAGCAAACTGGGTGTGCATCAGGTTGGCACAGACATTGCGTAAGTTTGATTAAGACCCACCCCGGGTCGTACATAAGTCAGGTCCAACGGCGGGCCATACTTGTGTAACAGGACAAAGGCGTCCCCACGGTTTCATGCGCGCACATCGCAGTGAACCCCGTGTGGACGCCTTTTTGCTTTTTGAAACCTTGAGGGAATTGCTATGACCAACTTGTTTAAGGCCTCTATGACACGTAGAACTATCTTGCAAGGTGCCGCCGTCGGCGCCATCGGTGTTGATCCCGCCCTCCGAGCCGCTGTCTATGCGGCAGGCTCCGATGCGCCAGAGAAGACCGAAGTAAAGATTGGCTTCATTCCCCTAACCGATTGCGCCAGCGTGGTGATGGCTTCAGTGCTGGGCTTTGACAAGAAGTATGGTGTCAAGATCGTGCCCAGCAAGGAAGCCTCCTGGGCCGGCGTGCGCGACAAACTGGTCAATGGCGAGCTGGACTTTGCCCATTCGCTGTACGGCCTGATCTATGGCGTGCACCTCGGCATCAGCGGCCCCAAGAAGGACATGGCCGTGATGATGACGCTCAACCACAACGGACAGGCCATCACCCTATCCAAGAAGCTGGCTGACAAAGGCGCCGTGGACGGTCCGGGTCTTGCCAAACTCATGGCCGTCGAGAAGCGTGAATACACCTTCGCCCAAACCTTCCCCACCGGCACCCACGCCATGTGGCTGTACTACTGGCTGGCTGCCAATGGCATCGATCCGATGAAGGACGCCAAGGTCATTACGGTGCCGCCGCCCCAGATGGTAGCCAATATGCGCGTGGGCAATATGGACGGCTACTGCGTGGGCGAGCCCTGGAACCACCGCGCCATCATCGACGGCATTGGCGTCACCGCCACCACGACACAAGACATCTGGAAGGACCACCCCGAGAAGGTGCTGGGTACCACGGCCGAGTTCGTAAAAAAATACCCCAACACGGCGCGCGCCGTGACCGCAGCCGTCATCGAAGCCGGCCAGTGGATTGACGCCAGTCTGTCCAACAAGAACAAGATGGCCGAAACCATTGCCGACAAGAGCTATGTGAACACCAGCGTGGACGCCATCAATCAGCGCATTCTGGGACGCTACCAGAACGGCATGGGCAAGACCTGGGACGACCCCAACCACATGAAGTTTTTCAACGAAGGGGCGGTGACCTTCCCTTACCTGTCCGATGGCATGTGGTTCCTCACGCAGCACAAGCGCTGGGGGTTGCTCAAAGAACACCCCGACTACCTGGCAGTGGCCAAACAGATCAACCAGATCGATCTGTACAAGCAGGCTGCCGCTGCCGCCAAGGCGCCGGTACCGAAGGACGCGATGCGCTCCGCCAAGTTCATGGACGGCGTGGTCTGGGATGGCAAAGACCCGAAGAAATACGCCGACGGTTTCAAGATCAAAGCCTGAAAACTTGCGGGACAAACCTTCAGCGTGTCCTGAACTGATTGAAAGGATTCCAAATGGTCAGCGCAGTTTTTCATTCACCACTGGCAGCAGTCAGCGAGAGCATTGTTATGAGAACAGAAGCACTACAGGCAGATTCCACGAAGGCTAATGACTCAATAGACCCAAAGTCGTTAGCGCGCACCGTGACTAGCCCTGTTACAACCACAACGCCGCGCACACCGCGCGACTGGCGTGGCTTGGTGATGGCGGTGCTGCCGCCGGTCATGGGCCTTGGCCTGCTGGTTGGGATATGGGCGCTGGTAAGCATCAGCACCGCTAGCAGCATTCCCAGCCCCTGGGAAACCTGGAAGCAGGCCGTGGTGCTGTTCAGCGACCCGTTCTACCGAAAAGGCCCTAACGACCAGGGCGTTGGCTGGAACGTGCTGATGTCGCTCGAACGCGTCGCAGTGGGTTTTGGTCTTGCCGCTGCCGTGGGCATCCCCGCCGGGTTTGCGATTGGCCGCTTTGAGTTTCTGGGGCGCATGTTCAACCCGCTGATCAGCCTGCTGCGCCCGGTGTCCCCTCTTGCCTGGCTGCCGATTGGCCTGCTGGTGTTCAAAGGCGCTAACCCGGCTGCCATCTGGACCATCTTCATCTGTTCCATCTGGCCCATGATCATCAACACGGCAGTGGGCGTGCAACGCGTGCCGCAGGACTTCATGAACGTGGCCCGCGTGCTGAACCTCTCCGAGTGGAAGATCGTCACCAAGATCTTGTTCCCTGCCGTGCTGCCCTACATGCTGACCGGCGTGCGCCTGGCCGTGGGTACCGCATGGCTGGTGATCGTGGCCGCGGAGATGCTGACCGGTGGCGTGGGCATTGGCTTCTGGGTGTGGGACGAGTGGAACAACCTCAACGTCAAAAACATCATCATCGCCATCTTCGTGATTGGCATCGTCGGGCTGGTCCTGGAATACGCCCTGATCAAGGTCGCAACGGCATTTACGTTTGAAGAGGTGAAGTCATGAGCACGCTGAAATACATCGAGATCCAGAACGTGGCCCAAACCTTCAAGACCAAAAAAGGCCTGTTCCCCGCGCTGCGTGACATCAACCTGACCGTGGCCAAGGGAGAATTCGTGGCGTTGATCGGGCACAGCGGCTGCGGCAAGTCCACGCTGCTGAACCTGATTGCCGGTCTGACCACGCCCACCGAAGGCACCCTGCTCTGCGCCAACCGCGAGATAGCCGGCCCCGGCCCCGAGCGCGCCGTGGTGTTCCAGAACCACTCACTGCTGCCGTGGCTCACCTGCTTTGAAAACGTCTACCTGGGCGTGGAGCGCGTCTTTGGTGCAGCGTCCAAGAGCACCGGCGCGCCATCGGAAAACAAGACCCAGTTGATGGCACGCACCGATGCCGCACTGGCCATGGTGGGTCTCACTGCCGCCGCTCAGAAGCGCCCCGGCGAGATCAGTGGCGGCATGAAGCAGCGCGTGGGCATTGCCCGTGCACTGGCCATGGAGCCCAAGGTACTGCTCATGGACGAACCCTTTGGCGCGCTCGACGCATTAACCCGCGCCAAGCTGCAGGACGAACTGCTGGAGATCGTGGCCCGCACCCAAAGCACCGTGGTCATGGTGACACACGATGTGGACGAGGCCGTGCTCTTGTCCGACAAGATCGTGATGATGACCAACGGTCCCGCTGCCACTATTGGAGAGGTTCTGAGCGTCGATCTGCCCCGCCCGCGCAACCGCGTGGCGCTGGCCGACAGCGCGCAATACCTGGGCTACCGCAAGGCGGTCATCGACTTCTTGTACACCCGACAAGCCCACGTAGAAAAGGCGGCATGACTATGGACATGCGCGCGAAACCAAAGCAGAAGTTGGTGCTGATCGGCAATGGTATGGCCGGGGTGCGTACCCTTGAAGAGTTGCTCAAGATCGCCCCGGATCTATACGACATCACCGTCTTTGGCGCCGAGCCCCACCCCAATTACAACCGCATCCTGCTCTCGCCGGTGTTGGCCGGTGAGCAGACTCTGGACGAGATTGTGCTGAACTCCTGGGACTGGTATAAGGACAACCACATCACGCTGCACGCAGGCAAAAAAGTAGTGGAAGTGGACCGCATCAAGCGCGTCGTGCGCGCCGAAGATGGAACCGAAGCCGAGTACGACCGCCTGCTACTGTGCACCGGCTCCAACCCCTTCATCCTGCCAGTGCCCGGCAAGGATCTGAAGGGAGTAATTGCCTACCGCGACATTGCTGACACCAACGCCATGATCGAAGCGGCCACGAAATACAAGCATGCCGTTGTCATCGGCGGCGGCCTTCTGGGTCTTGAGGCGGCCAACGGTCTGATGCTGCGCGGCATGGACGTGACCGTGGTGCATGTGATGCCAACGCTCATGGAGCGCCAACTCGACACCGTGGCCGGCAAGATGTTGCAGAAATCGCTGGAAGACCGCGGCCTGAAGTTCCTGATTGGAGCGCAGACCCAGGAGTTGGTGGGCGGCGCCGATGGACGCGTGACGTCCATCAGATTTAAAGACGGCAGCGAAACCGCTGCTGACCTGGTGGTGATGGCGGTCGGCATTCGCCCCAACACCCAGCTGGCAGAGAGCATGCGCCTGCACTGCAACAAGGGCATCGTCGTTAACGACACCATGCAGACCACCACCGATGCGCGCATCTACTCCGTTGGCGAATGCGCGGCGCACCGCGGCATTGCCTATGGCTTGGTCGCACCCCTGTTCGAGCAAGCCAAGGTGGCGGCCAACCACTTGGCGATGTACGGCATTGGCCGCTACCAAGGATCACTGACCTCCACCAAGCTCAAGGTCACCGGCATTGATCTCTTTTCAGCGGGTGACTTCACCGGCGTTGAGGGCACCGAAGAACTGATCATGAGCGACCCCTATGGCGGCGTCTACAAGAAACTGGTCATCAAGGATGACAAACTGGTGGGCGCCTGCCTGTATGGCGACACGGTGGATGGCAGCTGGTACTTCAAATTGCTGCGTGACGGTCGCTCGGTGGCCGACATACGCGACAAACTGATGTTTGGCGAATCCAACATCGGCGACGTTGGCCACCAGGGTCACAACAAGGCCGCAGCCATGAAGGACAGCGACGAGGTCTGCGGCTGCAACGGCATCACCAAGGGCACCATCTGCAAGGCCATCAAGGAAAAAGGTCTCTTCACGTTGGACGAGGTCAAGAAACACACCAAGGCCAGTGCATCCTGTGGCTCCTGCACCGGCCTCGTGGAACAGCTGCTGATGTTCACCGCCGGCGGCGACTACTCCGCCACGCCCAAGCTCAAAGCCATGTGCGGCTGCACCGACCACGGCCACCAGGCGTTGCGCGACGCCATTCGCACCAACAAGCTGATGACGATTGCCGATACCTTCAAGTTCCTGGAGTGGAAGACGCCCAATGGCTGTGCATCGTGCCGCCCTGCCGTCAACTACTACCTTATCAGCACCTGGCCCAAGGAGGCCAAGGACGATCCGCAAAGCCGCTTCATCAACGAGCGCAGCCACGCGAACATCCAGAAGGACGGAACCTACAGCGTGATCCCGCGCATGTGGGGTGGTGAGACGACGGCGGACGAACTGCGCCGCATTGCCGACGCGGCCGACAAATACAAGGTGCCTACCATCAAGGTCACCGGAGGCCAGCGCATCGACCTGCTGGGTGTGAAGAAGGAAGACCTGGTCGGCATCTGGAAAGACATCGGCATGCCATCCGGCCACGCCTATGCCAAGGCGCTGCGCACCGTTAAAACCTGTGTCGGCTCCGAATGGTGCCGCATGGGTACGCAGGACAGCACGCAGATGGGCAAGGACCTGGAACGCGCCATGTGGCGCATGTATGCCCCGCACAAGGTCAAGTTCGCGGTGTCAGGTTGCCCGCGCAACTGCGCCGAGGCTGGCATCAAGGACGTGGGCATCATCGGCGTGGACAGCGGCTGGGAAATGTATGTGGCCGGCAACGGCGGCATCAAGACCGAAGTGGCGCATTTCCTGGTGAAGGTCAAGACCGCGGCAGAAGTGCTGGAGTACACCGGAGCATTTTGCGAGTTGTACCGACAGGAAGGCTGGTACCTGGAGCGCACCGTGCATTACGTGTCTCGCGTAGGGCTGGACTACGTGAAGAAGCGCATTCTGGAAGATGCCGAAGGCCGCAGGGCCCTGTGGGAGCAGCTGCAGTTTGCGTTGGACGGCGAGCCCGATCCCTGGTTCCAGAGGCAGAAAGCAGGCGTGGACATCCGCCAATTCGAAAAGATATCAGTGTGAAAGTGATGAGAGCCCTTGTCCATAGTGCGCAGACAGCTGCAAAAGGAATAGCAAAATGAGTGAATGGAAAGCGATATGTCGCGTCGACGACATCCCCGTTCTCGGCTCCCGCTGCGTGGCGCGGTCGAAAGGCAAGGACGTGGCAGTGTTTCGCAACGACCAGGACGAAGTGTTTGCCTTGCTCGACCGTTGCCCGCACAAGGGTGGTCCCTTGAGCCAGGGCATTGTGTTTGGCACCAGCGTAGCTTGTCCTTTGCACAACTGGACAATTGGTTTGGACAGCGGTTGCGCAAAGGCTCCCGATGTGGGCTGTACGCCCAAATTCAGCGTCAAGGTGGACGCAGGGGTGGTGCATCTGGATGCGACTGAACTGGCATCTTTGGCGGTGGACGATGCAACATGAAGGCTATTGGTGCGATCTTGCCGCTGCCCTGAGCATCAAGACAACCGCTTCTTTCGAGTAGTGCTGTTGTGACTAAGCCCAAAGAAACCAAATCTACTTGTCCCTACTGTGGGGTGGGCTGTGGCGTGGTGATTGAATCGGTAGAGGGGCAAATCACGGGTGTGCGTGGCGATCCGGACCACCCAGCCAACTTCGGACGACTGTGTTCCAAGGGCTCCACCTTGCACCTTACGGCCAGCGCCGATGTCACGCGACAAACGCGCTTGCTTCAACCGATGCGACGGGTGCAACGCGGCCAACCGGCCCAAGTGTTGTCGTGGGACGCTGCGCTTGACTATGCTGCGAGCGAATTCACGCGCATCATCCGCGACCACGGGCCAGATGCGGTCGGCTTCTATGGCTCTGGGCAATGGCTTACCGAAGACTATTACGTCTTTAACAAGCTCGCCAAGGGACTGATTGGTACCAATAACATCGACTCCAACTCGCGCCTGTGCATGAGTAGTGCCGTGGCGGGGTACAAGCAGTCGCTTGGAGCCGACGCGCCACCAGCCTGTTACGACGATGTGAATCATTGCGGCTGCATCTTAATTGCGGGCTCCAACACTGCCTTCGCCCACCCTATTCTGTTTCGACGCATCGAAGACGCGAAAAAGAAAAATCCGGACCTGAAGATTGTTGTCTGTGACCCACGGCGCACCGACACGGCCGAGATCGCCGACCTCTTTCTTCCACTGCAGCCCGGCACCGACGTGATGCTGTTCAACGGCTTGCTGCATACCATGCTGTGGGAAGGCTGGACCGATCCTGCCTTTATTGCTGCACACACTCAGGGCTTTGATGCGCTAAAGGCACTGGTGCGTGATTGCACACCCGACGTGGTGTCCCAGATATGCGGCATCCCCAAAGAAGACCTGCTGCAGGCCGCACGCTTGTTTGCGACGTCCACGCCCACCCTCAGCCTGTATTGCCAAGGCCTCAACCAGTCCAGCAGTGGCACCGCGAAAAACACGGCGCTGATCAACCTGCATCTGGCCACCGGTCAAATTGGCAAAAAAGGCGCCGGTCCGTTTTCACTCACAGGGCAGCCCAACGCCATGGGTGGGCGCGAAGTCGGTGGAATGGCAAATCTCCTGTCCGGTCACCGTGACCTGGCTAACGCCGACCACCGCGCTGAAGTGGCTGCGCTATGGGGCGTGGATAGCGTACCCGAGCAGCCAGGAAAGACGGCGGTGGAGATGTTCCAAGCGGCGGCCGATGGTGAAATCAAAGCCCTGTGGATAGCCTGCACTAACCCCGCCCAGAGCATGCCGGACCAGTCCATGGTGCGCCGCGCCCTGGAACGCGCTGAGTTGGTGGTGTTACAGGAGGCCTTTGCCACCACGGCCACGTGCCGCTATGCCGACCTGTTGCTACCCGCTACCACCTGGGGCGAAAAAGAAGGCACTGTCACCAACAGCGAGCGTCGCATCAGCCGCGTACGAGCCGCCGTCGCAGCGCCCGGCGAAGCCCGGCACGACTGGCAAATCGCCGTCGATTTCGCGCAGAGGCTGGAGCGAACGTTGGGAACCGGCTCCAATTTAATGACAGTGGCTTCCACCGAGACCCGCACTGACCCGCGAAATTTGGCTCTGCCCCCCATTGCGTTGCCGCCGGAATCAACATTGTTTCCATACCAGTCTTCGGAACACATTTGGCTGGACCACCGCAAGTCCACCCGCAACCGCGACCTCGACATCACAGGCATGAGCTACGCCATGCTCGAAGAAGCTCCCCGACAATGGCCGCTCAAAGAAGGACAATCCCAAGGCACAGAACGCCTTTACGAAGACCATATCTTTCCAACATCCGATGGCAAAGCACGTTTCCTTGCCACCGCCTATCGGGAGGTGGCAGAACCCCGCGACGCACGCTACCCCTTTTCACTGACAACCGGCCGCCTGCGCGACCAATGGCACGGTATGAGCCGCACCGGTACGCTGGGGCGATTGTTTGCCCATGCACGCGAACCTGCCTTGCAGATGCACCCACAGGATATGGCGCGACGTTTGCTACAGGACGGTGATCTGGTGCACGTCACCTCCCGTCGTGGCAGCGTGGTGGTGCCAGTGCTCACCAGTGCAGAGCTGGGCCTGAGTCAGGTGTTCATGGCTATGCATTGGGGGGAAGAATTTCTCAGCGGCATCAGCAGCACGGGCTTGCGCCTTTCCGGTGTCAACGCGTTGACCACGCCGGCAGCATGTCCCACTTCGAAACAGCCCGAGTTCAAACACGCTGCGGTCAAAGTGCACAAGGCCGACATGCCATGGTCACTATTAGCCGTTGCGTGGTTGCCTCGTGATTCCGTGTTCGTGGTACGCGAGGGCCTTCGGGCTCTGATGGCGCAGTTTCCGTATGCCAGCTGCACACAGTTTTCCAACGGTTCTACGGTAACGAACGCGGGGTGCGAGCGCACTGGACTGTTATTTCGTGCCGCCAGTCACACACCAGGCGATGAGGCGGTACTACAGCAGATAGAGACTTTGCTCCAACTAAACGACCCCAACGTGCTGCGCTATGCCGATAGAAAGCAGGGTCAGCGCCGTACGGTGCGGTTGGTGCATGGTGAAGATACGGTCACGCTCGAAGGCTTTCTGCTGGCCGGTGACACCCGTGCGCAAGCCTGGATCACTTCCTTATTGCAAGGCGAGTTGCCAGCCGCGAGCTACGGCCGTTCATTGCTCGTGCCGGGGTCGCAGCCACCCGTCCCCGTGGTGTCGCGCGGCCAGACGGTGTGTACATGTTTCAATGTGACCGAAAGTGCCATTGAGGCGCAGCTCAAAGAATGCGCTGGCACAGCGCGTGAGAGACTGGCGGCGCTGCAGGGTACGCTGCTGTGCGGCACCAATTGCGGCTCGTGTGTGCCGCAATTGCAGCGCATGGTACGCATGCTCGCATAGCGTGCTGCTGTCAAAGTCTATCGACATGCTCAGCATGGGTATTGGCAACCAAATCAAAGAGATCGGACTTGGCAATGACGGAGCTTGCTCACTGACGCGTGAGCATGCGACGGAGCTGCTGGGGCAGGCATCTTGCAGTTGACAGAGGCAATATGAAGAATTCTGATGCTAGTTCGCCCATCCCCGGTGAGGTGACTCTGGTGGGCGCAGGTCCAGGTGATCCGGAGTTGCTCACACTCAAAGCCCTCAAGGCGATCCAGCGCGCAACCGTTTTGTTCGTGGACGATTTGGTCAATGACGCCATCGTGGCCTACGCCTCGCCCGCCGCACGGGTGGTGCGGGTGGGCAAACGCGGAGGTTGCCGTTCTACGCCGCAATCCTTCATTGAGAAGCTTATGCTGACCGCCGCAAGAGAAGGTGAAACCGTTGTTCGTCTCAAGGGCGGTGATCCTTTTATTTACGGTCGTGGCGGGGAAGAGGTCGAGAACCTGCAGGCTGCGGGTGTGCGCGTCTCAGTTGTTAACGGCATCACGTCGGGGCTAGCTGCGGTAACGTCCCTCAACGTTCCACTGACCCACCGGAATTGCGCTCACGGTGTGGTGTTTGTTACTGGGCACGCTAAATCCGGTGGTGATGAAACCGAATGGGTTGCCGTGGCTCGCGTCGCGCGCCAGGCTCGTTTGACACTAGTAATCTACATGGGGGTGACAGGGGCTGCGCATATTGAGCAGAAGTTGCTTCAAGAACTATGCAGTGATACGCCTGTCGCGATTATTCAAAATGCCAGCCTGCCCCACCAACGCCATGCTCTTTGTTCACTCGATCAGCTTGCCGCGACCATTGCACGCGAAGACATCTCCAGCCCGAGTGTGATCGTGGTGGGAGATGTTCTTGGTGGACTTTTGGCTATGCAATCGCAAAGGAATAGCGCGGATGACACCACGGTTGCTTACGTTTAGTCTCAATTGCCCCAGCAAAACATAGGCACAAATCGAGCGACCGGTTTGCGGCGATACGGCTAAGAGACCGAACGTCAGCAAAGGGCACTTATGCAGAGGACCCAGTAATGCAGAGTGACAGTTTCGGCCATGCGTTCGGCAGTTGCATCCGCCTGGATCACATGGCCATATCCTCTACATAATCACAGCGCCTTTAAGAAAGCCAGC
>JBPOIP010000141.1:0-7059 GCA_052034395.1 Pseudomonadota bacterium
AACGCCAGTGGCGCTGCAGACTTCCTGAATCTGCCCAACAACTCCGTGGTGGAGTTGGGCTCCAAGATCGAGATCTGATCCCTTGCAGTTTTTCAGGGACCTCAGCCTTGCGGCCTTTACAGCCGGCTTTGTTGCGGTTCTGGTTGGGTTCACCAGTTCGGTGGCCATCGTGTTCCAGGCGGCTGTGGCCCTGCACGCCACACCGGAGATGATTGCCTCGTGGATGTGGGCACTGGGCCTGGGCATGGGTCTGTGCACCCTGGTGCCCTCCCTGTGGCTGAAGAAGCCGGTGATGGTGGCATGGAGTACCCCGGGTGCCGCCGTGCTGGCTACCGCAGGCGCCACGGGCGCCTTCACCATCCAGGAAGCAACCGGAGCTTTCGTCGTATGTGCGGTGCTGATCACCCTGGCAGGATGGACGGGCTGGTTTGAGCGGGTGATGAACCGCATTCCCCTGGCCTTGGCATCCGCCCTGCTGGCAGGTGTTCTGGCACGCTTTGGCCTGTCGGGCTTTGCTGCGGCGCAGACGGCGTTGCCACTGGTGGTGTGCATGCTGCTGGCATACCTGGCAGGCAAGCGCTGGTGGCCGCGCTACGCCATCCCGCTGACCCTGTTGGTCGCTATTGTTTTTGTAGCTATAACTTCAGGTTTTACGGGGGCTAACATTGAATTTGGCTTTGCATCGCCGGTGTGGGTCCGCCCGGAGTTCACGCTGGCAGCGATGGTCAGTCTGGCCTTGCCGTTGTTCATTGTGACCATGGCATCGCAAAACCTGCCCGGCGTGGCCGCTATCCAGTCCACCGGCTTCGGTGACCAGCGGGCCACGGGTGGTGACGCAGGCATTCCCATTTCCAGGGTCATCACGCTCACCGGTGTGGCCACGCTGCTGCTGGCCCCGTTTGGTGCCTTCGCGCTCAATCTGAGTGCCATCACCGCGGCGATCTGCATGGGTCCGGAAGCCCATGCTGACCCCAGGCGACGCTACACGGCCGCCGTGTCCTGTGGGGCACTGTATGTCGTCATTGGCGTTTTTGGGGCCACCATCACGGGCGTGTTGACGGCTTTTCCCAAGGAGCTGGTGGCAGCCATCGCCGGGCTGGCCCTGCTGGGCACCATCGCCGGAGCGTTGACCGCTGCACTGCAGCACGAACCGCACCGTGAGGCTGCCATCGTGACCTTCCTGGTCACCCTCAGCGGGGTCGTGATTGCCGGCGTGGGCTCGGCCTTCTGGGGTGTGGTGGCCGGTACATTGGCGCTGCTGGTGCAGCACGTTGGCCGCAGCACGCTTTTGCGTAAACCGGATTAGCTACCTAACGGAGCGGCTTGTGCGTTGGTTGTAGAGTCGCTGTATCTTTTCCCCATTTTTGTGAGTCCCATGGAACTACTTTTCGTTTGCGATCCGCTGGAAACCTTCAAGATCTACAAGGACAGCACCTTTGCCATGATGCGCGAGGCTCAGCGTCGCGGCCACACCATTCACGCGTGTGAGACGCGGCACTTGCTGTGGCAGCGCGGGAGTGTGGTTCAGGCGCAGGTGCGAAGCATCCGCCTCACCGGGGGCGCCACGGACTGGTTTTCCGAGACAGCCTCGCAGACCCGCGACATCAAGGACTTTGGTGCCGTTGTGATGCGCAAGGACCCACCCTTTGACAGTGAATATTTTTATGCCACCCACCTGCTTGAGCAGGCCGAGCGCGAAGGTGCCAAGGTCTTCAACAAACCCCGCGCGCTGCGGGACCACCCCGAAAAACTGGCGATTCTGGAGTTTCCCCAGTTCATCGGCCCCACACTCGTCACAAGGGATGCAGAAGCCATCAAAAGCTTCCATGCCTTACACCATGACATCATTCTCAAGCCCCTCGACGGCATGGGAGGTATGGGCATATTTCGCGTTAAGGCGGATGGACTGAACCTGGGCGGCATCATCGAGACCCTGAACAAGGATGGCGCCCAAACGGTGATGGTGCAAAAGTTCTTGCCCGCAATTTCCGAGGGCGACAAGCGGGTTCTGGTGATCGGCGGCAAGCCAGTGCCGTATTGCCTGGCGCGCATTCCGCAAGGCGGCGAGGTGCGGGGCAATCTGGCGGTCGGTGGCAAAGGCGTGGCCCAACCGCTCAGTGACTCAGACCGTGTCATTGCCGAGGCTATCGGCCCGATTCTGGCGGCGCGCGGTCTGCTGCTGGTGGGGCTGGATGTGATTGGCAACAGCCTGACCGAAATCAACGTGACCAGCCCAACATGCTTTCAGGAAATTGCCGATCAGACCGGGTTTGATGTGGCCGCCATGTTTATCGATGCACTGGAAGCCGCAGCCCGTTAACCAGCCAAACCGCCGACCGGCTTACGCGAATACGGCACCATCCACAAACACCTTGAACTCGCCAGGGGCCATGGCGACCCAGTTCTCGTTGGTAGTCAAAGGCTCGGTCACCACGATGGCCAGACGATCATCGGGGCCATTGAGTTCGGAGAGATCCACGCTGACGTCTTCGTCCTTCAGTTGCACCTGGGCAAACGGATACTGGCGCACCAGGTAGTGCAGCTTGGTGCTGCAGTGGGTCCACATCGCCTGTCCGTTGCTCAGCAGAAAATTGAAGGTTCCGTGTGCCGCGATCTTTGGCACCAGCTCACGCAAAGTCAAGGTCAGTTCCGCAACACTGGGCACCCCGGCGTGGGATTTGGACAGCTCTTGCAGCAACCAGCAGAAGGCGTGTTCACTGTCGGTGTTGCCCACGGGGTGAAAGCTGCCGTGCAACAGCGGCGCAAAGTCTTTCAGGTCACCGTTGTGTGCGAACACCCAATAGCGACCCCACAACTCCCGTACAAACGGGTGGCTGTTGGCCAGTGTGATGGCGCCCACAGTCGCCTTGCGCACATGCGCCACTACGTTGTGGCTCTTGATGGGGTAGGTGCACAGCATCTGCGCGATCGGGGACGTGGCGGCACTCTGGCTATCGACAAAGCAGCGCACACCCTTGCCGGGAGCACCCCCGTCGGCACCGAAGAATGCAATGCCCCAACCGTCGGCGTGGTGGTCGGTACATCCCCCGCGCTGGGCAAACCCGGTGAAGCTCAGGGTCAGGCTTGCGGGCAAACGGCTGTTCATTCCAAGTAGCTGGCACATGCAAACAGTTTACCCGCCGCTGCTCGCCGCCGGACACCCTGATCACGCGCCGGCAATCTGCTTTGCCTGCAAGGGTGGGTCTGCTGGGAGACAATGGCCCTGGCGCGCCGGTATTGTGCGCCGCTTCTGTTTGATGGCGGGACGATAGTGATGACCCTGACAGGCCTGATTGGCCAATACGTGCGCCAGAATTGGCGCCCCTACCTGCTGTCCGCACTGATGTTGGCGTCGGTGAGCGCGCTCACGGTTTTCATCCCACGCCAGGTCGGTCATGTGGTGGATGGATTGGTGCAAGGCACGCTGGGCGAAGACGCGCTGCTGACCCAGCTGGCGTGGCTGGTTCTGGCCGGCATTGCGATCTATTTCCTGCGTGTGGCCTGGCGCCTGCAGCTGTTTGCTGCCAGCTACCGTCTGGGTGCGCAACTGCGCGAGCGCCTCTATGCGCGCCTGTGCCAGCAGGGCCCGCACTTTTTCCAGCAGAAGCGCACCGGTGACCTGATGGCCCTGGCCACCAACGACATTGATTCGGTGGAGATGGCCTCTGGCGAAGCCATGCTGGCCGGCTTTGACGGCACGCTGACCCTGATCATGGTCGTGGCCATGATGAGCCTGGGTGTGGATGGCCGCCTGGCGGCGGCGGCCCTGTTGCCATTTCCGCTCATGGCCCTGGCGTTCTGGCGCATTTCGAACCATATCCACCAGGCATCGCGCGATTCGCTCGACGCCTTTGGCAAGCTCAATGACCATGTACAGGAAACACTGACCGGCGTGCGCACCCTGCGCGCCCTTGGGTTGGAAGAGCGCAGTGCCACCCGGTTTTCCGAGCTGGCTGAGGCGGCCGCTAGTGCCAGTCTGCGCGCCCAGCGATGGGAGGCGGCGTTCGAACCGGCCGTGGGCATCACCCTGGTCAGTGCGACGGCATTGACGCTGGGCCTGGGTGGCTATCTGGTCTGGCACGACGAGCTGACCATTGGGGCGCTCACGGCTTTCAGCATGTACCTGGGGCAACTGATCTGGCCCATGTTTGCTGCGGGCTGGGTGTTGTCCCTGCTGGAGCGCGGGCGTGCTGCCTGGGGCCGCCTGCAGCCGACGCTGGACGCGCCTCTGTCGGTGGACGACCACGGCACCCTGCCCGGCGTGTTGCCGGGTGCACTGGTGTTTGACCACATTTCTTTTTCATACCCGGGTCAGCCGGGTCAGGCGCTGTGCGATTTGGGCTTGACCGTTCCTGCAGGTCAGACGCTCGGCCTGGTGGGCGCAACGGGCGCTGGCAAGTCCACCGTGCTGCGGTTGATCCTGCGCCAGTATGCCGCGCAGTCCGGCACCATCACCTGGGGCGGAAAAGCCCTGCACGACTACCAGCTCGATTCGCTGAACCGTGCCATCAGCTGGGTACCGCAGGAGCCGTTTCTGTTTTCAGCGTCCATTGCCGACAACATTGCCCTGGCCAAAGCCCATGCAACGCGCACCGAGATCGAGGAGGCTGCCCGCCTGGCATCCATCCATGACGACATCATGCGCATGCCGCAGGGCTACGACACGCCGGTGGGCGAGAAAGGCATTGCCCTGTCGGGTGGGCAGCGCCAGCGCGTGGCCATTGCGCGCGCCATGCTGACGGATGCCCCCCTGCTCCTGCTCGACGATGCCCTGTCTGCGGTGGACACGCAGACCGAAACCGACATCCTGCACCACCTGCGCAGCGCGCGCGCAGGCCGCACGGCGCTCATCGTCAGCCACCGGCTGAGCGCGGTCATGGACGCGGACCATATCCTGGTCCTCAAAGACGGTCAGATCAGCGAGCGGGGTGACCACGCCAGCCTGCTGGAAGGCAATGGCTGGTACGCCGCTCAGTGGCGCTATCAGCAACTGGAGGCCAGTCTGGATGCCGACTGATACCGATTCACACACCGCCCAAGTACACCCGACCCCGCCCGTAGCCCCGGCAGGCGGCACGCGTCGTGCCATTGCCCTGCTATTGCATGCCGCAGCGCCCGAGCGGCGCCACCTGGTGCTGGGTGGCGCGTGGCTGATTGTTGCGGCCCTGCTGGAAGCGCTGGGGCCGCTGCTTGGCAAATACTTCATTGACCATTACCTCTTGCCCCGAAACCTGGTGTTGCGCGACATGGGCGCCCTGCTGGGTGTGCTGGTGCTGACCGGGTGTTGTGCCAGCGTGATTCGCTACACCCAGTTAAGCCGCCTGTCCGGGGTGGCCATGCGATCGGTGCGCCGCCTGCGGGAAGAGGTTTACGGTCACGTGCTGCGACTCCCCATGGCATTTTTTGACAAGGCCATCACCGGGCAACTCGTCAGTCGGGTGACCAACGATACCGAGCAGGTCAAAAGCCTTTACGTGCAGGTGCTATTTGTGATGCTCGACAGCAGCATTGTGGTGCTGGGTGCCATGGGCGCCATGGCCTGGCTGGACTGGCGCCTTATGCTGATCGTCCTCGCGCTCCTGCCAGCCGTGGTCGTGATCGTCTGGCTGTACCAACGCTGGAGTGCGCCCGCCGTGGCCCGCGCGCGCCAGAAGCGCAGCGACATCAATGCCCAGATGTCGGAGTCCATCGCCGGCATGGCGGTGCTGCAGGCCAGCAACGCCCAGCAGCGCTTTCGGGACCGTTTCAATGCCACCAACGGCCAGCACCTGGATTCCCGCATGGCCGAGATGCGGGCCAATGCATGGCTGTTGCGCCCCATGCTGGACCTGGTCAATGTGCTGCTGCTGGTGGTCGTGATCCACAGTTTCGGCCAGCGCGCACTCAGTGCGCTGGAGATCGGTGTGCTGTACGCCTTTGTCAGTTACATCGGTCGGGTGGTCGACCCGCTGATCCAGATCACCCTGCAGTTTGGCCAGCTGCAGCAGGCCATCGTCGCAGCGGCCCGGGTAGACGCGCTGCTGCAGCAAAGCCGGCCCGCCGCCATGGCCGGGCCTGAACGCATAGGTTTTGGCGCCATCCGCATCGAGCAACTGCGATTTGGCTACGATCCGGCCACGGTGGTACTGCATGACCTGTCACTGGACATTCCGGCCGGTGGTTTTTACGGGTTGGTGGGTCACACGGGCAGCGGCAAGTCCACGCTGCTTTCGCTATTGCTGCGCTTTTATCAGGCGCAGTCCGGACGCATCACGCTCGATGGCGTCGAGTTGTCACGCTTCAGCGATGCGCACTTCCGTGCCGATGTGGGTCTGGTACCCCAAGACCCGTTTTTGCTGGCCAGCTCCGTGCGCGACAACATTGCCATGGGGCGTGAAATGACACAAGGTCAGATCGAGATCGCTGCACGTGCCGCGCATTGCCATGATTTCATCGCGCGGCTGGAGCACGGCTACGACACCTTGCTGGGCGAGGGGGGTGCACGCCTGTCGGTTGGGCAAAAGCAGCTGATAGCGATCGCCCGCGCCCTGGCGGGCCAGCCCCGCATCCTGTTTCTGGATGAGGCCACGGCCCACATCGATTCCGAGACCGAGCAGATCGTGCAAATCGCTCTTTCAGAACTGCGCGGACGCGTCACGGTGGTGGCCATTGCGCACCGCCTGTCCACGATCCGCTCGGCGGACTGCATCGTGGTGCTCAACCATGGGCGCATCCACGAACAGGGCACGCACGACACCCTGATGACTCTGGAGCACGGGATCTACCAGCGGCTGTATCTGCTGCAGCAAATGGGCGAATAGGGGGCCGCGGTCACTGTGGACCATGCACCTGCCTAGAGTTGCTGGGCCACCAGCTCCGCAATCGACAACAGACGTGCAAAGGGAATGGGCTTGGACAGCACGTCGACGCCAGGTGGCACGCCACCGCGGGCGATGACATCGGTCGCATCCAGACCCGTGACAACGACCACTTTGGTGTTGGCCATTTCGGGCGCCTTGTGCAGCACCCTGAGCATGCCAAAGCCATCCATGCCATTCATGTGCAGGTCGGATATCAGCA
>JBPOIP010000001.1:0-44411 GCA_052034395.1 Pseudomonadota bacterium
GTCCACGATCTGGATTTGTCGGGTGCAGCGGGCCGCCAGATCCGGGTCGTGGGTAACGATCAGGCAGGCGGATTTTCGCGTCTGGTTCACGCTGTGCAGCAGCTCAAAAATGTCGCTGGCGCTATGCGTGTCCAGGTTGCCGGTGGGCTCATCCGCCAGTATCAGGCGCGGTGACAGCGCCAGCGCCCGCGCAACCGCCACGCGCTGCTGCATGCCGCCCGACAGTTGCGAGGGCCGCTTGCCGGCCGCATCTTTCAGCCCGACCTGATCGAGCAGGCGCAGCGCGGTTTCCCGTGCCTGCACGGTCGGCCAGCCCGCGTCGATGATGGCGGGCATCATCACGTTCTCCAGCGCGGTAAAGCCGGGCAGCAGGTGGTGAAACTGGAAGATGAAGCCTATGCTGCGCCCACGCAGGGAGGTGATGGCGGCGTCATCCAGACCGGCGGTATCGCGCCCGCCGACGAGCAGCTGGCCGCTGGTGGGTTTTTCCAGCAGTCCAATCAGGTTCAACAGCGTGCTCTTGCCCGAGCCGGACGGTCCCGTCAGCGCCGCGAACTCGCCTTCATGTATCAACAGGTCAATGCCGTGCAGCACCTCGGTGACCATGGGCGTTCCCAGCTCATAGCTCTTGCGGATCTGGTGCAGTTCAATGATGGGGGGCATGGAGCGTGCCGTCATACGCGTATCGCCTGAACGGGGTCCATCCGGGCGGCACGCCGGGCCGGAAGTGCTGCTGCCAGCAAGCCCACCACCAGCGCCAGCACGCAGGCCAACCCCACCACGGCCAGCTCCAGCTCGCCACTGACCAGGGCCGTGCCATCCGCATTGCGCGTGATTTTGGCGAAGAAGCTGAGCAAGCCAAATGCCAGTGCCGAGCCCAGGGCAGACCCCATCAGGCCGTAAAACGCGCCCTGCAGCAAAAACACCGACATGATGCGCTGCGGGCTCGCTCCCATGGCGCGCAGGATGCCGATCTCTTTCTGCTTCTGCACCACGGACACCACCAGCACGCTGGCAATGCCCACCGCCACGATCACGGTCACAAAAAAGCGGATCAGGTTGTTGGACATGCTCTGGCTGTTCAGTGCCGACAGCAGCTGCGCGTTGGTCTGCATCCAGCTGTCCACCGTGAGGCCGGTTTGCGCCTGCAGTTGCCGGGCCGTGGCCTCGGCGGCAAACAGGTCAGCCACCCGCAGGTCCAGCTGCGTGATTCCACCGGGCAGATCCAGCAGCGACTGCGCCACCTTGATGCTGGTGAACACCCAGCGCCGGTTCAGGTCACGGTTTCCAATGTCAAAAATGCCCGACACGCTGAACAGGTCGTTGCGTCCGTCCATCGTGACCAGACGCAGCTTGTCGCCCACCACGAGTCCCAGGTCCCGGGCCAGTTCACTGCCGATGACCGCATGCGTTCCGCTGACGTCAAAGGCGCCGCTTAGGAGGTATTTGGGCATGCGCACGATGCGCTGGAATGCCACAGCGTCTACACCCATCAGCGAAACCGACTGGCTGGCATCAGCGCGCACCGCAAACCCGGCGCCTGACAGCATGGGCGATACCGCCAGCACGCCGGCCGTTTCCTCGGCCAGCCGCGCCACCGATGCCCATTGGTCCACGCTGCGCAGGCGCTGCGCGCGGGGCTGGATGATGGCTGCCGTGCTGTCGTTTGGCAAGGTGGTCAGGTTTTCAGCGCGCGGCGGGCGTATCACGATGTGGGCCTGACTGCCCAGCGTCTTGTCAATGATGGAGGCCTGCAACTGGCTGATCAGCGTCGTCAAAAAAATGATCACCGCCACACCGCCGGTGACCCCGGCAAGTATCAGCAGGGTCTGCATGCGCCCCTCGCGCAGGTAGCGCAGGCAGACCATCCAGGCAAAGGGCAGGCGTACAGACATGCGTGAAAACGGCTCGTCCGGTTAGCGCTGGCGCTGTTCACGCACCCGGTCGCCTGCGTCGGCCGCTGTGCTGGGGGTGATGATGCGGTCCCCCGCAGCAAGACCTGTAACGACCTGCGTGGTGCCAATGCCCTGCAACCCCAGGGTCAGTGCAACCTTCTCAGCACGCCCATCGCGGTTGACCAGGGCATAAGCAGCGCCCGTTGCGTCACGGCGCACGGCGTCACTGGGTAACCGCAGTGCCTGGGGCTCCTGGGCGGTGATGATCTCCACGCTCACCGTCATGTCGGGACGCAGCGTGTCTGTGGCCTTGTCCACCCGAAGTTTCAGGTCCACCGTGCCGCGCTGCGCATCCACCGCAGGTGCAATAAAGGTCAGGGTCGCATCAAAATGGCGCTGCGGGTAGGCATCGGCCGTTGCGCGGGCGCCCTGACCCAGCTTGAGGTAGCCCAGGTTTTTCTCGTCCACGCTGGCATGGATGCGGGTTTCGTCTCCGCTGACCAGGGTCAAAATGGCCCGGCCCGCTTGCGCCGTGTCACCCGGGTCCGCAGCGCGGCTGGTGATCGTGCCCGCGGCCGGTGCGCGCAGGCTGAGCTGGTCCAGCCGGGTGGCCGCTGCTTTTTCTGCGGCCAGTGCCTGCTCCAGGCGGCTTTGGGCCATCGCGTGCTCGGCTCCACTGTTTTCATTGCCGGCGGCCTGGGCACGGGCTGCGCGAACCGCCGCCGCACTGGCGGTAGCGGCGCGTTGTGCATCGTCCACGCGCGACTGGGAGACAAAGCCCTGCTTCAGCAGGTCACGAGCGCGATCGAGTTCGCGCGCAGCCTGTGTGTCGGCCGCGCGGGCCTGCTCCAATTGCTGGGCGCTGACCGGCTCTTGCACCGTGGTGAGCTGGCGCATGCGTGCGCGTGCTTCGGCAACCGCCGCCCTGGCCTGGGTCAAATTCGCCGTGGCTTCGTCGTCGCGCAGTCGCACCAGCACTTGCCGCGCCTGCACCGTGTCGCCTTCGCGCACCAGAATTGCCTCGATGCGCGCCGTGCTCTGGCTGGCAATGTCGTTGCGTGCCACGCTGGCGATGCGCCCCGTGGTCACCACCGACTGGACCAGGAGTCCCTGGGTGACCACAACCACCTCGACGGGCTTGCCCCGGCGCGAAAAAAGAGTCAGGGTCAGGATGCCTGCCACCACCAAGGCAAGTGCGACCCACTGTGTGCGCGTGAACTTCATGGCGCCATTGTCCTTGATCGTTGGTGCCAAGCTTGGTGGTGTGGCGAACCCCGCGCCCCTGATGCCGTCGGCGCAGCACAAACTTTGGGATACTTGCCACCTGGCATTCCGCCCACGAACACGCCCACCCCCCCAAAGAAACCATGCAGACCAATACCCCAAGCCCCGCCACGAACCCAACGGCCACCATCGAGCCGCGCCTGACCTCGCTCTCCCACGGCGGTGGCTGCGGCTGCAAGATCGCGCCCGGTGTGCTGTCGCAGATTCTCAAAACCACAACCGCCATGCCGCTGCCGGCTGAGCTGCTGGTGGGCATAGAAACCTCGGACGATGCGGCCGTTTACCAGCTCAACGCCGAGCAGGCACTGATCGCCACCACCGACTTTTTCATGCCCATCGTGGACAACCCGTTTGACTTTGGCCGCATTGCCGCCACCAACGCCATTTCGGACGTGTATGCCATGGGTGGCACACCCATCATGGCGCTGGCCCTGGTGGGCATGCCCATCAACGTGCTGTCGCTGGAGACCATTGGGCAGATCCTGGCCGGTGGCGCGTCGGTTTGCAAGGCGGCTGGCATCCCCATTGCCGGTGGACACACCATCGATTCGGTGGAGCCGATCTACGGCCTGGTTGCCATGGGCCTGGTGCACCCCAAGCGCGTCAAGCGCAATGCCGATGCCTGCGTGGGCGACCGGCTGATCCTGGGCAAGCCACTGGGCGTGGGCATTCTTTCGGCCGCGCTCAAGAAAGAAAAGCTGGACGCCGCAGGCTATGCGCGCATGCTCGATGTCACCACCCAGCTCAACACCCCCGGCCCCGAGTTGGCAGCTCTGGACGGTGTGCATGCCATGACGGATGTGACCGGATTTGGCCTGGCGGGGCACGCGCTGGAAATTGCACGGGGCGCGCAATGCGTCGTGCAGGTGAACTGGGCGGATGTGCCGTTGATTGACGGTGTGCCGGAGCTGGCCAGCTCCGGCATGGTGACTGGTGCTTCCGGGCGCAACTGGTCGGCCTATGGCAGCGAGATCAGTCTGCCGGAGGGGTTTGGTGCAGTCAACCAGGCCCTGCTGAGTGATCCGCAGACCAGTGGCGGCCTGCTGGTGAGTTGCGCGCCTGAGTCCGTGGATGCGGTGCTGGCCGTGTTTGCTCGCCATGGCTTTGGCGCGGCAGCGGATATTGGCTGCATCGTTGCGCCAGCCACCGAAGAAGATTCCAAAGCGCTATTAATTAGATAGCAATAAACGCAAGTACCACAAGGGATAACGACCACTTTTCCTTCAAATTTGGGCGAAATGCCCTTGCGGGATGGTTGATTGCCCGGTCCGGCTGCTACTCGCCTGACTGGTACTGCGCTACCAACTGCCGGTCCAGGCGGTCCTTGAGCCGCCATACCCAGCGGCCCTCAAAACTGTAGCGGCCCCAGGACCCCACCGCATAGCGGTCGCCACACGCCAGCAGCATCAGGCGGTCGGCCTTAACGGGGCGCGATGCCTGCACGTTGCCGGCCACGGCTGCCGCCAGGTTGTGCGCCAATGCGGAGCCGTCCTGGCTGTTGGGTGCACCACGGTTTGCCGGGGCGTGATCCATGCAGGCGCTGACATCGCCGGCGGCAAAAATGTTGGGGTGACTGGTCGAGCGCAGCGCCGTATCGACTGCAACCCGGCCGTGTTCGTCCAGCGCCAGCGCGCTGTCGGCCAGCCACGGCGCCGGCAGGCTTCCCGTGGCGAGCAGGGGCACGTCGCACGCCAGGTCCGCGCCACAGCCCAGTTGCACAAAGCCGGCTTTGATTCCGGTCGCAACATCGTTCAATACCGTGATGTTGTGTTTTTTCAGCAATTGGGTGACGCGCTGCTGCACCGCCTGCGAAAAGCGGGCCGCCGGTGGCGCATGGCCGCTGAGCAGCGTCACGGCCGCCTGTGCAAGGCGCTGGCGCACCGCAAAGGCCATCTCGATGCCCCCCGCGCCCGCGCCAATGACGGCGATGCGCAACGCGCGGCTATCGCCCAATTCGGTGACTCGGGGCCAGAGTGTTGCAAACGTTCCCAGCGGGCGCACAAACAGCGCGTGCTCCCGTGCACCGGGTATGGTCAGTTCGACCTGCGCGCGGTCCTGGCTGGGCGATGGGTTGATGGACAGCCAGTCAAACCGCAGACTCTTTCCGTCGTCCAGTTGAATGGTTTGTTGAGCGACGTCTAGCGACGTAACGTTCTGCGTGATCCAGCGCGTGCCACCGCGTTGCACCAATGGCTGCAGGGCAATGGTGAACGTGTCTGGCGTGCTGCGGCCCACCATAAATCCGGGCACCATGCGTTCCACCATCTGGTGTGAATAGGGCGTGACCAGTGTGACCACAGTGCCCGCAAGGGGCTGCGCGGCCAGCTGTGCCAGAACCTGCAGGTGGGCAGCACCCGCACCGATCAGGACGATGTGTCGCGCGCCGTGCATGGCAGGTGGCGTGGGTGTCGAAGCGGCAGTCATGCCCGCAATTGTTCCACGCCCGCGATGGTGCGTCGGCAGACCAGGCCGAGCGTTGGTGCAGGGGCCATCAACACGGCCCTGCGCGCGAGCGCAAGGTCTGGGTTAGCGCATGCCGGGCACCCGGGTTCAGCGTGATGGGGTCTGCACCCGCGTTGGCGGCTTCGATGCAGACGAAGCCATGCCAGCCATCAGCGGGCACGTCGACCATTCTGGCAGCGGTCGCAGCGCCGGGGTTCCAGACCACGACCGACTGGCTGCCCTGGGTGGTGATGTGAATCTGGCGATTGGCCGCCGGGTCGCACAGGACGTAGTGGTGTTCGGTTGACGGGGTATCTTGCTGGTACACGCGGTCACAGGCCTGGTCGAACTGCCAGATGCCTTGGTGGCTGGCATGCTGTGCGCCGCTGAGCTTGCAGGCAAAGGGCCGGTCCTCCAGCCCCCGAATTTGCACCTGGCGCACGTCGGTGACGGCAAAGTAGCTGTGCAGGGCCTGGGTCAGCACAAACGGCTTGTCACCCAGATTATGGGTAATGAGTGTCTGGGTGAGGGTCTGGGTCAGTTCTACCTGCATGCTGACCTCCAGCCCGGTGGCGTAAAGGCGCAACGGGTCTTCGGGTGTCAGCACCGGTGCAGGAGTCAGTGTGATGCGCAGTGGCTGGTCTGGGTCCGACGTGTCTCCGGGGTCGGTTGCCGCCACTTCCCACAGCCGGTTGCGCACCGGTCCGTGCGACATCGCGCCAACGGGCATGCCCTGGCTGGAGAACCAGGGCCAGCACACCGGAACACCACCACGAATCGCTGCGGGCTCGGGCAAGGCCGATGGCGACAGCCAAAACACGTCCGGTTGCCCAACGGGCACCCATGACAGCAAATGCGCGCCGTGTAGCGAAAGGGTGGCGGTGCCGTGGGCGTTGCGCAGTTGCACGCAACGGTGGCCCGCGTAGTCAATCGACGTGATGCTCTGGGACGTGTCCATGCCCAAGGTTAACGCAAACGGTGCTGTGTGAGAATTCAATCCACCTCTTTTTTTGCGGACCGCGCACCACCATGAATTCCCTGTTGTTACTGGGCGTTGTCCTGGGCTACTTCGCCGTGTTGCTGCTGGTCGCGTGGTCCACATCGCGCCACGCCAGCAACGAGACGTTTTTCATCGGCAACAAAAGCAGCAACTGGATGCTGGTTGCCTTTGGCATGGTGGGCACCTCGCTGAGCGGCGTTACGTTTATCAGCGTGCCCGGGGCCGTGGGGCGCGACGGTTTTGCCTACTTCCAGCTGGTGATCGGCAACCTGATCGGGTTCTGGCTGGTGGCCTTTGTGCTGCTTCCGCTGTATTACCGGCATCAGCTCACCTCGATCTACCACTACCTGGGCCAGCGCCTGGGCGCAACGGCCTACCGGACCGGAGCCACGTTTTTCATCGTGTCGCGCACGCTGGGAGCCACAGCCCGGTTGTACCTGGTGGTCAACATCCTGCAGGCCATCATTCTGGAGCGGCTGGGCGTTCCGTTTTGGCTGACCAGCGTGGTGATTCTGTTGATGATTTTGCTGTACACCTACGAGGGCGGCGTCAAGACCATTGTGTGGACCGATACCCTGCAAACGACATGCATGCTGGGCGGTTTGCTGATCTGCGCCGGGTTTCTGCTGGACCGCCTGAACCTGGATGTGCCAGAGAGCCTGGCCGCCATGGACGTGCGTGGGCTTTCCACCGTGTTCGTGACCGATGCGGATAGCCGCCTGTTTTTCGCCAAACAGGTGGTGGCCGGCATTTTCATCACCCTGGCCATGACCGGTCTGGACCAGGAAATGATGCAGAAGAACATTTCGGTCAGGACGCTGGCCGACTCGCAGAAGAACATGGTCACCCTGAGCCTGGTGTTCACCGGTGTGGTTTTGCTGTTTCTGTTTCTGGGCGGGCTGCTGAGCCTGTTCACGGCCCAAACGGGCATGCCCGAGACGGGTGACAAGATATTTGCCGCCGTTGTGCTGGGCCATTTGCCGCCCGCGGTACAGATCATCTTTGTGATTGCGCTGATTTCGGCGCTGTTTCCGAGTGCGGATGGCGCCATCACCGCGCTGACCTCGAGTTTTTGCATCGACTTGCTGGGCCTTCAGACGCGCACAGACTGGAGCGAGGTGCGCAAAAAGCGCGTGCGCCACCAGGTGCACCTGGGGTTTGCCGCGTTGTTTTTGCTGCTGGTGATGGTCTTCAAATGGATTGACGACCCCAGCATGATCGGGCTGATTCTGAAGCTGGCCGCGTACACCTATGGTCCGCTTTTGGGGCTGTTTGCCTTTGGCATGCTGACCACACGCCAGGTGCGTGGCAACTGGGTGCCATGGGTGTGCATTGCGGCACCCGCCCTGTGCTATGTGGTGGACGCCAACCAGCAGCGGCTGTTTGGCCCGTATCAGATCGGGCTGGAGCTGCTGCTGCTCAATGGGGCGCTGACGTTTGGCGGGCTGTGGCTGGTATCACAGCGTGCACGTTGACACTGGCGGGCTTGCGCAATTGCGTGAGTGGCTTCTTGTCGTTCCTGGTGTTTCTTAGCACCCTGTTTGCCCGCATGGCGGACGCCGACGTATTCTTGCCAAGTGAACGTTGCAGTGCCTCGCATTGTTTGGCTGCCAAAGCCGAGGCGACCAATTCCAATGCAGGCTGATAGGAACGGGCGTTCCACTCACTGTAATCACTGGCTGCCTGCAAGACTCGCTGCGCAGACTCCAGGGAGTCGATCCGCATGCCAAAGTGCGTGGCATCGCGTCTGGCCAGTTCAACGACACGCTTCATCGTTATGTCGCGACGTGTCGGATGCACTATGTTCTGATATGGAAAATCAACCAGAAGACCCGAAGGGTTGTTGGTGCCCTGGGCAATGGTCAAGAATGCGTCTAAAGGTGTGTTCATACAGGACACAACGCAGTTCAGCCTGTATCCGATGACAACGCCCGAGAACTGGGTCAGCGGTGACTTCGTTATGCGCTTGCGATGGCCTGCACCATCAGAGAAAACTCTCCCATTTGCCCGTCAGAAATCATGAATCCAGCCTGACGAACCTTTGCAGGATCCAGACAGGGCGCCGCTGCCACAGAGCGGCCACGCCATGTTGCGGTGAACTGTGACACTGGCAAATGCAGAGAATTCCAAACACCCGCCGGTGTCACAAAGGCTGCCTGGTACGTCACGCCGTCAAGGCTGTCGTCCATTCGCAGATTGAATTTGTAACGCTTGCCGTCGCTGTTGACCTTCAGCACATAGGCACTGGTACCTTGCACGCCCAAGTCGCATGCATGGGTACGTACCGAGGCAAAGCCACCGTTGTTGTCTGGCCGGACGGTGCCTTCAAAAACGGCATGACCGATCGGGTCGTAGCGAAGGCAGCTTGTCGAACTGCCGCCCATCACCCTGTCATCAACAGGTGACCATGCAGCGACCGAGTTCGCAGCGCTGAAGAGGAAAAGATCGGTGGGCATTCACACCCCCCACACCACATCCTTGCCGGCCAATCCGCTGCTGTGCAGCAACGCAATGAACGGGCCAGCGCGGGCGCGCAACCGTATGCCGTCGTCGGTGATGGGCAATTTCGTCGCGCGATTTTTAGCCTCGCGAGAGTCCGCTGCCTCGTGCGCAATGATGGAAGCCTGCAGCGCCGCGATAGCTTCAGGTATCTGCGCGACTGTGATGACACCCTGTGCGGATGGTTGCCTGCCGATGATGGTGAGCATTTGATCGCCATTGGGCTCAAGCATGATGACATCGGCATCCGCTTGCGACTTGAACTTGTAGATCATGTTGGTTCCCGGTGGAAGGAATTGGTGAATCGCTGTGGTGAATCCCGTTGGGGTATTGTCTGGTTGACCTTACTCCCGGCCGTGGAGTGCCTCTGTGCGCTACCGAACAGCAAATATCCATCTGTCGCATGTGAGCCATTGCATCGCCCGCGCAACTGCCCGTAAACCAGCCTCAGCGCCACACCGACCGTGGGCAATCGTGGACTATTGGATCTCAGTTGGGGCACACCATCTCGCCAGTCGACTGGCGCTTGAAACAAAGCCCATTCCTGGGTTCTGTGCTGCCATCGGGTTGTGATTCGAGCAAAGCCTTCTCGCGATCTGCGGCGCGCTGCTTGTCTGAGGCAGCAAGCGTTTCCTTGAAGCGTTGCTCACATGCGACCCGCTCATCCGAAGGCGGGTACTTCTTGCAGGACTGCTCGTGGTTGGCCATCCATCCATTGACTCCGCATCCAGAAAGAAGGGAGCCCAGGGACAAAACAGCGAGAGCGACTACAGGTTTCATGGGAGGTTCCAGGCAGGTTGAGGTGGTGGAGTTTTCGATCAAGGACGCCCAAGTGCGCAATCGTAACGGTCGAATCCAGGCATGGATTCAAAGTCAGCCGGTGCGTGCGTGGAAGCTGATTGAGAGCTGCCGCAGCGAAGCCATAAGCCAAACTGGCCAATAGCCCTGGCAGATATTACATGGATTGCTATAAATTTGATAGTAGTTGGATCTGCCAATCAAACTGCCCGCTTTCATCGCCGCACTTCGGGCGCCTAAGGGCGGCAGGCAAACTGGTGTTGGGTGGGATGAAAGAGATTGAAAGTCGCTCACGGAGTGAAACGAGGACCCGCATAGGGGCGGAAGCGGACGTTCGAACCAACTGCGCTATCGAATAGACTTTGACGAATCAGTTCGTTATGCGTAGGAGTTTTTGTATGCGACCACAGTTGGTTTGCGGTATTTTGGCTTTCCTTGCTCTGCAAGCCCCAGTTCAAGCTGCCGAATGTGACGAAGCGTTGAGGCAACGCACCCAATCGGACATGCGAATACCATTTGATTCTTTCGATCAAGACCCATCAAAGGGTTGGCGTGCGCTTCAGCATGCCGGCTGTGTAAACGAGGCTGCGATCCTTATTGAGAGATACTTAGCCGCCGAAGCTTCACGTGTACGCGCGCTTCGTTGGCACTTAGCCCAAATGTATGCAACGATGGGAAATTCAACTAAAGCCATTGAACAGGCTACTGCATCGTTGAATCCACTAGAAGCAGATCAGCACCCTAAATTCCATTGGGCCGACTACGTCTATGCCACAGTCGCCTTTCTGCAGCAGGACAGACCGGCTTTCGAAGTCCGCCTTGCAAGTCTGCGTAAAGCAACCGCCTCGCACCCTGAGAATGAAAAGAATCTAGCGGTTATAGAGGGATTAGGGAGATGCTTTTACCTGCCCTACAGTCAAGCGTATGCAAAATCATGCCGAGACGATAAATGACGAATGCTCGTGTGCAGTTCTAACCTTTTGGAATCTTCTCTTGTCCGATGAATTTCTTGGCATGTCAAGGCGGGCAACACACAATAGATATCGGACCTAGCGACTGACCGCTATGCGTGTGCGCCGTGCAAAGGCGGCGCTTTCCTGTGGGTGCAAGTCCCACCCGGCCAAGGCTCCAGCCGGTAGCAACCGGAGCGGTCATGGAGGTAACAATATGGCTGAAGCCTTCGGGTAAAGAGCGTCACGAATTGGTGACGGCGCGAGTGTGCAGGCCGCAACGCGAGTGAACGCCGAGCAAACCTCGAAAAGGACGGTGCGCAGGTCGACCCGACCACGCTATCGGGGAAGATTGATACGACTGTGGGATTGAGCCAAATACGAACACAGTCGCTGCGCCGGGGTAGTGGCGGCAGCATGTACACAAGGAAAGCGCGCGCAACACGGGAAGCCCCATGGTGTGGTCGGGGACGACCAACCGCACGCCGGTGACGGACAGGGCGGGCATCTTGGGGTGACGGATAGGCCCGTAGTACCGATGAAGCTGGGTAACTCCAGTGGAGGGAAGGGGCCTTGGTTCAAGACAGACGCAACAAGTGGAAAGGGACAGGAGATTGGGCAACCTATCAACTCCGGATACTGTTCAGAAACTGCAGATGGCGTTACACGCGAAAGCGAAGTCGGAAGCTGGGTATCGCTTCTATGCGCTGTACGACAAGATATACCGATCTGACATTCTGTTTCATGCATGGAACCAGTGCCGCGCCAACAAGGGCGCACCGGGCGTGGATGGGCAGGACTTTGAGGATGTCGAGAAGTACGGCGTGTTGAGGTGGCTTGGCGAACTGGCGCTTGCACTCAAGACGGAGAAATACCAACCGGAACCGATCAGACGCGTGTTTATTCCCAAAGCCAACGGCAAACTCAGGCCGCTGGGCATCTCGACTCTCAGGGACAGGGTATGCATGACAGCAGCAATGCTGGTACTGGAACCCATCTTTGAAGCGGATTTACCGGACGAGCAATACGCCTATCGTGCTGGGCGCAATGCCCAGCAGGCTGTAAAGCAAGTCCAGGAGACGCTGATTTTTGGCCGCAGGGACGTCGTGGACGCGGACCTGGCGGACTACTTCGGGAGCATTCCGCATGCGGAACTCATGTTGTCGCTTGCGCGGCGCATTGTGGACAAGCGTGTACTGCATCTGATCAAGATGTGGATGGAGTGTGCTGCAGAAGAGACGGACCGCCGGGGCCATGCGACACGAACCACCCAAGCCAAGGATAACGGGCGAGGTATCCCGCAGGGCTCACCTATCTCACCACTATTGGCCAATGTTTACATGCGCCGGTTTGTGTTGGCATGGAAGAAGCTTGGACTGGATAAAACCTTGGGCAAACTCGTGACCTATGCAGACGACCTTGTGATTCTGTGCAGAGGAGGCATGGCCGAAGAGGCCTTGCAGAAACTGCGCGGGATCATGGGAAAGCTGAAGCTCACAGTCAACGAGGAGAAGACACGAATATGTAAGGTGCCGCAAGGCCAATTCGATTTCTTGGGATACACGTTTGGGCGGTTGTACTCGGCAAAGTCGGGCCGTGCTTACATTAGCATGCGTCCGTCCAAGAAGAGTATCAAGCGCATGGTCGAGAAAGTCCATGCGCTGACCGACATCAAAGCAAGTTGGCAAGAAACCACGGAGCTGGTGGGCAAGTTGAACCGCTCCCTACGCGGCTGGGCGAACTACTTCAATGTAGGTTCGGACAGCGCTGCGTATAGGGCGCTAGACAACTACACCGCACCGCGGTTGCGTCGGTGGTTACGCTTCAAATACAAGCTCAGAAACAGAAAGGGCGGGACCTATCTACTCTCGCACCTGTACGGCCACTTTGGGCTCGTACGTCTGAGCGCGAGGGGGCGTGAGCAGGCGTGGGCGAAGGCGTGAGGTCTCGTCCGAGAGCCGGATGCGGGAAATCTGCATGTCCGGTTCGATGAGGGGGATGTGGAAACGGGAATTCTTGCCATAGGCCCTTAAAGGCACCGAATCGTAGCTACGAGGCGGCCAACAGAAACTGCTTCGTGACGGGAATCTACCGCGCCACATCTCTACTCTACCTTTTGCAGTCAAAAACAAGCTTGTTCACGAGCCCACTCGCACAAACCCGCTCGACGCCTGCATCAGTCTGCGCGTGTATTCCTCCTGCACGTGGCGCGCGGCCAGATTGGCTGCCGACACACGCTCGATGGTCTGACCGCGCTGCATCACCAGAATTTGGTCGCACAAATGGGTCACCACCGCCAAATCGTGGCTGACCATGATGAATGTCAGCCCCAGACGGGTGCGCAGCTCTTCCAGCAGGTTCAGCACTTCGGCCTGCACCGATGCGTCGAGTGCCGAGGTGGGCTCATCCAGCAGCAGTATCTGTGGCTCCAGAATGAGGGCGCGTGCCAGTGCGACGCGCTGGCGCTGCCCGCCGGAGAGCTGATGCGGGTAGCGAAACCGAAAACCGCCGCCCAGGCCCACATCGTCCAGTGCCTTCTCGATACGGGTTTGTTCGTCCGGGATGCCATGAATCGCCAGCGGCTCGCTCAGGATGCGGTCCACCGTCTGGCGCGGATGCAGGGACCCATAGGGGTCCTGAAACACCATTTGCACGACGCGGCGAAAGGGCTTGCTGCCGGGGCTGGGTAGCACGTCGGCACTGGATTCAGATGCCACCAGTTTGACACTGCCCGTGCTCAGGGGTGCCAGGCCACAGATGGCACGCAGCACCGTGGATTTGCCCGATCCGGATTCGCCCACAATGCCAAAGCTGGCACCGGGTTCGACCCGGAAGCTGGTGTCGGCTATGGCCACAAAGTCGTTGTAAACCACGCGCAATCCACGCACCTCGAGCCCTAGGCGCTGGGGTGGCGGAGTGTTCTGCGTAGGTAAAGGAGGAGCCCGCACAGCGGGCGGGGGACACGGAGCAGAGCGCTCTGCCACCCCAGCGCCTTGTTGTGCGTTGATCACAATGACCACTCCGCCTGGCGGTCCAGCACGGGCAACGGGTGGCGGCTTTGCCCGAGTTGGGGCAGGCAACCCAGAAGGCCGCGCGTGTAGGGGTGTTTGGCATTCGCCAGATCGGTGGCGGCAATTTCTTCGACGATTTTGCCCGCATACATCACCAGCACCCTGTCGCAAAAACTGGAAACCAGGCGCAAATCGTGTGACACAAAAATCAGCCCCATGCCGCTTTGCGCGACCAGCGTGTCCAGCAGGGCCAGCACCTCCAGTTGCACGGTGACGTCCAGTGCGGAGGTGGGCTCGTCAGCAATCAGCAACTCCGGGTTGGCGATCAGCATCATGGCAATCATGGCGCGTTGGCCCATGCCGCCGGACACCTCATGCGGGTAGAGCGAGAACACACGCTCGGCGTCCTCAATCTGCACCGCGCGCAGGGCAGCCAGAGCGCGCACGCGCGCTTCGCCTTTCGACAACTTGCTGTGAGCACGCAGCGACTCCACTACCTGAGCGCCGATGGTCATCACCGGGTTGAGCGAATATTTGGGGTCCTGCAGCACCATCGCGATACGGCCGCCGCGCATTTGCCGCCGCTGTGCGGCAGAGCAGTGGAGCAGGTCGATGCCACGAAATTCCATCCGCTTGGCGGTCACGACTCCACCCGGCGCCGTCAGGCCCAAAATGGCACGCCCGGTTTGTGACTTGCCGGAGCCCGACTCACCCACCAGACCCAGGCGCTCGCGCCCGAGCGTGAACGACACGCCGCGCACCACATCGACCAGCAAACCGTCGCGGTTGGGGTAGGCCACATGCAGGTCTTCCACAACCAGGATGGGGTCGCGCGAAGGCGATGTAGGCTGCAGAACAGTTGTCATTTCATCGACTTGGGGTCCAGCGCATCGCGCAGGCCATCGCCCAGCAGGTTAAAGGCCAGGCTGACGATGAAGATGGCAGCGCCCGGCGCGGCGGCCACCCACCATTGGTCCAGCACATACATGCGGCCGTTGGCAATGAGGGCGCCCCATTCGGGCGTCGGGGGCTGGGCACCCAGGCCCAGAAAGCCCAAGCCGGCCGCCGTCAGAATGATGCCCGCCATGTCCAGCGTGACCCGCACAATCACCGACGACACACACAGCGGAATGATATGGCGCAGCACGATGCGCCAGGGTGAGGCGCCAATCAGCTGGACCGCGGCGATGTAGTCGCTGTTGCGGATCTGCAGCGTTTCGGCGCGGGCAATGCGGGCGTACGGCGGCCAGGAGGTAATGGCGATGGCCAGTGCAGCGTTGGTGATGCCCGGCCCTAACGCAGCTACAAAAGCCAGCGCCAGAATGAGGCGGGGGAAAGCCAGAAACACATCAGTGACACGCATCAGCACCGCATCCACCCAGCCACCGGCATAGCCAGCCACCGTGCCCACCAGCAGGCCAATGGGCGCAGCCAGCACGGCCACCAGAATGACCACCGTGAGGGTGATGCGTGAGCCCACCAGCACACGGGAGAAAATATCGCGCCCCTGGTCGTCCGTGCCAAACCAGTGCGCACTCGAAGGCGCAAGCAGGCGGGTTGTGCGCAGGTCACCGGTGTAAGGGGAGTAGGGTGCCAGCACGTCCGCGAAAATGGCCACCAGCACCAGCGCAACCACAATAGCCAGCCCCAGCAGCGCCAGCCGGTTGCGGGCGAAACCCCGCCAGGCGACATAGGCGCGACCCCAGGAAGCCTGCCGGCGCGACTGCGGGCGCTCGGACATCAGCCAGGCGTGAAGGCTCTGCTGGGTCATCGCGTGCGCGTCCTCGGGTCGAGCAACTGGTACAACAGATCCGACACCAGGTTGAGCCCGATGAAGACTGTGCCGACCACAATGGTGGCGCCAAGCACCGCATTCATGTCGGCGTTTTGCAGGGAGTTGGTGAGGTACAGGCCCAGTCCCGGCCAGGCAAACACCGTCTCGGTCAGCACCGACCCCTCCAGCAGGCCGGCATACGACAGGGCAATGACCGTGACCAGCGGCACCATGGCATTGCGCAGCGCATGGCGCCAGATGATGCGGGTCTCCGACAATCCCTTGGCGCGCGCCGCCACCACGTATTCCTGCGACAACTCGTTGAGCATGAACGAGCGCGTCATGCGGCTGATGTAGGCCAGTGAAAAGTAACCCAGGAGCGACGCCGGCAGGATCAGGTGCGACAGCGCGTTGCGAAACGCCTCCCACTCACCGCCCAGTGCCGCGTCCACCAGCAAAAGGCCGGTCACCGGCTGCAGTGTGTACTGGTAGACCACATCAATGCGGCCCGGGCCGCTGACCCAGCCCAGGCGCGCGTAAAACAGCACCAGCGCCATCAGCCCCAGCCAGAAGATGGGGACCGAATAGCCAATCAACCCCATGACGCGCACCACCTGGTCCACCACTCCGCCACGCCGCACGGCCGCCCAAACACCCAGCGGTACGCCGATGGTCACGCCAATCAGAATGCCCAGTGTGGCCAGCTCTAGCGTGGCTGGAAACGTGCGCGCGATGTCGTGCAGTACCGGGTTGGCGGTGAGCACCGAGGTGCCAAAGTCGCCGTGTGCGACCTTCTGGATGTAAATGGCGAATTGCTCGTAGAGGGGCTTGTTCAGACCCAGTTCCTCGCGCACTCGGGCCACCACATGTTCGGGTGCGCGGTCACCCACAATCGCCAGCACCGGGTCTACGGGAATCACGCGGCCGATGAAGAAGGTGACCGCCAGCAAGCCCAGGTAGGTGAGGGTCAAGACCAGCACGAAGCGGCCGGTGGCTTTGAGGAACGACAGCATGCGCCTTCGCAGGGCTTAACGCTTGGATACGCCAAACAGGTAGGTGGAATCCGACGTGGGGCCTAACTTCAGGCCGTCCACGTTGCTGCGGTAGGCCGCCACCTCGATCTGCTGGAACAGCACGACAAAGGGGCTGGTCTTGCGGAATTCGGCTTGCAGGGCGTCGTACAGGGCGCGGCGTTTGGCCGGGTCTCGCTCCAGCACGGCGGCATCGGCCTTTTTGGTGAGTTCGGGAATGGCCCAGGCATTGCGCCAGGTCAGCGGCTTGGACTTGGCATCGTCCGCGTTGTCGGGGTTGCGCACAAAGGTGTCGGCATTGGTGTGCGGGTCCCAGTAGTCGGCACCCCACTGCCCGATGTACATGTCATGGGTGCGGGCACGGTATTTGGTGAGCGTCTGTTTGCCGTCGCCGGGCAGGATTTCAATCTCGATGCCCGCGCGCTTGGCTGTTTGTTGCACGGCCTCGGCAATGCCTTGCACCGGTTGCACGGTGCGCACATCCATGGTGAGCTTGAAACCGTTGGGCAGACCCGCCTTGGCCAGCAGGCTCTTGGCCTTGTCCACGTCCAGCTTGTAGGGGTTGACCGTGCTGGCGCCCAGCAAGCCAATGGGCAGAAAATTCTGGTGCACCACGCCGATGTTTTTCATCAGCGTGTCGCCAATCGCGGCGTAGTCCACCAGGTATTTGATGGCTTCGCGCACCTCCGGTTTGGCCAGATTCGGGTTCTTCATGTTCATGCTGAAGTAAAACAGCGTGCCCTTGGGGGTGGATGTGGTCTTGATGGCGGTGTTGCTGGCCAGCGCGGTCAGGTCCTGCGGCGACAGGTTGCGGGCGATGTCAATGTCGCCTTTTTCCAGAAGCAGTCGCTGGGTGGCGGCCTCCTTGACATGGCGGTAGATCACACGAACCAGTTTGGACTTGTCGCCGTGGTACTGGTCATTGCGTTCCAGCGTGAGGATTTCGTTGGCGCGCCACTCGCGAATCTTCAGGGGGCCGGAACCTGCGTAGTTGGTCTTGAGCCAGGCATAGCCCATATCGCCGCCTTGTTCTTTGGATAGCAGCAGTTTCTTGTCCACCACGCTGGCCACATTGGCCGTCAGGCAGTTGAGCACAAAGGTGGTGGCGTAGGCCTTGTCGGTTTCCAGGGTTACGGTGAGGGGACCGGTGGCCTTCACCACATCACGCACGTTGGCCTTGTTCAGGCCAAACTGGGTCAGGATAAAGGCCGGTGTCTTGTCCAGCAGCACGGCGCGTTGCAGCGAAAACGCCACGTCATCGGCCGTCAAAGCATTGCCGGACGCAAACTTGAGGCCGGGTTTGATCTCGAAGGTGAAGGTTTTCCCGTCTGGCGACACGGTCCAGGACTTGGCGATATCTCCATACAGCCTCGATGGGTCGCTGACGTCAAAACGGATCAGCCGGTCGTAAGCATTGCCCATCACCTCACCGGTCGAAATTTCAAAGGCCTCGGCCGGGTCCATGGTGATGATGTCATCAAATGCAAAGGCCAGCACCAGGGTGTCCTTGGGGGTTGCCGCCAGTACCGGGCTCATGCAGGCGGTGCTGCCCAGCATGATGCTCAGGGCGATGTTGATGGCGCGGCGGCTCAGGGTCAGGGATGCAGAGGTCATTGCGTATCCGTTGGGTAGGTTGCTGCGATGAAACAGTGTACGGGAACGGCTTGCCCCCAAGGCCCTGCGCGCCGTGCCCGTGGCAAAATCAGGGAATTCTCATTCGGTCATTGCGACCGCACCACCCCTCTCCATACGCATCTCTAGCCATGTCCACATTTGAAATTGAAGGCGGGGTACCGCTGCGCGGTACTGTGCGCGCCTCCGGCAACAAAAACGCCATATTGCCCATGATTGCGGCCTGCATCCTGACCGACCAGGAGGTGGTGCTGGACAACGTGCCCGACATCATCGACGTGCGGCACATGCTGGATGTGATTGTGGCGCTGGGCGGCAAAGTGGAGCGTAGCGGCGAGCGCATCAGCGTGCATGTGGCCAGCGTGAACACCAGCGAGATCAGTCGCGAGCTGTGCAACAAGGTGCGCACCTCGATTCTGTGCGTGGCGCCCATCCTGCACCGCACGGGCAAGGCCAAACTGTTCCCTCCAGGTGGTGATGTGATTGGCCGCCGCCGTCTGGACACGCATTTTTATGGCCTGCAAAAGCTGGGCGCCACCGTTGAGCTGGGCGACAGCTATGACTTCGCTGTGCCCAACGGTCTGCAGGGTTCTGACCTGTTTTTCGATGAACCATCGGTCACCGGTACCGAGCACATCTTGATGGCTGCCGTGGTGAGCCAGGGCCACACCATCATCCGCAATGCTGCCTGCGAGCCGCATGTGCAGGATCTGGCCAACATGCTCAATGCCATGGGCGCCAAAATCAGTGGCATTGGCACCAACCAGCTCACGATCGAAGGGGTGGATTCGCTCAGTGGCACCACCCACTCGGTGTGCCATGACCACATTGAAGCAGCGTCGTATCTGGCGCTGGCCGCTGCCACCGGGGGTGAAATACGGGTGGAAGGCACGGACCTGCATTCCTACTGGATGTGCAAGCGCGTGTTTGCCGCGTTGGGCGTGAAGATCGAGCTGTACAAGGACCATATTTACCTGCCCGCCGCCCAGGAGTTGCGCGTCCTGCGCGACTACGACGGCTCCATGCCGGTGATTGGTGATGGACCCTGGCCGCAATTTGCCACCGACCAGATGAGCTGCATGATCACGCTGGCCACGCAGGTGGAAGGCAATGTGCTGTTTTTCGAGAAGATGTTCGAATCGCGCCTGTACTTTGTGGACCGTCTGATTGCCATGGGCGCCAACGCCGTGGTGTGCGACCCGCACCGGGTGGTGATCAGCGGCAAGTCGCGCCTGCGGGGTACCACCATGGTGTCGCCCGACATCCGGGCGGGTATGGCTTTGCTCGGCGCTGCGCTGTGCGCCACGGGCAAGAGCACCGTGCAAAACGCCAACATGATCGAACGCGGCTACGAGCGTGTGGAAGAAAAACTGCTCGCCCTGGGCGCGCGGATCAGTCGCCGGCCTTGAGGGCTATTTCAACCCTGTTACTTTGGCGCTGAGTAGCGCCTTTCACTTTTGGTATCAGTTGTTGCGGATGCGGACTAACCACCGCGATCACCATACGCTTGCAAATCTTCAGTAGTAATGGCTTTCGACGCGACCAATTGGTAGTGCTTTTCATCCACTACCTTTATCGCATCATCGACAACAGTCAGTTCAAACAGGGCGATGCGTTCTTCCGACATGAACTGTGCTGACACAGGGCGGCACACCAGATTCTTGAATGCTTGATTGCAAAATGCCATGTCTTGTTGGGTCTGAACGACCCCATGTTTATCGGAGCCACCTTTGGCTTGAACAGGTACAACAAACTGACGACCATGGCGGTCGATACCCACATAGATTTCGTCAATTTCGATTTGCCCAACGTTCTTTACCGTCGTGCGCAAGTGGTTTTGCAGTGAGTACGTAGTGATGCCCAGGAATACGTCAATCAACCGGTTGTAGCGAACCTTTGCCAATAGCGCCTGTTCGTCGCCAAGCGCATAGGCGGCGATGATTTCGGGCGTTGCGTCGGGTACCTTGATGGTCAAAAGCTCCTCTCGTGGCACGATGCGGTTGAGTTTGACCAAACGGAACCGATATTTGGCACGGCCTGCTCCTTCTATGATCCACTCCAGTCCGTTTTTGGCTGTTTTCAGAATGCTCGCTGGGAGGTCATTCCGGTAACGAAATGAATAAATCAAGTCACCAATATTCTTTGGGAGTTTGATTTCAAGTTGGATTGCAATTTGTTCAAGCTCTTCCCGTGTGAATTCGAATGAGTCACCATCATTGCCGTAGTGGTCGTCGAATACCCTCGCGATGATCGCTGAATATCTGTTTTGCCCCTTTGATTCAACCGGTGCAGGTTTTCTTTGAGACGCATCAGACACAGGCTTCTTCGATAGTTTTAGTTTTTTCATCAATGAATTGCTTTCGGGTTCGCTGCGCGATTACGTTTTTTGCAACGCCAAAGTGTTGTGATGCGTGCCACATCTGAAATGTAAGCAACTGCACAGATCCTGTTTGCAACACCAGTTGTGGTTTCGTTTGGGTAAGACCCAAAGCGATCATGATTTCCGACGCAACTGCTCGTCCTAGCAAGGGCGGGACACTATTGCCGATTTGGCGGAACCCGTGCCACTTGGTGGTGTGAAAACGGAACCAGTCTGGATATGAGTGGAGCCTGGCCGCTTCGCGAACCGTGATCACACGCGGCAAAAACGGGTGTATTGGGCGGGGGGATGTGAATGCGCCACGCGCACTGTCTGTTCCCGCACGCAATGTGTTGCAAACGCCATTGGGATGCAGTTTCTTGAATCTGCTGACAGGCTCAGTTTCGCCTCTTTCGGTAGCAAGAAAACGGCGCTGCGACAGGGATGTGTGTTCAGTTCGCAGGCTGGCGGTTAATATGTGAGCATCAAAATTTCGGCGGTAGCCAAAATCCGATGGATCGCTAACAAGTCCGCGCATGCGACGGGCATAGCCAGATTCGCTGGTCCAGGTAGTTGGAACGAAATCGGACTCCAACAGTTCGTCAAACGTATCGGCATCCGGCAAATCTCCAATGGCATCCCAAACCGTCGTTTTATGCGCTACCGGATTGGGATAGGTCGGCATAGTTTGGTCTGCGCGCGCTCCAATGAGGAACAGGCGCCGCCGATCTTGTGGAACGCCGAAATCTGAGGCATTTAACACGCGGTATGGCAACAGCACTTTGTAGCCAGCCTCGCCCAATGCAAGAATCAGTTCGTCCAAAAACTGCGCGTGCTTGCCCAGAGTGAGGCCCTTGACGTTTTCAAACACGCAAAACTTGGGCCGCAATTCAGCAACCAGGCGCACGTAGTGAAAAACCAGTTGATTTCGCTGATCGTCCAGCGCCCGCTTTCCCATCATCGAAAAACCTTGGCACGGTGCGCCCCCGAAAACTACGTCAATATCGACATCGCACAGAGCGGCCTGGCGTCGAATTTCGGCTCCAGTCATGTCGACAACAGACGCACAAATGGCTTTTGAGTTTGGGAAATTGAATTCGTGTGTGGAGCAATGAATAGGATCAATTTCAACTGCGGCGGCAATGTCAAATCCTGCTTGCTCGAAACCCAGTGACATTCCTCCTGCACCGGCGAACAGGTCGATTCCAATTGGGCGTTTACTGATTTTGCTGCGAGCACTCATGGAGAATTTTGCATGTAATTATTTACAGTGTACATCGAGGCGACTTCACCAAACATGGGGCCTGATACGCGGACTGATCAATCAGGGGTATTGCTCAATGGTGCGCCACAGCGCATCCAGCACACGCTCCTGCCAGATCGAATAGGCTGAGTAGCGGCCCCGGTTCTGATCGGGGTTGGCGCTGACCCCACCGATCGCGTAGACCACACCGTTGCGGGTCAGCGGGTCGAAGATGAAGCCCGATTCCAGTCCGTAGGCAAAACCCATGTGCCCGGCGCCTGTGAGTCCGCCGCGCTCCAGAAAGCGGTCGCCAGTTGATGGGCCGCTTCGGTCCATAAACCGCTGCATGCCCAGCCCCCAGGCGTACAGAGAGCCGTTCAGGGTGTCGCCGTTGTCCTGATCCGGGTTCTTGGTCCATTGTGGCTGCAGCATGGCTGCCACGGCTTGCGGGCTGAGGATGCGAACGCCATTCAGCGTGCCCTGGTTCATGAGCATTTGCATGACCCGGCCCAGGCCCGCAACGCTGGTGCGCAGTCCGCCTTGCGCACCAAAGCCCGTCGCGTTGGTACCCGGCACATAGCCATCCAGTCCGGCACGGGGGCTGGGTGTTTTGCCCTGGTAGTCGTCGACCTGGGGAACCCAGGGGCCCTTGGGGTTCCACACGTCGTTGCTGCCCTTGCGGTACAACACGGCGACATGGGCTATGTCGGCGGGGGTCAGTGTCTCGGGCGTGAAACCACCCGGGATCCCCATCGGCTGCAGCACCTCCTGCTGCATGTAGAGGTCAAAGCGCTTGCGTGTGATGGCCTCGATCACGGTACCCAGCACGCCGAAATTGAGGTTGCAGTAGGTGAAGTAGCGTCCCGGCGTGCGGTCTGACTTGGCATCAGCCGCGGCCCACGTTGCGCCGGGCGTCGTGGCTCCCGCCTTGGACTGCAAAATGTCCTTGAGAGGTTCGTCCAGTGGAAAGACGTATCCGCCTTCGTCCCGCAGTGACGACGTATGGGTGAGCAGCATGCGGGTGGTGATGGGCACGTGTGCAAAGTGCGGGTTGCGCACCGCATACCCCAGGTACTTCCCGATGTCTGTGTCCAGATCCAGCTGTCCGGCATCCACCAGCCGCAGGGCACCGATGGCGACCACCAGCTTGGAAATGGACGCCATGCGGTACAGCGTCGCGTGGTCCGCTGGCTCACCCGTGCCCGCACTGTCCAGAGACAGCACGCGCTGCCCGTGATGGCTTTCAAAGATGATCTGTCCGTCACGGATTACCAGCGCGGACAGGCTGCTCAAAGGCCGAACGCTGTCCGAAACTATGGCTTGCAGCCTGCCGGACAGACCGGAATCGGCGGGGCTGGCGGCTCGGATGTTGGGCACGGTGAAAAGGGTCATGCTGGCCAGCAGCAGGAGTCGCAGTGCGTACATGCCCGAGCCTCAGTACTGCTGGACATCGGTCAACCCGTGCACGGCCGTGATGCCCAGCCCCGGCGCATCGCTCAAACTGATCCAGGGGCCGTCCATGCTGAGCCCGCCCGTGATGGCGCTGCCCTGGCAGAGCTGCGGGCCGTCCAGGTCCACCAGGGTGACCACATCGGCGTGGGCCACGGCAAAGTGCGCCGCGGCGGTCACACTGATGCCGCTCTCCAGCATGCAGCCCACCATGCAGGTGCGGTGGTGTTGGCGCGTGAGGTTTGCCACCGCGATGGCCTGGCTGATACCGCCCGTTTTCATCAATTTGATATTGATGATGTCGGCACTGTGCGTGCTCAGGATGTGCAGCGCATCCGCTACTGAAAACACGGCTTCGTCGGCCAGGATGGGCGTGAGTGTGTGGTCGGTGACGAATTTCAGCCCGGCCACATCACCCGCTTTGACCGGTTGCTCAACGAATTCCAGCACCACGCCGGCTTCCTCCAGTGCCCGGATGACCTGCACGGCCTGCTTGGGCGTCCAGCCCTGGTTGGCGTCCAGCCGCAGGGACACATGGGGGCCGACCGCGCGGTGGATGGCCAGTGTGCTGTCCACATCCTCCTGCCAGGTGAGCCCACCGACCTTGACCTTGAGGGCGTCAAACCCATCAGAGACGGCGCGCAGGCAGTCCTGCACCATGGTGGCGCTGTCGTTCACGCTGATGGTCACGTCGGTTCTGATGCGCGGTGTGCCACCACCCAGCAGCTGGTACAGCGGCACGCCAAACTGCTGGGCGCGCAGGTCATACAGCGCAATTTCCAGCGCGGCTTTGAGGCTATTGTGGTGCACGACTGACTGGTGCACCGTGGCCAGTAGCGCGTTGAAATCCAGCAGGTCGCTGCCAATCAGGCGCGGTGCAATCAGGGCCAGCGCGGCGCGCATGGAACCCAGCAGGTCTCCGGTGATGACAGCGGTGGCGGGTGCTTCGCCATAGCCCCGAAGGCCTGTATCGGTTTCGATGATCAGGACCAGGTCATTCACATGGGTCACGGTGCGCAGGGCGGTCTTGAAAGGCACCTTGAGTGGCAATGTGATGTCACCGACGGTAATACGTTGAATCAGCATGGGCGTGGCTTTCCGGGAGAGGCTGCTGGTTGTGACTGCAATACGAGGTTGCTGTAGATAAATACTATAAAAAGAATAGCTGTATATTCAATGAATATGCGGGCTAAAAGCCTATTTTGTCATTGAAAATGGCCAAACGCGCTGCAACGACATGGGCTGCCAGATCCGGGGTGACGCACAGTTCGGTGCCATCGGGCAAGCCGCCGCGCAGGGCCTGCTCCAGCAGGGGGCTCAGCAGCAGGGCGCGCCCTGCTGCAGTGACCGGGCGTGGGCCAAAGCGGTGCAGCAGGTGTTGCGCCAGCTCCGCCAACGCAGCACCGGCCCGCAGAAGCAGGGTATGGGCCACGGGGTCGTCGTCTGCCGATGCGGCCACCTGCAGTGCCAGCCGGCCTATTGCGCCACGGTCGCCGCCATAGACAGCTGCGCGGGTGATGCTCCAGTCGCTGCCCCCCAAGGCATTGAACAGCCGTTGTGCCATGTGCGACTGCTTCCACGCGCCGGGCGTGCGGTCTTCCTGGCGCCAGACCCATGTCAGCGCTTCCCGCGCAATCCAGTAGCCGCCACCCTCGTCGCCCAGCAGTCCGCCGCGTCCACCGGCGCGATGAAACTGACCCTGCCTGTCCATGAAGGCCGCCATCGTGCCGGTTCCTGCATAAACCAGGTAGCCCGCTGCGGGTTGGAATGCGCTGCGGTACGCAATCTCCATGTCGTGGGTCAATGTGGCGTGGCCAACGCTCAGGGGCAAAACTTCCTGCAACATGGCGAGCATGGCGGCGTTGTCCTGGGCAGTCGTCAGGCCAGTAAAGCCGCCAAACAGCGCAAGGGGTTGGCCCTGCACGGGTTCGCGGATGGCATGGGCAAGCGCTTGCAGCGTGGTGCGCAGATTGGCACGCCCCGTTTCGGACTGCAGTTGCAAGCCGCTCATGCCCGCGACGTGGCCTTGGTCCAGCAGATGGCCCTGTGCATCGACCAGCGCCCAGCGGGTCTGGCTGCCTCCGGCGTCCAGCCCCAGGCCCAACAGAGGCGCGCCATTCATGGTTTGCTCCCGCCCAGTGGCGCCAGACCGATACGTGCAGACTCGTTGCCAACCCGGTCCACCGCTGAAACCACCATGCCGGTGAGTGGTGTTTGATCCGATGGCGATTTCATGGCCCGAAGGGTCATGTCGGGTTGCACACTGACCTGAAACTCCCATTGATCGCCAAAGCGCAACCAAACCGCCCACCGCGCAACCGCCTTGCCCGTCTGTGGTGTCGCCAACCTCAGCTCCCATGTGCCAAGCGGTCGCGCTGTCAGTTTGGCCATTGGAGCGTCGGGCGCTCCGCTTTCCAGCCAGGGTGATGCGGGCAACAGGGCTGAGGAATCATAGGTTTGCGCCTTGAGTGTGTCCGCTAGGCCCTGGCGGTTTTGCAGCAGGGCCACCATGCTGAAGTGCACATGACCGCTGCCGGGTGCCCTCATTCGCACGGCAGCAATCTGGTTGCTGATTTCTTCCGGTGGCCAGGCCGTTTTGGTGTCCGCGCCGGGTGCGGCAAGCTTGCTGGTAAACAGTCCGGCGTAGATGTTTCGCTTGTGCGTATTCTGGGTGTGCCAGTAGTCCAGCAGCGGCACAAATGCCTGCGCGGTCTGTTCCATGCGCCAGTAAAGCTGGGGCACAAGGTAGTCCAGCCAGCCCTGCTGCAGCCAGCGTTCCACATCGGCGTACAGCTTGTGGTACTGGCTGAAACCCTGAATGCCGGGCGGGCGCAACTCCGGGCGGCCAATCCCGAAGGGGCTGATCCCGAAGCGCACCCAGGGTTTGATCTGGCGGATGCTGGCGTGGATGCGCTCGACCAGCGCATCTACATTGCTGCGTCGCCAGTCGTTGCGCTCGAGCCTGCCGCCGCCGTCCACGTAGCGCTGCCAGCTACTCTGGTCGGGGAAGTCCACCTCGATTTTGGAGTCACTGCCCTGACCCTGGGTTATTGGGTAGGGGTAGAAGTAGTCGTCGATGTGGATGCCGTCCACGTTGTAGCGGCGCAGCACATCCATGAAAACCGCGAGGGTGTGATCGGCCGCAGCAGGCTCACCGGGGTCAATCCACAGCTGGTCGCCATAGGTCTTGACCCACGCCGGCTGGGCCCGGCTCAGGTGGGTCGCTGCTGCCTTAGCTGTGGCCTGACCCTGGCGCGCACGAAACGGGTTGAACCAGGCATGCAATTCGAGACCCCGCGCATGGGCTTCTTCAATCCACAACGCCAGAGGGTCGTAAAACGGCTGGGGCGCCTGGCCTTGTGTGCCCGACAGGTATTCGCTCCAGGGTTCGAGCGCAGAGGCATAGAGCGCATCGGCGCTGGTGCGGACCTGCAGGATGATGGCGTTGAGCTTGAGCAGAGCAGCCTGGTCCAGGATGGCGTGCATTTCAGCCTGCTGCTGCGCCGTGCTCATGCCTTTGCGGCTGGGCCAGTCGATGTTGGCCACGGTGGCTACCCAGGCACCGCGGAACTCACGCACAGCGGGTGGCGCCAGCGTGTCCAGATCGGGGGCAAGCCGGAAGGACGGTGGCTGGCTTTTTGTCGGCGCCGCACAGGCTTGCAGTCCGGCCGCAACCAGCGTTGCCGATCCTGCTGCGCCCAGAATCTGTCGTCTGCTCCAGGGGGTCATGACACCATCTTCTTTCCAAACCCTTCAGGGACCGTGATCAGTGCAGCCATGGCAAACGAGGGTATCGTTGCAACCAGTACCCACACAAAAAACGGCAGGTAACCCAGCTGTTGCTGCAGCCAGCCACTCCACATGCCCGGCAGCATCATGCCCAGGGCCATGAAACCGGTGCAGATGGCGTAATGCGCTGTCTTGTGCGGTCCATCGGACACCAGAATCATGTACATCAGATAGGCGGTAAAACCCAGCCCATAACCAAACTGCTCGATGGCCAGTGCCGTGCTCACGATCACCACGTCTTGCGGCTGGGCCATGGCCAGCAGCACAAACACCGCATTGGGCACGTGCATGAGCAGAATCAGCGGCCACAACGCGCGCTTCAATCCCACGCGCGAAATCACCCACCCACCCAGCAAGCCACCCAGCGTCAGCGCAGTCAGGCCGACCGTGCCATAGGCAATGCCGACCGCTTTGGTACTCAGCCCCAACCCGCCCAGTTCGGTCTTGTCCAGCAGGAAGGGTGTGGCCAGCTTGAGCAGTTGGGCTTCCGGAAAACGGTACAGCAACAAAAATCCCAGCACGACCAGAATACCGGGCCGCCTGAAAAACTCGGCAAATACACCGAAGAAGTCGCCGACCAGATCGCGAACTTTGGCATGTCCGGACCCGCGCAGGTCTGCGGCGGGCCTGGGCAGCACCAGCCAGTGGTACAGCGCCATGGCCACAAACAGTGCGGTCAGCACCCAGAAAACAATCGTCCATGCGGTTTGCATGCTGCCCGTGCGCTCCTGCAGCTCACCGGCCAGATAGACCAGACCGCCTTGTCCGCCGATGTTGGCCAGTCGGTAAAACGTCGAGCGCACGCCCACAAAAGCAGCCTGGCTGTGCTCGGGCAGGGCCAGCAGGTAGAAGCCGTCGGCCGCAATGTCGTGCGACGCCGATGCAAAGGCCATGAGCCAGAACACCGCCAGTGTCATCCGGAAATAGTCCGGGCCAGGAATGGTCAGGGCCACACAGGCCAGTGATGCGCCCACTGCAAACTGCAGCGCCACAATCCACACCCGCTTGGTGCTGAACAGTTCGATCAGCGGTGACCACAGTGGTTTGATGACCCAGGGCAGATACAGCCAGCTGGTGTACAGGGCAATGTCGGTGTTGCTGACGCCCATGTTCTTGTACAGGATGACCGACAGGGTCATCACCACCACGTAGGGGATGCCCTGTGCAAAGTAAAGCGTGGGTATCCACGCCCAGGGGCTTGGCGCGGCGATGCGCGCCTCGCTCACGCCAGGTCCAGTGCGCCGCGCACGCTGTCTGCGCTCGCGGCAAGCCGTGACCGCGCGGTGGCAACGTCAATACCGCAGGTGATCGCCACAACGGCTACCTTCACGTGGTGGTCGCAGGCCAGAAGGGTGTCTCGGGCGAGTGCTTCATCACACCCGGTCGCACGCATGGTCAGGGCCACCGCACGGCGCACCAGCTTGGCATTGGTGGCTTTCAGGTCCACCATCAGGTTGCCGTGAACCTTGTTCAGCCGAACCATCAGCGCACTGGAGAAGGTGTTGAGTGCTATTTTTTGCGAGGTGCCTGCCTTGAGCCGGGTGCTGCCAGAAATGACTTCACTTCCCGTGTCCAGCGTGATTCCGATATCGGACTGTTGGGTGACGGGCGCATCCGGGTTGTTGGCAAAGCCCACGGTCAATGCGCCGGCGTCGTGCGCCGCCTGCAGCGCACCCAGTACATACGGTGTGGAGCCGGACGCTGCCACCAAAAGAACCACGTCGTTGGGTCCGGTGCGGATGGTTTGTATGTCCGACCTGCCCTGGTTGGCATCGTCCTCGGCGCCCTCGACTGCCTTGAACATGGCTGAGTGCCCACCTGCCAGCAGGCCGATGGCGCGTTCATGAGGCCAGGAAAACGTAGGGTACAGCTCCACGCTGTCCAGCACCCCCAGGCGGCCTGACGTTCCAGCGCCTGCATAGATCAGGCGCCCACCGGCCAGCATGCGTGGCAGGGCGGCATCGACTGCACGGGCCAGGTCGGCCCCTGCGTTGCGCACAGCCTGGACGGCCAGCATCTGGTCGTCCACAAAAGCCGCAACAAGGTCCGGCGTGGCATACAGGTCCAGATCGGTGTGCTGCGGGCTGGGGCTTTCGGTGTTGAGCATGTGTGTTCCGCAAGGCTTCAGAGAATGGTCCGCGTACTGGGTTGGGCGAAATAGAACCACTCATTGCCTGCCCTGGCATTGGCGTCGGGAAAGACGATGTACCCGTCGCGCGGGGCACGCACTTCTGCGCCGTCATGGCGCAGCCCGATGACATCTCCCTGTGCGACCCGGTCGTAGCTGGACCAGGCTCGGGTGAACTGGTCGTCGGGGTGGTAGCGGTCAATCACTTCGGCCAACCGCAGGAATTCAATGTCGGTGCGCGCAGCGGGTGGCGCCTCATCGACCAAACCCAGATGGGCCAGTGTGTTGCGAATCGCGCGGTAGGCCACGCCGGGGGCGGCGGGGTCGGCATGTTGGCCGCATTCCAGCGTGATGGCATAGCCGCCGGTCTTGCGCATGTATTCGGTGGTGCCGACACCGTAACTTGGGTCGGTGCTGAGGAGTTCGGCGCGTTCGGTAGGTTTGGTGCGTGCCAGGCGCTGCTGTACACCGACAGCATAGGTGGACAACCAGCCTTCCACGATCCGCCGAGGCCCCAGTCGCAGTGCCAGGGCCTGCTCCGGTTCTGCGTGGCGCACCGGCTCCAGCTCGCCCGTGTTGTTGGCTGGGCCAATCATGGCAAAGGGTTCGCCCTGGGCGCGGAAGGAATGCAGGTCCAGCAACACATCGTGCTGCGCCAGTAGCGGACACAGCACGCTGGCAATGCGGTCTTCGTTGTCCTGTGGATGGTCACAGGGTTGCAGGTTGCGGTTCAGGTTGCGGTCACCATTGCGCTCTGCCTTGCTGTAGGCCAGCGGATTCGTTACCGGTAGCAAGGTCAGGCTGCCGCGCACGATGCAGAGTTCTCCGCTGTCGAGTTCGTCCAGCACCTTCTCGATGCCGCGCGTGCCACTGGTTTCGCTGCCATGTACGGCTCCGGTCACGATGAGCCGGGGGCCGGGTTGCAGTGACGCGAACTGGTGAATGCGCAGATTGGCCGTGGAATATTTCATTGTGCAGTGCAGGACAAAAGTCGAAAAATCATTGTAGTCATGCGCCTGTGCAAATCGCTATCGAAGCGCGTATCGAAGCCCGTTCGCACTCCATAATCAAAAGATATGATCAACCCCACCATGCAATCTGGATTCACCCCTCTCAAGTTTGCCCCCAGTTTCTGCCGTGCCGCTTATGTCGGTGCTGCTGCGGTCCTGTTGCTCAGCGCTTGCGCGTCTGGCGTGCGCATTGACACAAGCTACACCTCGGAAAATCAGGACAGCCGGGCCCAATTCCTGGTTTTGCATTACACGGTGGGAAATTTTGAGAGTGCGCTGGCCATCTTGACCAAACCGTCCAACCGGGCGGTATCCAGCCATTACCTGGTGCGTGACAACCCGGTGGTTATCTACCGGCTGGTCGATGAAAACCGCAGGGCCTGGCATGCCGGGCCCAGTTTCTGGCAGGGCCATAGCAATCTGAATGCCGGCTCGATCGGGATCGAAATTGTGAACGCAGGGCCAGTTGTCGGCGCGGATGGCACGACGCGCTACACACCGTTTTCGCCGGCGCAGATCGATGAAGTGGTTGCCTTGTGCAAGGAAATCGTGGCGCGTCACCAGATCCGGCCTGATCGCATCATCGGACACAATGACATTGCGCCCGGGCGCAAGCAGGACCCCGGCCCGCTGTTCCCCTGGAAGCGCCTGGCAGACGAGGGGCTCATTGCCTGGCCCGATGCGGCGATGGTCGCGGCAAAGCAGTCGGTTTATGCGTTTGCGCTCCCGGATGCGAAATGGTTTCAGGACCGGCTTTCGGACCATGGCTACAACACCTCACGCAGCGGCGAGTGGGATGCCTTGACGCGCGACAGCCTGATCAGCTTTCAGATGAAGTACCGACCCGCCACATATGACGGTCGACCGGATGCCGAGACGGCCGCATTGCTGGATGTGGTCAACGCGCCGCAGGGCATGGTCTTGAACCGGCCGGACAGCGACACCAAACCGATTGCTGCACGCTGGTAGGTTGCACGATGGCACTGTCCTACATCTGGTCGGGGTTCTTTTTGGTGGGCTTTGCAGCAGCCTTGGCGCAGTGGCTGTTCATGGGCGATGTGGATGTTTTCAAGCGCATCATTGACGGCACGTTTACATCGGCCAAGGTGGCGGTCATGGACATTGCGCTGCCGCTGGCCGGGGTCATGACCTTGTGGCTGGGCTTGCTCAATATTGGCGAGAAGGCCGGTGCCATCGAGTTTGTGGCCAGGCTCATAGGGCCATTTTTCTCGCGCATTTTTCCGCAAGTGCCCAGAAACCATCCGGCATCCGGCCACATGGTGATGAATTTTTCGGCCAACTTTCTGGGGCTGGACAATGCCGCCACGCCGTTTGGTCTCAAGGCCATGGACAGCCTGCAAAGCCTCAATCCCAACAAGGAGGAAGCCAGCGACGCGCAAATCATGTTTCTGGTTCTGCAGACCTCCGGTCTGACGCTGATTCCTCTGTCCATCATTGCGCAGCGCGCCATACTGGGTGCGCAGGACCCGTCGGATGTGTTTCTGCCTATTCTGATCGCAACCTATGTGGCCACGCTGGTGGCACTGGTGAGTGTTTCCATTAGGCAGCGCATCAACCTGTTTGACAGCGTCATCGTGGGTTGGGTGGGGGGCATTACGGCACTGATCGGTGGCATGGTGTGGTACCTGGTGTACTTCATGACGCGCACCGAGATTGAACTGTTTTCCAAGCTCGCGAGCAATCTGGTGCTGGCGTTCATCATCGGTGCGTTTTTGATCGGGGCACTGCGCAAAAAGGTCAATGTGTTTGATGCCTTCATTGAGGGCGCCAAGGGTGGCATTCAAACCTCGCTGACCATCATTCCCTATCTGGTGGGCATGCTGGTGGCTATCAGCGTGCTGCGCAATTCGGGTGTGCTGACCTTTGTGGTCAGCGGGTTCACGTGGGTGTTTTCCAGTTTGGGGTGGAACACCGACTTCACGCCGGCCCTGCCCACGGCGCTGATGAAGCCTGTGAGTGGCAGTGGCGCCCGGGCCATGATGATTGATGCCATGCAGACCTATGGTGTCGACTCTTTTGTGGGGCGACTGGCCTGCGTTTTGCAGGGGGCAACCGACACCACCTTCTATATCATCGCGTTGTACTTTGGCTCGGTGGGCATCAAGCGGGCCCGCTATGCCATTGGCTATGGTTTGCTGGCAGACCTGGCTGGGGTTCTGGCCTCGGTGTGGGTGGCCTATTTGTTCTTTCACTGACGGGGTTTCATGCGACTGCGACACATTGAGGTTTTTCACGCCATCATGCAGGCGGGAACCATCACGGGTGCTGCGCAGATCCTGCATATCTCGCAACCCGCCGTAACCAAGGTCCTTCAGCACTGCGAGCTGCAGTTGGGCATTCCGCTTTTCAACCGGGTACGGGGCAAGCTGTACCCCACGCCTGAAGCGCAGCGCCTGCGCACAGAGATTGACAAGCTCAACAAGGACCTGGTTTCCATTCGCCGCCTGGCGTCCAACCTGCGCACCGGCGAGTTCGAATTGTTGCGTCTGGTATCCACGCCGGCTTTGGGTGTGTCGGTGTTGCCATCGGCCATCGTGCAGTGGGGCCATGCCTATCCACAGGCACGCTGCACACTGGCGACCCACCATACGCGTGAAATCATCAGCGCGCTGCTGCTCAACGAGGCCGACCTGGCCTTGTCGCTGCATGACCCGTGTTATCCCGGTATTGTTGCGGAGCCACTTGCCGCCGGGCCGATGATGGCCTTGTGCCCGCTGAACAGCCCCGAAGGGTCAGCCGAGGGCGCGCTGAACGTCTCGGACATCACAACGCCCCTGATTGCCATTTCCGAAGGCGACCCGCTGGGCAATCTGGTAACCGGTGCGTTTGAAGCGCAGGGCATTCACCCCCAGAGTCGTATTACCGTGCAGACCTACCAGCTGGCGCGCTCGCTGGTGGAAGCCGGTGCGGGCATGACGGTGGTAGACCCATTTACTGCCGCCTCGGCTGACCGAACGCGGGTGCGGGTGCGTGCGCTGGAGCCCGCCATCCCCGTGCAGCTGTATCTGCTGACAGCCACCGGGTCGCCGCCCGCTCAGTCGGCACGGCGCCTCGTCAAATTTCTGGGCGACACGGCGCGCGCGAGCCTGGCTTCGGTTGGCGTTTAGTTTCGGATAGGCAAGAGTCGCCATGATTGCATGTGAAGACATCCCTGACAGTTCCGCATTCATGGCGTTGAAAGACGTGCGACACATCGATGTGGATCTGCGCTACACCACAAGCAACAATTTTCTGAGCCGCGTGCTGTACCGTGGCATCGACTGCGGCTACTTGCGGGTGGAGGCGGCGCTGGCGCTGGAGGATGCTGGGCAATGGCTTGCCGCGCACCTGCCGGGTATGCGTATCCGGGTGCTGGACGCACTGCGACCCCAGCGCATTCAGGAGCAGCTCTACAGCGAGTTTGAAAGTACGCCGCAGGCCATGTACCTGGCGCACCCGGAGCGCGGCTCCATCCATTCCTTCGGCATGGCGGTTGACGCAACCCTGCTTGACGCGCGGGGCCGCGAACTGGACATGGGCTCGGGATTTGACGAGATGACGCTGCGGTCCCACCCGGACCGCGAAGCCGAGCACCTGGCTGCGGGAGTTTTGACCCCGCAGCAACTGGTAAACCGGGGATGGCTGCGTGCGGCCATGCGCCATGCGGGCTTTCATGGTATCCACTCGGAGTGGTGGCATTTTGACTTTGGCGACCGTGATGTGGTGCGCCGAGACCTGCCCCGAGTGATGTAGCGCCCTTTGTATTTGTCCAGCCCTCCGCGAATCGAATTTCAAGCCAATGACCGTACCTCGCCGCCAGTTCATTCAGTCCCTCCCCCTGGGGGTTGCCGCCGCAGGCAGTTCGATCAGTGGTGCTGCTCAAACCGGCAGCCCTGCGGCTCCCGCCAGGCCGACCTTGCTGGCACCGCGCTTGAGACCGGGTGACACGCTGGGGCTGGTCAGCCCCGCCAATGCCACCTTTGAGCGCGAGGCCCTGCAAATAGCCGTTGAAGCGCTGCAGGCTCTGGGGTTCAAGGTCAAGCTCGGCGTCCATGTGCGTGCGCGCTACGGCCATTTTGGGGGAACCGATGCCCAGCGGGCTGGCGATATCAACACGTTTTTTGCTGACGACCAGGTTGCAGGCCTGATTGCCGTGACGGGTGGATCGGGTTGCAACCGCATCATTGACCAGCTCGACTATGGGTTGATCCGCGCGAAGCCGAAGTTCTTCGGTGGTTTTTCTGACCTCACGGCGCTGGTCAATGGCATACAGCGCCAGACCGGGCTGGTCACTTTTCACTGCCCCGTGGCCGAATCGGAGTGGAATGACTTCAGCGTGTCGCATTTCAAGGACATGGTCATGCAGGCGCAAACGCCCCTGCTGCGCAACCCGACGGGTGAGCGTGGCGACAACCTGGTGCAGACCCAGGACCGGATATCGACCCTGCGCGGTGGCAAGGCGCGGGGGCCACTGGTGGGTGGCAACCTCTCGGTGCTGGCCTCGCTGGCCGGGTCGGCGTACATGCCCGAGTTTCGCGGCAGCCTGCTGTTTCTGGAAGATATCAACGAATACATTTACCGCGTGGACCGGCTGCTGTCCACACTGCGTCTGTGCGGTGCCCTGGGTCAGGTGGCTGGTGTGGTTCTGGGTAAATTCACCAAGTGTGAGCCGGGTGATGGCCGATTCGGCACACTCACGCTGGAAGAGGTGTTTGATGACTATTTCCTGCCGCTCAATGTGCCGGTCTATCGCGGGGCGATGATAGGACACATCAAGCGCAAGTTCACCGTGCCGGTGGGCCTGGAAGTGGAGATGGACGCCGACGCCGGGACATTGCAACTTTTGCGACCCGCTGTACGCTAGCTGCTATGCATTACCAGTTCAACATGCTTCCGGCCGGCGCCCTGCTGCTGTCCCTTTTCGCATTCCCCAGCCTGGCGCAGGACAAGGGCGCACCCAACGCACCGGCTCTTGCGCCTCTGACCAGTCCGCCCGACGCCAACACCCCCGCCAAAGCGCTTTTCGGGCGCGCCACAACGGCAGCTCCGCTCGAGCCCGAGCCCTTTGGCTTTTATTCGAAAGGCTGTCTGGCCGGCGCCCAGGCTCTTGCCGCCGATGGTCCCCAGTGGCAGGCCATGCGGCCCTCGCGCAAGCGCAATTGGGGCCACCCGGAACTCATCCGTTTTGTCGAACGCTTTGCGCCAGCCGCCGCGCAGGCCAGTGGCTGGCCCGGCATTCTTGTGGGCGATATGGCGCAGCCGCGCGGCGGCCCCATGCTGACGGGCCACGCCTCCCATCAGTTGGGGCTGGATGCGGACATCTGGCTCAAGCCCATGCCCGCACACCGCATGTCGCGCGCCGAACGGGAAGAGGTTTCTTCCATCACGGTGGTACGGGCTGACCGGCTCGACGTTGACCCAGTGGCGTGGACGCCCGGCCACCAGGCCGTATTGCGCACGGCCGCCATGGACCCGCAGGTGCAGCGCATCTTTGTCAATGCAGCCATCAAGCGTGCACTGTGCCGCAGTTCCAGGGGAGAGCCGTGGATGCGCAAGATTCGGCCTGAATATGGGCACGACTACCACTTCCATGTGCGCCTTTTCTGTCCGCCGGGCGCGGCCAAGTGCAACGTGCAGGACCCCACGCCCGAGGGCGACGGCTGCGACGCTTCGCTGGACTGGTGGTTTACCGATGAGGCACTGCACCCCAAGCCCTCGGGCGTGCCACCTCAAGTGCTCACACTGGTGAAACTGCCACCGGAGTGCCGCCGTGTGCTGGAAGTGCGATAGGCTATTGTGCTATAAAATAGATAGCTAACTATTGAATGACTGCGAGGCCACAGCGCGGTTTTTTCTGTGAGCCTATTGGCGCTGGGACGCAACCCACTCGACAATGCTGTCCAGCACAGCATGCCCTTTGGTCGGTGCATTGTCGTGGTTCAGGGTGGCTGCAACCACCCACATGCGGTCCTGACTGTCCAACACATAGCCTGCCAACGCAACCACGTTGCGCAGTGTGCCGGTCTTCATTCGCGCGCGTCCCTCGGCGAGACTGCCCTTGAAGCGACGCGACAGCGTGCCATCGACGCCCGCAACGGGCAAGCTTGCCAGCAGCTCGGGTGCGTGGGGGCCTTTGTAAGCAAGTTCCAGAACGGCGGCCAACTGCTGCGCAGTGATGCGCTCGCTGCGTGACAGGCCCGACCCGTTGTCCATCACCAGCCCTTCCGCTGGAATCCCTTTGGCGGTAAACCACTCGGTGACACTGCGTGCGGCGGCATTCAGCGTGGGCTCGCCAGCCGCACCGGCCAGCACGCCAAGGCGCAAGTAGGTCAGCCGGGTCAACGGGTTGTCCGAGCGCTTCATCATGCCGATAGCCACTTCGGCAAATGGCCGACCCAGATGGCTGGTCAGAGTCACCGCATGGGGTGGCGTGGTGCCTTCACGGTCCATGCCAGCGATTTGACCTCCCAGCTGCCGCCAGATCAGGCGAACCGCCGCGGCGGTTGCCCACTGACGGTCCACCAGGTTGAGATCCAGTTGCCGCGTGCAGTTGCGTGGAAACTGGCCCCGAAAGCGCAGCATCGGTGCGCCTTGATCCACCTCGGCGCTTGGCACTTGCCAGGTGTCTTCCCATTTTGCGCAGGCATTGTCGTTGAGCGACATGGCGCTCACATCCAGCGTGAGACCGGGCAGCGCCGGGGTGGCGCGCAGCGTGAGCGTCTTAACGTCAGACTGCAGCACATAGCCCAGCAGGCTGGTATTGAGGTTCAAGGCATCAGGAATCACGTTGTACTGAAATTCGGGAGCCTCATCAAACGGCCCAACACCCGCGTCCAGCCGGGCCGGGTTGAACAGGCTGCGGTCCACGACCAGTCCGCCATGGATGTGGGTTACACCTTGCTCACGCAACTGCCGCAGCATGCCCCACAGCGCAGCCCAGTCCAGGTCGGTGTCTGCACCGCCGCGCAGGTAGAGGGGGCCATTGATAACCCCGTTTTGCGGTTTCAGATCAGCCAGGATATCCGTGCGGCCCCGTGCGTTGGTCCCCAGGCGCTCCAGAGCGATGATGGTCGTGACCAGTTTCATGGTGGAACCGGGTTGCCGGGGTTCATCGGCATGGAGTCGCAAGCCGCTGGTTTTGTCAGACAGGGGGTAGGCAACGACGCCGAGCACGTCGTCGGTCATGTCGGCTCTCTGCAGGGCAGCCTCGACGGCCGGTGGGAGCGCGTTGACATTCTTTACCGCTGCGCAACCGTTCAACATCACAACGGCACAGACTGCCAGCCCGAAAAACCGGCACTTTGCGAGCAGACTGTTGCGGAGTTGGGGCAGCATACCCCCATTCTTCACCAATTCCTGCGGTGCGGCCAAGGTATGCTGGAGTGAATCCTGCTACAAAAGTGTCTTGATGTATTCCTGCAAGTTATGCTGCACACCCAAGCATTTATTGCAGTAAAGAGACATTTCGGGGCTTTACCTATGGTTTACAAACGGCATCTGATTCAATATGTATCAATTGCTCCTTCTAAATTTGCTACGCCGGACAACGAAAGCGGCGCCTGTTCTTCCCGAATACCAACAATCAACCCATAAACATAGGAGTTCTACCTTGAACATGAAGAAACTGACCCGCAGCCTGGCTCTGCTGGGATTGAGCACCCACCTGGTGGGCATGGCGCAAACGCCCCCGGTTACGCAGTCCCTGGGGCGTGTCGAGATTACGGGTTCCAGCATCAAGAGGGTTCAGTCCGAAGGCGCATTGCCGATGGAAATCCTGACCTCGGATGACCTGCTCAAACGTGGCATCGGCTCGGTCGAACAGATTTTCAGGCAACTGTCGGGCAACGCCTCCGGTGCCGACAATGCGGTATCGAACAACAATATTTTTGGCGGGGATACGGACCGGTTGACCGGGGGCTCGGCCAATGCCAATCTGCGTGGATTCGGACCTGGCAGCACGCTGGTTCTGCTCAATGGGCGACGCATCAGTACACACGGCATGAGTGGCGGCAGTGTGGACCTCAACACCATTCCGTTCGCAGCGATCCAGCGGGTCGAAATTCTCAAGGATGGCGCCTCGGCCATCTATGGAACGGATGCCATTGGCGGCGTGATCAACTTCATCCTGAAGAAGGACTACGAAGGCGTATCCGTCGGGCTCGATGCATCGCGGCCATTCCAGTCGGCCGCGGGGTCAACCCGTCAGGTGTCGGTGACCGCGGGCAAAGGAACGCTTGAAAAAGACGGCTTCAATGTGATGGCCAGTTTGTCAGTTGGCCGGGACGACATTTTGCGAGGTTCGGACCGTGATTGGTCCAACGGCTTCAATCCCGTTCTGGGGCTGTCCCCCAATTCCAGCAGTTCACCGTTTGCCAACATCATCACGTCAAGTGGAACCGCGCTGGGCACGACGGGCTCCCGGGTTGGCGCAACCGACGCCACCAAATACACCCGCATCAACCTGCTCAGCATGCAGAACCAGTGCGACGCTGTCACGGAAGGTGTGCAATTCCAGCCTGCGCTCTGGACCACCCCCACCGCTTCTGCAGCCACCCGCGCTGCCAATATTGCAAGCGGTCGCTATCTTTGCAACACCGACTATGGCAGCCAGTACATGCTGTCTGCGCCCAAGGAAGCGACCAACCTGGTCATGCGGGGCAGCATGAAACTGGCCGAGAACCACACCGCCACGGTCGAGCTCACCGGCTCGCGAACGGGCGTCCGGTCTGAGCTCACCGCATCCCAGTTCAGTACCAGCGCGTCAACCAATGCGGCCATTGGAAACAACTATTACCCGGTCAATGGACCGCACTACCTGAACCTGAAGAACTACGGGGTGCTGGATTTTGATCCGACCAAGCCCATCGCGTACCGCATGCGCATGCAGGACTGGGGTAACCGCGTCATTGACAACATTTCCAGCAACGGGCGGCTGCTGCTTGCCCTGGATGGTGTTGTCGGTAAGTATGACTACAAGCTGGGTCTGTCCACGGCGCAGGCGGAGGCCTATTCGGACCTGTATGACGGATATGCGTATTCCACCAAGCTCAATGCCGCTTTGAAGACCGGCATCATCAACCCATGGGTCATGCCGGGCCAGGCGCAGACGCCTGCCGCGATGGCGCTTATTGAATCCACCAAGGCGCGCGGCCGCGTGATGGGCGGCAAGACGGCCTTGACCCAACTCGACGGCTCACTGTCGGGTGAGTGGATGAACTTGCCTGCAGGCCCCCTGGCTTTTGCGGTCGGGTTTGACATGCGCAAGGAAACCTATGAGTTTGCCAACACGACGGCGGACACCACGGCTGCAATCACCTGCGTCAGTACCCTGTTGACAACGGTGGCATCCGACGTGCTGCTGTGTCCCGGCAATTCGGGCGTTCCGCAGGTCTCCCGCAACGTTCAGGCGGTGTATGGGGAGCTGGCGGTTCCGGTTACCAAGGCGCTTGAATTGCAGTTGGCCCTGCGTACGGACAAATACGAAGGTTTTGGCACCACAACCAATCCCAAATTGGCTTTCCGCTACCAGCCCATCCAGACGTTCTTGATGCGGGGTTCGGTCAACTCGGGCTTCAAGGCGCCCACGTTCCAGCAGCAACAGACCAACAATGCTCCGCAGCTGGATGTGACCAAATGGGCGGATCCGGTGCGTTGTCCGGTCGATCCGAGCCAGTGTGATATCCAGGTGAACTACACCAACAGTGGCAACCCCGATTTGAAGCCCGAGAAGTCCAAGCAGGGAACGCTGGGCTTTGTATGGGCGCCGGCCAATGCGGTCACGCTGTATGCCGACTACTGGCGCGTGGACCTGACGGACCGCATCCGTACGCTCACCATTGGTGACCTGCGCAACAACTACAGCCTGTTTACCGATCGCTTCATTCGCGATGCCACCGGCAATGTCTCTGTTGTCCGTGCGGGCTGGGTCAACGCGGCGGGCAGTTCCACCAAAGGCATTGACTGGGGTGCGACGACATCCTTCAATGCCATGGGAAGCAAGTGGATTGCGGCCATCGACGGGACGCACATGCTGAGCCACATGGAGTCACCGCTGGAAAACCTGCCCATGGTTGAGTACGTTGGAAGCTTTGGTACGCGCACCCTGTACCTGCGCAACAAGTTCACCACGAGCCTGACCTGGGTGGACGGACCCTGGAGCAGCACATTGACCAGTACGTTCAAGTCCGGTTACAAAGATCAGGACATGACCAATCGCGCCACCATGCCTGCAACCGCCAATACCGATGTGGACAGCTATACAACCTTTGGCCTCAGCGCGACCTACAAAGGAATCAAGAACGCCAGCTTCACCGTTGGCATTCGCAACCTGCTGGACGTGAAACCACCTTTCACCCACCATGACGTGGATGATGTGGCGGGTGCAGGATGGGATCCACGCGTGGCAGATCCGTTCGGCCGCACGCTCACGGTGTCCATGAAGTACGATTTCTAGCCACATGGTGGCGGCAGGGTTCGCGCCCCGCATCTTCAGCCATTCCAGACCCGCACGGCGCAAGCCCTGCGGGTTTTTCACACTGTGAGCTGCAAGCCGTCGAGGTCCAAGGGGCTTTCACGCCCCGCAATCAGTTTTGCGACAATGCGCGCCGCACCAAACGACATGGTGAAGCCCAGTGCACCATGGCCCGCGTTGAGCCACAAACCGGCGACCGGCGTTGCGCCAAGTACCGGTGCTCCTGATGGGGTTGCGGGACGCAAACCGGCCCACTCGTCGGACGCTTCGTACTGCGCGGCGACCGGAAATGTGGCTTTGACGTTGCGGTACAGCGATGCGATGCGCGCCGGGTCAATGCGGGTGTCTTCACCGACCAGGTCTGCCATGGCCGCCACGCGCAGCTCATTGCCGATCCGCGCATACAGTATTTTCTTTTCAACGTCGGTGACGCTGACCTCGGGCGGATGGTGCTCCGCGCCAATCGGGGCGGTCAGGCTGTAACCCTTGAGCGGATAAATGGGCAGGCTGATGCCCGCTGTGCGTGCCAACTTGCGGCTTTGCAGGCCCGCCGCGATCACGAACGCATGGGCGTTGATGTCGCCATGGTCCGTCCGCACGGCCACCGCTTTACCCGCATCCATCACAAAGCCGCGTGCCTGCGCGTGCACAAAGCCCCTGAAATGGGAGTGCGCGCGCAGACGTTGCGCCAGCTGTAACGTCAGGGCGTAACAGTCTGCAACCGCTTCGCCTGCGGTAAACACGCCACCTGCCAGGGGTACGGGACAGTGTGCAAGCGCTGGCTCAACGCCCAGACACTCGCGGGGATTCATAACCGTTTCAATATTCTCTGGAACACAGCGCAACCGCCGGGCTACCTTGGCAAACTCGGCTGCGCTGCGGTAAATGACCAACTTGCCCGGCGTACGCAGGGCAACACCGTCCAGTCGGGCGCTGGCATACAGCTCAGAAAACGCGGCTTGGCTGAGCGCACCCAATGCCAGCAACCGTTGCGTGGTGCGCCGGTTCACCGATGCGCGGCAGTGGCCCAGAAAAGAAGCCAGCCAGGTCCACTGGTGCAAACTGCACTCGGGCTTGAAGCGCAAGGGGCTGTCGGGTTCGATCAGCCAGCGCAGCGCCTTGAGGGGTACGCCCGCGTCAGCGAGCGGGGAGACAAATCGATAGCTAAGCTGCCCACCATTGGCGCGGCTGGCACCCTGTGCAAGCGTGGCTTCCTGCTCAATGACGCTGACCTCGAAGCCCTCTTCCAGCAAAGACCAGGCGGTTGTCAGCCCAACCACGCCACCACCAACGACCAGCACATGGTGCATATTGACCCGCATTCAAAAGATGAAGCACAGCGTAAGCGTTTCAGGGGAATCAATCCAATGAATGCAAGCCTGCGCCCTATAACCCGAGTCAATGGAGCGGGCGTATCAGTTCGCTGAGGGGCGCTTGATGGGTTGTCCTTCGATATACACCGATTGCGGCTTCAGGTCACGGTCCATCACCACCACATCAGCCCATGCACCGGGTGCGAGGCGGCCCCGGTCAACCATGCCCAGATAATTGGCCGCATGGGTGGAGACCCGCTGTGCGGCTTCCAGAATCGACAGACCCAGCGTGTCCACCAGATTGCGCAAGGCCTGATCAAGGGTTAGGGTGGAGCCCGCCAGCGTGCCGTCAAGCAGGCGCACCCCCCCCATGCATTTATAGACCGTGTGGCTGCCCAATCGGTATTCGCCGTCGGGCATGCCGGTGGCGGCGGTGGAGTCGCTCACGCAGTACAGGCACGGAATGGCGCGAAGTGCCACCCGGATGGCGCCCGCATGCACATGGATCAGGTCGGGAATGATCTCCGCATACTGGGCATGCGCCAGCGCAGCGCCCACCATGCCAGGTTCGCGGTGCTGTAGCCCCGTCATGGCATTGAACAGGTGCGTGAATCCACGGGCTCCGCGGGACAGCGCCTGCACACCTTCTTCGTAGGAACCCATGCTGTGGCCGATCTGGACGCGGTAACCGGCATCGCACAGTGACGCAATCAGGTCCATATTGCCCGGCACCTCGGGTGCCAGTGTGATCAGGCGAATCGGTGCAAGCTCGCTGAGCCGGCTCAGCTCGTCTACTGCCACCGGGCGGGCAAAAGCCGGTTGTGCGCCCAGCTTGGCTTCATTGATGTAGGGGCCTTCCAGGTGCACGCCCAGCACCCGTGCGCCGCCCGGGTGCCGCTGGCGACAAACGCCGGCAAGCCCTTGCATGGCGGTGACCAGGTCGCCCATCGGGGCGGTCATGGTGGTGGCGAGCATGGACGTTGTGCCGTGTTGGGCATGGACCTCGCTCACGCGCCGTGCGGCAGCGCCGCCTTCCATGATGTCGCGCCCACCTGCGCCGTGCACATGCAGGTCGACAAAGCCGGGCAGCAACAGGGGGTGACCTGATGTGCGCGCTGCGTCTTCGCTGACCGCCTCGCCGCGGATCTGTTCAATGCGCCCCTCAGCCGTAAAGCTGATGGCGCCACGGACAAAACCGTCTGGCGTCAATATGTTGCCAGCCAGTGCCTGCGTCATGGAGGCCCCATGTTGGCCGTGGCGATGGTGATATCACCCGCTTCTGAAACATGCAGTGGCACCGGCATCAGTCCTTCACCTTTGCATTCGCCCGACTCGCACACGCCATCAGACCATCGAAAGCGTGCATAGTGCACGTTACAGGTGAGGCTGATGCCCGGTTTCGAGATCAACTGCGCCTGTCTGGCTGCCAGGGGCACCCCAAAATGCGGGCAGCGATTGACGAACGCATGAACCTGGTTGCCAATGCGCAGCAAGAGCAGGCGAAAGGGCTGTGCCACGCCACCTCCGGTATCCAGTGCGAGCAGTGTGGCCTGGCCGTCAGGCAGTTCACTGACGGCGCCCAGTGCAGTGCCGGGAACAGGGGCGCGGGGAAGATCGAACCAGTGCTGGGGTGAGTTGGAGGCGGCCATGGCGTGAGTTTAACGGGGCGACACGCAACGATCAAAGATCAAGTAAAACATGCAGAAATCCCTCGTGCATCATGGGTTGTTTGCTATAAAAGGTATAGCTATCTGCCGCTGTCAAGCCGCCCGGACGGCTCCCGCATACGCCAGTCCAGCCGCCACGCCGCCAAAGCGGTTTCCCTCGATCAGCGTCGCATCGGGCATCGACAAGCGCAGCGCCTGCATCAACGGCCGCAGGGCGGACGAGCCACCGGTCAGGTATACGGCGTTCACGTTGTCCAGGCCCGCGCGCTGCACGCACAGCTGCGCACATTGCACCACCTGGACCAGTGTCTGCCGCAAGGCGTCCGCCATGACGGACACGGTCACGGACGCGCCCAGGTGCTCGCTGGGGCCGTGGCCGAGAAAGTCCAGATCCACCTGCGCGTCCCTACCCGACATCGAGCAGGCAATCTTGGCAGCTTCGACGCCGGCCAGTATTCGGTGCCCGTGTTGACCTTCCAGGGCGTCCATCAGGCGTGCGTGCAGGGACCGGTCGGCGTAGTCCGCCCACAGTTCCCTGGCAAAGTGCATGGACTTGCGGGTGTAGGCCTGGTGAATCAGGTGCCAGGTGGTCAGATCGAAAAATACACTGTTGGGCACCGGGCGGGAGCCGGTTCCGATGTGGCGGTAACCCAGCAGGGGCATGAC
>JBPOIP010000151.1:0-3422 GCA_052034395.1 Pseudomonadota bacterium
ACAGCGTGCTGACCTGGCGCGAACCCCACGGCGTGACCGGCCACGTGATTCCCTGGAACTACCCCATGCAGATCTTCGGTCGCAGCGTGGGCGGCGCGCTGGCCGCAGGCAACGCCTGTGTGGTCAAACCGGCTGAGGACGCCTGCCTCAGCCTGCTGCGGGTTGCACAGCTGGCGGCCGAGGTGGGCTTTCCACCGGGCGCCATCAACATCGTGACCGGCCTGGGCCATGAGGCGGGCGATGCCATGGCGCGCCACGCGGGCATCGACCACATCAGCTTCACGGGCAGTCCGCGGGTTGGCACCCTTATCCAGCAGGTTGCTGCCGAGCGCCACTGCCCGGTCACACTGGAGCTCGGGGGGAAGAGCCCGCAAGTCATTTTTTCGGACGCTGATCTGGATGCGGTCATCCCCGTCATCATCAATGCCATTGTCCAGAACGCGGGCCAGACCTGCAGTGCCGGGTCGCGGGTGCTGATCGAAAGGACCATCTACGAATCCGTGTTGGAGCGCCTGGGCCAGGCATTTCAGGCATTGCGTGTGGGGCCGGCCCCTCGTGATCTCGATCTGGGTCCGCTGATACGGGCCAGCCAGCAGCAGCGCGTGCAGGGCATGCTCGACGAGGCGCGCGATGCTGGCATCCCAACCGTGGCGCAGGGGCAACTCGACTCGCAGGCACCTGCCAGTGGTTTTTATCAGGTGCCTGTGCTGCTGCGCGATGTTCCCGTGGCCCATCGGATTGCGCAGGAGGAGGTTTTTGGTCCGGTCCTTTGTGCGATGCCGTTCGACCAGGAAGACCACGCGGTCGAACTCGCCAATGCAACGCAGTTCGGCTTGGTGGCCGGCGTCTGGACGCGTGATGGCGCACGCCAGTTCCGCATGGCCCGGCGCCTGCGCAGCGGTCAGGTTTTCATCAATAACTATGGTGCCGGTGGCGGCGTGGAGCTGCCGTTCGGTGGCGTTAAATCGTCAGGGCATGGCCGCGAAAAAGGCTTTGAAGCACTGCTGGGCTTTACCACGCTCAAAACCGTTGCCATCTTTCACGGGTAAGTCATTTAGCAAGGAGTCAGCATGCGGGTTCAGGACAAAGTCATCATCGTTACCGGTGCCGCAGGCGGCATTGGTGAGGGCATCGCCAGGCACCTGGCGTCACACGGCGCCAGGGTCGTTGTCAATGACATTCAGGCCGACACGGGTGAGCAGGTGGCCGCGTCCATCCGCTCTGCCGGTGGTGACGCCACGTTTGTCGCAGCCGACGTCACCCAGAGCGATCAGGTCAAGGCACTGGTGGACGCAGCCGTGCAACGCTACGGCCGGCTGGACTGCATGGTCAACAATGCGGGCTGGACGCACCGCAACCGCCCGGCACTGGAGGTGTCCGAAGCCGAGTTCGACCGGTGCTATGCCGTCAACATGAAAAGCATGTACCTCGCCACTATTCATGCCGTGCCCGTATTCCGGTCGCAGGGCGGGGGCAGCTTTGTCAACATCGCGTCCACCGCGGGCGTGCGGCCGCGCCCGGGCCTGACCTGGTACAACGGCTCCAAGGGTGCCGTCATTACCACCAGCAAATCGCTGGCCGCCGAACTCGGCCCGGACAACATCCGCGTCAACTGCGTCAATCCGGTGTTCAACCCGGATACGGGCCTCTCCACGGAGTTTGCCGGCGGGCCGATCGACGATGCACGCCGAGGCAAGTTTCTGTCGACCATTCCGTTGGGCCGTTTTTCCACGGCGCTGGATGTCGCCAATGCCGTGCATTATCTGGCCAGCGATGAGGCCGCGTTCATCAGTGGGGTATGCATCGAGGTGGACGGCGCGCGCTGCGTATAGAGTGGCTGCTGCAAGCTGCACCAACGACGTCCCGGTGAGACTGCTCTACAAGGAAAATCATGCATAAACCATTGAAAATTGCCGTCATCGCGGGTGACGGAATCGGTCGCGAAGTCATGCCCGAAGGCCTGCGCACGCTGCAGGCTGCCGACCAGCGCTTTGATCTGGGACTGGAGTTTGTCCACTTTGACTGGGCGCATTGCGACTACTTTTTGCAGCACGGCAAGATGATGCCCGATGACTGGAAGGCGCAGTTGTCTGCATGCGATGCCATTTACTTTGGTGCGGTGGGCTGGCCCGCAACCGTGCCCGACCACATTTCACTGTGGGGTTCGCTGCTGAAGTTCCGTCGCGAGTTCGACCAGTACATCAACCTGCGACCCGTGCGCCTGTTTGAGGGCGTTCCCTGTCCGCTGGCGGGGCGCAAGCCGGGCGATATTGACTACTTTGTGGTGCGTGAAAACACCGAGGGCGAGTACACCGCGCTGGGTGGAATCATGTACGAGGGCACCGAGCGCGAGATCGTGATCCAGGAGTCGGTGTATTCCCGCCATGGTGCTGATCGGCTGCTGAAATATGCATTCGAGCTGGCCCGCAGCCGAGCGCGCCGGCACCTTACTCTGGCCACCAAATCCAATGGCATTGCAATCTCCATGCCCTGGTGGGACCGGCGCGCGGACGCGGTGGCCAGTGGGTACCCGGATGTCACGCTGGACAAGCAGCACATTGACATCCTGTCAGCGCGGTTTGTGCTCCAACCTGACCGATTTGATGTGGTGGCAGCGACCAATCTGTTTGGCGACATTCTGTCTGACCTGGGTCCCGCCACCACCGGCACCATCGGTTTGGCACCGTCGGCCAACCTGAACCCGGAGCGCAATTTCCCGTCGCTGTTCGAGCCCGTACACGGCTCTGCGCCCGATATTTATGGCAAGAATATTGCCAATCCCGTGGCTATGGTGTGGTCGGGCGCTCTGATGCTGGACTTCCTGGGCCATGGCCAGGGCGCTTATCGCCAGGCCCACGATGCGATAGTGAAAGCCATTGAACACGTGCTCGTGCAAGGACCCAAAACGCCGGATCTCGGTGGTCAGGCTTCCACCACCGAGATGGGCAAGGCATTGGCTGCGCGCGTCAGCGCCTAGCCGCGCTGAAAGGCTTGCCTGTGGACACCAATCTCCGCAATGACCTGCCGCCATTGGGCGAGCCACCGTGCTTGAACACGCCAGAGGCTGCGAAGGCGTTCCTGGGGCACCTGTTTGCCGTGGCCGTGCAGCGCGCCATGCCGCTGAACACGTTAGGTAGCTTTCTTCCACAGCCATCGGGACGTACTCTGGTCGTGGGCGCCGGCAAGGCCGCTGGTTCCATGGCACATGCACTGGAGGCCCTGTGGCCGGCGGATGCGGATTTGTCGGGCCTGGTTGTCACGCGCTACGGGCATATTCCCGTGCGCCCGCCGGGTTTGGCCTCACGCATCGAGATCGTGGAGGCGGCTCACCCGGTACCGGACGCCGCAGGCATGGCGGCCGCCGAGCGCATGATGGCGCTGGTCCATGGGCTGACGCAAGACGATCTCGTGCTGTGCCTGAT
>JBPOIP010000035.1:0-4575 GCA_052034395.1 Pseudomonadota bacterium
ATGGACTTGTCACCATCTCGGCACCAGAACTCGGTGCGATGGACCGGGCATTCACGCAATGCCTTGAAGGAAAACAGGACAGAGTGGAACCCCTCGCCCAGACACTGCGGACAGACCGCAAAGTCGCAAAAGTACCGCTCCACGGCCGTGGAGAACTGGCTGGTGTGGCAGTAGCGAAACGAGTCAACCGGTTCTCCCAACACCCTGGCAAAACGCACCAGTCGGATAGGGCAGTGAACGCCGCCAGCCTGGTTGGCATCGAGTTGTGTTGTGGTGCGGCCATGGCTGCGCACTCCAAAGTCTTGCATGAAGGCTGAGGGCTGCAGTCCAGAACTTGGCAGGCATTGGAGCGTACAAGCGACCCAGAGCTAATCGGGGTGTTCGCGACATTGCTAGGTAGTTGTCCTTAGTAGCAAATCACTCAAAGTCGCCTATACTGGAGGACAAGTGGACTGGGGGTTCCCGGTCGGCGTCTAGGCCTCGGTGAGTTTCATCGGGGCTTTTCGCTTTCTGGGGAAGGATGGACTTTCAACCCCCAGTTCTCAAAGCCTTCGCCGACATTTTCGCGTCCGCCGCTGCAATAGAACTTGCGTGTGAGAACGTCAAATGCCCGGTTCTCCTGCTGAGGACGCAGGACATGCAAGCCAACTGGTCGTGCGACCAAATCGGCCAACTGCAGGCCAGCAGAGTTGACCTTCTTGTCTGCAAAAATGATGTCAAAGGGAAGCTCAATACCAAACCGGTTCGCCCGGTCGCAGATACGGCGAAACTCCAATTCAAGCTCGTTGTCCTCCTTGTTCCCGCGGCACTCAAATACGACGTGAGTCAGTTTGCCATCCTGGTTTTTCTCCTGCATCAACTCGTAAAGGGTTTCCAGACAGAAGCCGAGAGCCACGTGGTACGGGTTTGGCGCTGGGCCGAACTTGTCGCGCAATGCTGCTTTGTCAATTACACAACTGATTAGCATGAAATTGCTGGCATCAATGATGTCCGTTAGCTCGGCAAGAAAAGCGTGTTTGTGTTGACGACCATGGAAAAAAGTGAACGCGCCGGCTTCCTTGCGTATTTCGTGTTCATGAAGCACAACCAGGTCATGGCCGAAATGGTTGAATTTGAACTTTTGCAAGGCCGGGACTACGTATTCGCTGTAGTGGCGCTTGTGGAATACACAGAAAGCCAAAACAAATACCGGGTAATTGGTATCGAGAGTTTGCATTCCATGGTCCCCGCTCTCATCCACGTAGACGACGAAATTGCTGAATTTCCCGACCGGTGCAACATTCTGGCCAGAATCTGATCCGGGCGCGGGGTCGGTATCAAACAGAGCAAATTGCTGCGGTGTGGAGGGCTTGGATGTCATAGGCTCCGAGCATAACGGGACGAATACTGTTTTTGGGAGAGCGAAATGCTGCGACCCGCCTTCAAAACAAGCAAACCTTGTATTCCATTTAGAGGGTTTCGCTTTGGCTGTTACGTTCCGGGTCGAGCATAGTCATTCCAGGGGGAGGCCTCCCATGAAGGACCAAAATCCACGATAGCGGGAGGGGCCCGGCGTATGCGCCATCCACTCAGGTGATGTGTGTGCAGGCAATAGTCAACGGTTGTAGGACAGGTCACTGGGCTTGCAGCTCGTGCGCCATCGGCAAATCATTTCTCCTGAGCATGCCTGTGTAGCCACTCTTCGGTCCACGAGGACACAGACAACTCCGGCGAATTGAACTTCCACGGCCCTGGAATTCTTTCCCCTAAAACATTGGCCAGTTCCTCATCGCAAGTTGGAAAGAATGCTTCACCAGGTTTGTGAACAAACCAATCACCAATTTTCGTATCGCAGTGCACACAATGGTTCATCCAATAGTGCTCTCCCGCTGTATGGCTAAAGTCCTTTCTAAAGTGCCCTGCGGACATTTCGACGAACTTGATTTCAATATTCTTCGGCAACTCCAAGGGGCGCCGAAGAAGTGGCGCGTCATCTTCAGATTCGATACCATCAAGACAATCAGCGGACCCGCTGAAAGGTCCGCTGAGCATCAGGCCGAAAACCCGGCCTTCAAGTTTGCATTCGTGGCACAGGTATTGGCCACTCAAGATGTAAACAGTTGCCGCTTTTATAAAGCTTGGGTCATCATCAGCCATAGTGCTCAATCAACCAGCGCCTTCAGCAGGGCGTCCCGGGCGTCCTGGTAAAACTCAATGTCCAGTTTGGTCGCCATATCGTCAGACAAGTCAAACAACTGCTTACGGCATGCCACAGGTAGCAACAGTGACTTGGCACCTTTTTCAATCGCCAATTCCGCTAGGGTGACCGCGTTATGCACGGGCTCGATGGTGCCACCCAGGGTAACGTTTGAATTCACTGGCGCTGCGCGGCTTCATCGCGCAGCGTCCAGTGGAATGATGGGTTGGGCATCATGACGAACGCCTACTCTTTGCTGGCGCTCTTTGTCAGCAGTTCGAGCACAGACTTGGAACCCGACGACGAATCTCCCTTGCCGTGAGAGAAGCCAGTTTCTTGTGGAGAGAAAATGCAAGAGGCGGCGTGAGCGAGGACAATATCTTCTGAGCCTCCAGAGGCTTCAACAAGCGAGCGATACGTGAGCAGTGCGTTTTGCCGATGCCGATTTACCACCACATTGTGCTTATGCGTGGCGTAGTTGCGCGCAGCCATCAGCAGCAAATACCCGAGCACAGCAAATATAAGAAACTTGCTGCTTATGAGTTGAAACATCTCGGCGGGACTCTCGGGGCGTATCCAGTCGATCTTGTGAAGAAATAGACTTAGAACCGCAAAGCCACCAACTGCCGCAGCGAACTTATACGTGTACTGGAGCCACGTGGCGGCCAACACTTCTTGCGCTTCTGCTTCCTGCTTAAAGTGGATAGCTTGCTGAGACACGCCCTGCTCTGCCGCCACTGCCCGGATTTCAGTTAAGGCGTTGTCAGCATCCCTTTTTGCTGCCAGCAATTCCGACGTAAGTTTTTCCGACTGATCTTTGATGGATTGAATTGTCGCGCGGGCTTGCGTCTCAAGTAGGGTCGTATCTGTGATCCGAGCAACGCCGTAGGCGACGTATTGCCATAGTTGATCGAAGAGTTGGTCTCGCCTTGTCTTTAGCGCGTTGATGATGTTTGTGCGAGTGTTCGCAGCATCAGCCGTAGTAGCATTGAAATCGAGAATTTGTTTAAAGACATTGAAATCAGCTTTCGCTTGCTGACCAATGGTATTTAACTGGCCATCTGAGAAGTCGTCGAGGGCCGTTAAGGGAATTCGCCTGTAAATATCAACCAGAGCTTGTGACGGAGAAATTGCTTCCGAGAAATTCATCTGCTTGCCCAGGTCGCCCTCACGACTCAGCGCAGCTACATCAAATTGCTGCACGCGATCCAAGGCTTCGCGAGTGGCGTCCAGTATTGTTTGCGTTGCCATTTGGATTTTCCTTATTTAGTAATTCATCGATGTGCGGCTAGAAGATACTGTGCAGATTTTGAGGCCCAACTTTGATATATCCCGCAGTTTTGCGGGATAACATGGCCGCCTGTCGGATAACATTTCGGAAACACTCCAAGAATCCCTTTGAGAATCAGGTGCTTACGTCTGGCGGCTGGGTGAAAGTACAGGTATATTGGAAACCACAAAGTCGCCGAGAAGCTTAGCGTACTTTTTGAGAGGTTCCCGCGAATTGGAAACCCAATTTGTATGTTGGCTTCGGCCCCAGACCGGTCTGAGGATTTCTTGGCAAGGGGAGTTCTTCTCGAAAGCCACGCGCTAGCGATCCAAGCAAAGTGCCAGTTCATTTCCGATGGTTATTCCCAGGCCCCCATGCGGTTCACGGTGCATCGCCAGTAGCGCTCTGCCCAATACCGGACTATCCGGCGATACATTGCTTTCAGCGAGACCATCGGCTGATCGTAAGAGTCCGGCGAATACCGTTATTGCGGAGACTTGACGTGGCGTGCAGTATGGGCAGCGGATGCACTCCATTGGAGGTGTGCACTTAACTGGCCAGAGTGCACACCATGCAAGAGTCGAATTCCCCTGTCATCAACACAAGGCGTAAGCACAGTGCTGCCTTCAAGTGCAAGATTCTCGAACTGATCGAATAGCCTGGCGCATCGGTGTCCGCTGTTGCCCTGGAGAACGGCGTCAATGCCAACTTGGTATTCACGTGGAGGCGAGCCAAACGGGAGCGCCAACGTGCACAGATCAATTCATGCCCATATGAATCCCTGTCGCCCAATTACCCACACCCTGATGGCCACCCAAACTCCCCCACTTATGGCCACCTCAAATTCCTTTTACCCGGTCGCGCGGTGAGGGTGCCCCCACCAGCGTACCTGGAACCGCACGCTTTCGCAAGCCACGCCTTTTTGTGATGACCCTGCGCTACTCCCGGCGCAGCTATCGACGGGTGGTGTGGAAGTCCAGCCAAGAGATCTGGGCGCGCTTGCACTAATAGGCATGGCGCTACTTTGGCGTAGCCTGCCGCTACGTGGTTCTGGACAACCTCAAGGAAGGTGTCATCACGCCCGACCTATACCCGCGTTTGAACCGCATCGCGGCACTACGACGAGCAA
>JBPOIP010000094.1:0-19189 GCA_052034395.1 Pseudomonadota bacterium
TCAATCACGGGTGCGTCCTTTGCGGGCATGCGAAGTTCGTAATGCAGCCCCGAACGCCCTGCTCCCATCAGCGCACACGCCCGTCGCTGGCTCAGTCCACGCTGCACCGCGCAGCGAACCTGCTCCAAGCGGGCCTGTGCGCTCACCATTTTTTTGCGTTGATCTCCTTCATGACCTCGATCTCAAGGTCACGATCGACCAGAAGTTTCTTCAGTCGGGAGTTCTCTGCTTCCAAGGTCTTGAGTCGCTTTACATCGCTGGCATCGAGTTGGCCAAACTTCTTGCGCCAGATGTAGATGCTCGCCTCACTCACGCCGTGGCGCTTGGCAACCACCGCTACGCTGTCCTTGTCGGTCTCCCGCAGTATACGAACAATCTGTTCATCACTGAATCGTCCCTGCTTCATTCCCGTCTCTCCTTGCAGAAGAGACCATTCTCTCAAGCTTCAATTGGTCCGAAATTCGCAGGGCAGGTCACCCTCACCTGCATTTTGTGAATTGCACAATACGAGTCAACGAGCGTCCAAAAACCTGAAGCAACAAGCAAATCCGCTCTAGTGCCTTGTTGTTATTATGTTTAATGCTATGCTTTTTATAGCTAACAAGCAAACCATTTTTAAGATTGCGGCACGTCGAAGCATGCCACGCGCACTGCATGTACGTGATCAGGACCGATGATGTTCATCGACAGGTTCCATCCAGCGGCGGATGAAGCCGGTTAACCCGGACAGAGTCGCTCCGGATGCGCTCACGCGCACCAAATTGCAGGTCGGTTTACTGGAAATCGTTACGCCTCACCACAATCCATGTCGCTTAAACAAACGATTGCTGAGCTGACCAGTAAGCGATCGCTTGTTCTACAGAAAGCACTTTGCAACCTGCGCCGAGGGATGCGCGCACCGCGTAATCAAGGAGTGCTGGCGTACAACCCATCGCTCCGGGCTGTTCCTCAACTTCGTGGGTATAGAAAATCAGCCATCCGCGCTGCTCGGCAACGGATTGCACCAGGGCTTGCAGTCGGGCTAGCGTCATGCTCTGCGCATACAACTTCTCTGCCCATAGTCCATTCAAATCGGCACGCTCCAATTGGACACCACCGATAGTCAGACGCGAGGACCGAAACGTGTTTGATGCCAGATACTTGGACCCAAGGTCATACGCCCCAAGTGGGAACGAGAAATGCAGCCCCGCGCCGTCCAGTCCCAAATTGGAAAAAAAAACCGCGTTGCGCTCAAACTCCTCCACCAACTGTGTCCGCCCGGCCCGATCAAAGGGCTGGTGCGAAAAAGTGTGGCAACCCACATGGTGACCATTGCGTGCCAGGCTTTGCACATCCGCACCGGAATGACACATGCGCCCCAGTTCCAACCGGTCAGTCAACCCGCCAGCGATATACCAGGTACCGTGTGAATTCATGCTTTCCAGTATCCTGCGCCCCTCGATGCACGCACTTTTGGGTGCATCATCAAAACTGAAACTCACGACACCGCAATCGCGCTGCAGCAATAAATCACGGCGCAGCATACGACGCGACAGCCATCTTTGAGCCTGATACCAGCGGTTGGTCAGCGGGTGATGTTGCATTAGCGTCGCGCCCCCAAGCCCGCCTTGCGGGCAAGGTTTGGCATATTCTCAAAGGTGTACTCGACCCCTAAACGCACCATGTTTTGAACAATATCGGCACTGTTGTCCGAACGACGGGTATGGTCGGTGTACCCGTCGACATACAGCCGCAGATCACGTGAGGCAGCAAAAATCAAGCCCAAACCGGCACGCTCGCGCCGAAGCTCGGCATTTGCAGCACTGCTGCCCCAAGCCAGTTGATTGAGCTGACGCTCCTGACTCAAAGCCAGCACAAGCTGCGTGTCACTGGTGGCGCGCCACTGTGCACCCCATTCGATGCGGTTAACCAGGGTATACAGCGCATTGCTGTCCGTCGTATCGCTTGGACGCTGGCTCCAGTCTGCCGTAAATGAGGTCTTGGGAGAGTAGGTATGACGGATATGCAGCTCCGATCCGATCTCCGAGTAACTCTTGCTCTCAAGGTAGGCATAGTTGCGCTGGATGGGCTCAAGCCTAGCCGTCAGGCGCGTGAAGGGACTGTATTGCCAGGTGGCCTCCAGGTACGCCGATTCCGCACGGTACCGCGCACCAAGACTACTGGCCAGCAACGCGGATCGGTCATCAAAACTCACATTACTGGCCTGCAAACCCATACCAAGACTGGAACCCGCTCCTGTCACCCAGCGAATCCCCAGCGAAGTGCTGCGTTCATCTGTATTGAATGCAGCGTTCGCTAACGTTTCATAGGTTTGGCGCCGCACCTTCATCTCGATGGGGAATTCAATCCAGGGGGTTATTTGCAGCGTCAAGCCTGCACCAACCTCGATTTGATCCGACATATCACGACGGGTACGTTCCGCATCCACCACGTCATAGGGTCGACGAGCCCTGCCTTGGTAAACCGATCCACGCACCAACTCACTCGCGCGCCACTCCAGAGCGGCCTTGTGCCCGCGGGGCGAGTTGTCAAGATCCCTCAAATCGCTGTACGTGTTTGACGCAGCATTGGCAGAGAACACCAACCGTGTGTCCGGCGAATCCAGGGGGTGAACAACCGCCAACCGTGCTTCGGTTGCGAGCAGTCTGTCGGGCAACTTGCCCGATGCAAGCCGCTGCGGATTGGAGTCATGACTCCATGACATGTCCATTTGAAGCACCAATTCCGTGGTTGCTACCGCCATGGATGGAATCAGCAGAAAACCATACAGAATCACCAGCGCGAGTGCAGACAAACCATCACGGATTGATGTGATGGGTGCAATAAAAACAACATCCCGTGTCATAGGGTAGATTACGAACGAGCCGGCCTTGATCTAGCCTGCTCTGATGCGCTGAACCGACTCGCACGCAGCAAGGTTGACACGGTCACACTGGAAAACACCAGCAGCAAAAAATTGAACTCCACGCTTCGAAATAGCGAACTCTCGGTGAGATTGAATACCAATATCGTGACCAGCAGCGCACCAAATAGGGCTGCTGCTTTGCGATCGACTCTAGCCAGTTGCATTAAATTGCGCACGTGCAACAGTACCAATCCGGAAAACAACAGCATTCCCATTGCGCCCAGTTCATTGAGCATATCGAGGTAGCCATTGTGGCCTTGATAGGGGATCCACGGAAGGGTGTCTAGCACAGGTTGTGAAGCGCTACCCGGCCCCAGCCAGAACGCACCATAACCGATGCCAAAAATCCAGTGCTTCTCTATTTCAACGATGAGTGGCGCCCAAATATCAGACCGCCCCGTGAGGTCAGAACTCTTGCCAAAGATACTGGCGAATGGGCCAAGCAAGTCACTACGCGTCGGAAAGTGCGCTTCCTGAATATAGAAACCATACACAAAAAGAAGTGCAAACATTGCTACAACCACCATAACACGCTGAAGCCACATGTGCGAGCCCACATGTTGCCGGTGCAAAACCAAGTAGATAAAAGGTCCCAACGTCGCAATGGTGAGGCTGGTTGAACTGGTTGAAAACACGACACAAACCACGCCCAACAAAGCGCCAAACCAGCGCATCCAGCCTCTCAAGGACTTCACGTGCCAAACAGAGACCCAAAGCACTAGGCTGAGGGCAGCGATCGCTCCAAGCGTGTTTTTGTTGTCCGCGATCCCGCGCCAAGCATGCCCAAAATAGGCATCAATGCCAACTGAAGGAAAAGCGATCGCCGCCACCGCCGATGCCATTTCAATTCCGGTCAACGCCGAGAGCATAACCAAAATGTTGTAACTCCAACTCTTTCCATTCATTTGAATCGCCAAACTAAATAAGATAAGACCCACAACTTGGATTGTTTTCTTTAGAGTAACGATAGGCACCGGTGACCACAAGATGCTGGCAAAACAATAGATCGCCATAGCCAGCAGAAATGGATTGATTGCTCTCGCATACAAAAGGGCTAGAACAGGTTGACGCATCAACACAAATGCCGATAGCGCAAAAATACTGCCCCATTGCAACTGGAATCCCAATGAACCTGTGTTGAGACTGTCGCTGTCTACTTCATAGCTCCAATTGAATCCTGAGGGAAGCAGGCCGAACAGTACCGCACAGAAAAGCAAGGCAGCAATGAGTAAATGATCCTTGCTTTCAGGCCTCTGAACCTTATGTCCACTCAAATCAATTTCCATATTCTTGATACTGGAAACGCGACATGCCGGACAATTTTCCGGCTTGCGCTGCTGCTGTGCGCGCCCAATGGAACGCCTTGATCCGTGAGACGGGCAGCATCAGCAATACCAAGGCCAGACTCACCACCAACTGAATGGACGCCTTTATGCTTAACCGCAAGCGGTGAACGCGCGCGCGTTGCCTCGGCAAGCGGTAGAGCTCTGCACGTATCCAGGTCTGTCCGATCCGAAAAGATCTGCGCAGAAGCCAAACCGCGTTGGCGCGATCCGGCGTAACGACTTCGTAGACTGGAGCTTCGTCACACCACACAAAAAAGCAATGACGGGTCAATAAATCCCGAAACAGCATGCTGTCTTCGCCACCTGTGCGACCAAAGGTGGCATCAAAAGGCCCGTCCAGTTCATTCAAGCACCGGGCCCGCACTAGCACGTTGCTGGTGCGGGCATTGCGCTCGTCTATTCCTGTTCCCGTTTTCAGCCGGTTCCGTTCAAAGAAGCGACCCTTTTCAAGCCATGGCGCCATGTCTACTGGATAAACCGGCAATACTGGACCAAACACAGCGTCAGCATGGAAGCTTTGCATGGTGGTCCAAAGTTGCTGTAACCAGTCGGTGCAAGGAGTCTCGTCATCATCAATAAATGCAATGAGTTCACCCGTTGCAGTTTGAACAGTGAGGTTGCGGGCGACCGCAATATTGGGCACAGGTAGGTGCTTGAACTCCAGTGTAAAGCCCTGTGGAGGTTGCCAAGCAGCTAGCACCGGCTGCGCACTGTGAACCGGATCGTTGTCCACCACAACCACTTGCACCGCGCGGATGTCGGAACCCAACGACTGATTGCCCAATGCTGTCAACAACGCAGACAGCATTTCCGGACGACGGTAGGTGCAGACACAGACGCTAACTAACATGGCTACCCCAAAAAACTCTTATTGCGACACAAAGTGATGGCGCTTGGCCATCGGCAAAAGGTAAAGGTGATTGGTGGCCAATGCAATCAACTCGACTGTAATCATGGCGAACAATGCGCCACCTACACCGTACCTTGGAATAAGAAGCAATGACATCACCAACACTATCAGTAAACCGAAAGCGGTTTGCCAAAAAAGTGCGCGATAAGCCCCATAGCTTGAAAGCAATACCGTTCCCATGGTCCGTACAGCGTTTACGGCGAAGTAAATACCCCACATGAAAATGAAAGGCAAAACATTTTGGTATTTCGCACCCAGAAGATACGCTGAAAGCAACGGAAACATCAGCCACAGCGCCAGGACATAAAAAACCGAAAAACTTTCTATTGCAATAAAGGATTTGACAATGAATCGACTAAGCCCAGACCAGTCAGCTCTGGCAATCATTCGCCCCATTGAAGGTTGTGCAACCTTTTCCCAAGCGGTGCCGATTACAACAATGGGTATCAATGTCAAGCGGGACGCAGATAAATCCGCCAACGCGGCGACACCCACCAAGCCACCCACCAAGTACAAATAGCTATTGAGCCCCATCCACCCCAACATAGCACCAATCAATGCCCAGCGACTTAGCGCCCAGAGTGAACTCACATCCCGCCTATATACATCGGCCGTCGTGCCGTCATCCACTTGGCGAAACAAGCGCAATGCATGCAGCGCTGCGGATAATCCATTGGCCAGAGCCATGACAAACACAATTTCAGCTACTGTAACCCGCTCCAGCCAGAGCAAGATAGTTGCACCGACCATGGTCAGCACAACAAACATGAAGTCGATTTTTGCGACCGTCTCGGGCGAACCTTCAATAAAATATGCGGTGCGGCAATATTCCCGCACACCCTGCGCCCACACCAACAAGGCAAAGGCAAAAGCCAGAAAAGCTGGGCTTTCACCCAGCGTGACCATCGCATCCAGAACAAAGAGTCCGATACCGCAAAACATCGCAAACAATGCAGCACAGATCCACTGCAACCGCGCGACGCGTGCAATCATCTGTTGGCGCTCGCCGGTCGACAGTCGAACCGCCAACGTGTTGAGGGCTGAGGAAATCAGTGCCCCCAACATGCTGGTACTCAGCAACCCGGCTGCCATCACCTGGGAGTACAAACCATAGGTCTCTTTGGTGGCAAAGCGAATCAGAGCCAGACCGATCAAGAAATTCAACCCGCTCAATAGCATCTGGTCAAAGATCGAAATGGCAGACTTTAAAATAAATGGGCGTTCTGCTTTCAAACCTCACCTGCCTTAAACAACTGCAGGAACCACTTGCGTATCCGGCCTATGGTTGACGGGTCCGACCGCCAAGTCTGAGCAGGACCAATTGGAGCGCGCTTCCATATTTGGTTGAAAACGACACCGAGAACATCAATACCGACGGAAGAAATGTCGCGGTTGAATTTCTTCAAATCTTCCAACTTTGTCCAGTCTTTGAGAGCAACTAGAACAGCCGAACCCGTCTGCCCGGCAACCATTTGCGCATCTGCCCACTGGTTGCCAGCCGGTGTGTCAATAACAATTACTGATACCTGCTCCAACAAGGGTTCCAGAAACGATTTGAACCAGGGTGCAGTCAGAATCTCTAGCGGGTTTGGCGGCGGCGGACCAGAGCTCAGAATCCAGAATCCCGGGACAAATTCAGTCATCGCAGCCAGCGAGCCGGAACTTCGATTGGCCAATATGGTGGAGAGACCGGTTTGATTGGACAATCCGAACAATGTGTGTTGCTCGGGGTCACGCAAGTTCGCATCAATGAGCAGGGTCTTGATGTTGAGTTGCGCAAACGCTACCGCCAGACTCGCCGCAATGTAGCTTTTCCCTTCGCGCTTTGCAGGGCTCACTACCGCGAAGGCGATACGCCGGTCGTGTCCCATGTGCGCCAGCAATTCGGATCGCAATCGCTTGATCGCTTCAGCGGCTGCACTGTCGGGTGCATGCAGAATGGCCAGCTTGGGACTCACGCGCGCCATCAGCGCGCGGGACGAAAACGAAGCATTCTTGAACTGCACGTTCAATAGTTCACGAACGTCCTGCTCCGAAAGCAAGCCCAGCTCGATGGCGGCCTCACCAAATCGGATGTGCTTGCGGTTCTGCAGGTCCACGATCGCATCGACCTGAACGGGCGTTAATCGTTGTGACTGAATGCAGGCGTCACCCATTCGGGACTCATTGGATGTCAGCACCATGCCGGCCTTTTCCGTGTGTGGCGATGATATTGCAGGGAGTTGCATGGCGTGATCATCGTCTCGCTGAATCAAACCGAGCGCTCGCCCGCCCGACCCAACACCTTGAACTCCGGGTTACGTTCCAGGTCATCCACATGCCGAAGGCGTCGACTGGAGACCTCGGTCAAAAATACGAGGCCCAGCCCCAATAGCAGTCCAACGGGAATGCTCAAGAGCATATTCAGTCGCAAGTTGGGTTTACTGTGCACGATAGGCGCCGTCGCCCACTGCAATACCGTAAGGGTCGGACTGTTAACAGTGCTGGCAATCAGCAGTTCGTCGTATTTCTGGACCGCCGAGTTATAAATTCTTTGCACACTTTCAAGTTGACGGTGGTACGACCCAATGACATCACGGTGCTTTTTCATCTCCAGCATGGACCTTTGCTTGTTTTGAATGTCCCCTGCCAGCGCTCTGGACTGATCATCAAACCGCTGCCCTTCCTGAAGAAAGGAGTCCAACGCAATTTGCGACTCGCGATCGATGCGTTGCAACAGGGTTTCACGCTCGGCAATGATCATTTTGAACTTGGGATGATTCTTGCCATAAACACTGCCCACTTCCGCCAATTGCCGCTCCAGTTCAGCCAACCGCAAGCGCAACTCTGGAAGACCACGTTGCATGGCCACCTCCGAAATCTCTGACGCTTTGACGCCTGCGTTCAACAAACTCCGCACCGATTGTTTCTTGGAGTTTGCCTCCAGGCGAAGGCTTTGCAAGGCAGATTGCCGGGTGGACAACTCATTGAGCTGACGACTTCCCGTGTCCAAGCGTTCATCAGCATCAAGTATTTCATGCTTCTGTTGGTACTCGGTTATCAAACTTTGTATCTTGTCCTGCTCCTGGCGTAGTGCTTCCAGTTGCGCGCTGTATTGCTCCTGACGGGACTTAGCCGGGGCTGAACTCACGCGCTGTACCAAATCAATGTAGGCCTTCAGCGCCGCATTCAAAGCATCCCTTGCCTGCTCAGGGCTGTCAGACGAAAACTTCAAATCGACAACGCGACTAGTCTTGCGCAGACCAACTTCGAAATTCTTCTCCACTCTAGCGTACAGAATGGCGTGCGCCTTCGCCTCGCCCTCTTTGACAATGCGCTTTCTCATCACCTCACTGCCCATCATCCCTGTCGAGCTGATCATCTGATTCAACACCTCCTGGCTTTTCATCATCTCGACCTGGGTCTGCATATAGGCGGCATCCAGCGATGCATTGAACAGGCGACCGGTGAGCGGATCTGACGAACGAAAATCAATGAACAACTCGGCGTTAGCGGTATAGGACTTTGTCTGGGCTTGAGTCAACGCGATGGTGGCAATCAGCGTCAGGAAAAAACACACCAGCACCGTAAATTTACGCGCCTGCAAAATGGCGAACAACTGCCCAAATGACAGACCGCTTGCATGAAATTCATGATTCATTCTGCGTCAGACTTCATCATAGGTTCGCAGGCTAAAACAAGCGCTCATCAACAAACACAACATCCCCGCCAGAAATTTTGGTGTTCAGGGTCGGGGTAAATTCCTCGATCTGGTTGCTAGCACCCTTTCGATGAATTCGAATCCGCCGCATGGAGCCACGATCGGTCACCCCGCCACTAATTGCCAAGACGCGCATCACGGTAAGTTCTGGCTCCATCGGGTATGCACCGGGCCTTCTGACTTCCCCGTGAACGTAAAACAGTTTTTGCTGACCAACATAAATCACATCCAGATTTTTCAGATCCAGATCAACATCGCCCTTAACGACGTCAATCAGCTGGTCCAACTGTATAGCAATTTCTTGTCGCTCTATTTCCTGGCTGCCGTCGGCAGTGGGCTTTCGTCGGATCAAAAATACCGTTCGGTCAGCACGCGCAGTCAACCCCCCGGCGGTTGCCAAAGCGTCCAGAATCGAAAGCTTGCCTAACAAGGGGAAACGTCCGGGTCGCTGCACCTCACCCAACACGGAAATCATCTGACTACGCACCTGGCGGATCTGAACGGAGACCTCCGGATTACGCAAATAATCCCCTTCCTTGAGCCGCATCGCCACGAGCTTCTCAATCGCTGCGGGCGAAAGTCCGCCAACCTTCAGTATGCCCACCAACGGCAACGTTACTTGCTGGTTGTCATTCACCGTGACTTCTGCAGACATATCAGGCTGACCAAAAACCGTGATAAAAATCTGATCACCAGCCCCCACCGACAAACTATCCTGTTCAGATACTACCGATGCCGGAGGACTGTTTGGCGTCGGGCTGGCCGGCATCCAGCTTGAATCCAGGGGCAGGTCCATTTTATTTGCCTGTTTGCCCGTGGCATCCATGGAATCCGGACGCGCAGGCACCCAATTCGTATCGAACGGAAGACTTAACGAATTGGACGGGGACGCAGGCGCACCTTGCGCATGCGCGAAGCCTGCACCAAAACCAAGCGTTGCGACACAGGCAATGCTGAAAAAAAACCTCCCAAGCCAATCAGTCAAGTTCAGAATCCAGCCAAGTAAATGCATGTTGCATCGGTTTTGTGTGCCGCGGGGGCAGGAAAGCCAGTTCGCACGCATTTCGTATCAATGCATGGCAAAATTCCCGCTGATGCCTATTTTCTCTTATTTTGAACAAGCTGTAGCACTTGCAACAACTGCAGTCGCGCGGAACCGACGCGCCATTGCATTGCATACACCCCGCGCTATCGCGTTCACTATTGGCCTGATCGTGCTTTCTGCTTCTGCAGCAACCGCGGATACATCACCCGTGAATGCAGGCACGACAATCACCAGCAAAGAAATTGAGCGCAAATTGTTTGACGTCAGTGAGTTGCTCCTGAAAGATCCACAAAACCCAACGCTTCAAATTCAAAAAGGTGTTTTTCTGGCGCAATTGGAGCGCTTTCAAGCCGCGTCTGAGGTGTTTGAGGCTCTGCGGCAGCAATATCCAAACCAGCCGGCTCCCTACGCCAATCTGGCATCCGTATATGCACGTATGGGACGCCTGGAAGAAGCCCGGCAAATGCTCCTGAAAGCGGACAGCCTGCAAGCCGACCGCTATCAAACGCAACTGGGACTGGCAACGGTCAACCTGGAACTCGCCCTCCAAGCCCTCAACACGGCGCTTGACATGAAGCCCGGTGACGCCACTGCTTTGGCTCGGCGACAGGCACTTGCCAGACTCATGGAGAACCCGGTCGGCGTCAACCCGGGGGCAGACACGCCATCCACGACTTTGCCAGGCAACACAAAGCGCTCCGGCATCGCCCCACAAGCCGGTAGCCTCCGTCGTGAACCGGAACGGGCGGCAGTCGCATTGTCTGCGCCGCCTCGCGCTCAACCTAAGCGAGATCGCCTGACTTTGGACGATGAGTTCGCAAGCACCGTTCAACCGGACAAGACACCTGCCGCTAGCACTTCACAGGCCAACAAGCCGGGTGGAAATGAGAGCGCCGAGGAACTTGCTGTTCGCAACGCATTGGATACATGGAGCAAAGCCTGGAGTCAAAAGACATTTGACGTGTTTGAAGCCCAGTACAGCGGAAGCTTTCAGCCGGCAAACGGCGTGAACCGGGACGCCTGGGCAGCAAAGAAGCGCAGTTTGCTGGAGTCTGCCAAGTACATCCATGTCGACGTGGTCATTGAGGACGTGCAGGTCTCCAGCGGCCTTGCGACGGTGAGATTGAAACAGAAATACCGGTCAAACCGTTATTCCGACAGAACCCGCAAGGAGCTGATCTTGAAGCTCGAAGATGGCAACTGGAGAATCACTTCCGAAAAATACATTCGCTAGGAAACCTGCCATCAACGGTTTAGCATCAAATGCATTGAATGGCATGCTTTCAAGTCTTTTCAGGTTATCACACACGTGCAACCACCATCTGTCACTGCCGCCTCAAAAAGAGTGGATCTGTTGATCAACATTTTGCCCATTCAGGCTGGAGCGTAACAAGTAGATGGAAACGATTGCACCGATATGCAGGTTCGCCGTGTCCATCCTTAAGGTAGCCGGGCAGTGCGCGGATAGGCCGGGCGGAATAACTCGCGAAGAAATGCGCGCAACATTGGGCACTGCCAGGTCCCGTTGCTTGAAGTTGCGAGCCAGTATCGTCAAACACAAGTTAAGTGTCAGTGCCAATAGAACTCGGACTGTGCAAAATCAATCACTGACAAACCCTCTCCTCAATTAACATGAATGTCGCCAACGGATACGTCCTGATCTCCCCCTGCCGAAACGAAGCCGATTTGATGCGGCAGACTCTCGATTCCGTAGTCGCGCAGTCGGTGCAACCTACGAAATGGGTCATCGTCGATGATGGCTCGACAGACGATACGCCCGCGATTCTGGCTGATTACCATGCTAGATACCCATGGATAGAGGTCGTCACCCGGCACGACAGGGGCAGACGGGCGGTTGGCCCCGGGGTGATAGAAGCCTTCTACGACGGATATGCGAAGATAAATCCGGATGACTACGAATTCATGTGCAAACTCGATCTCGACCTGCGGCTGCCACCGCGATACTTCGAGATACTGATGCAGCGGATGAGTGACAATCCGCGCATTGCCACTTGCAGTGGTAAAGCCTACATTGAACGTGGTGACGCCCTGATCTATGAGAACCATGGCGATGAAACTTCACTGGGAATGACCAAGTTCTATCGCGTAACGCGCTTCGAGGGGATTGGCGGCTTCGTCCGCGAGGTCATGTGGGACGGAATTGACTGCCATCGCTGCCGGATGATGGGCTGGATTGCATGCAGTTGGGATGAGCCGGAATTGCGATTTATCCATCTGCGCCCAGAGGGATCAAGCCAGCAAAGCGTCTACACCGGTCGTCTGCGCCACGGCTTCGGGCAATATTTCATGGGAACGGGCTTTCTGTTCATGGTTGCCAGCGCGATCTACCGAATGAAGGAGAAGCCTTACATCCTCGGCGGATTGGCGATGCTCTGGGGTTGGCTGCGAAGCGCCATGCAGGGCAAAGCGCGCTACGAGGATGAGGGTTTTAGGCGCTTTCTTCGAAGCTACCAGATGCGGTCTCTCTTGATCGGAAAGAAGCGCGCGATTGAAGAAATCGACCAGCGTAACCACCGCGGAACCTGATTTCTTTGATGGTAACCTCCCGCGCTAAATGGACGCGCCAACTTTTCCGAACACTGCCTGGACGCAAATCCACCAAATCCACGGGAATGCCACGTGTCTTCCATACATGATGGAGAGAGATAGCGCCCTGAATAGTCAATCGGTCTACGATGGCGGCTTTATCCTTAGCATAGCCGCTGCCACCAGGCAGACAAACTGGCTGTTGGTCACCAGATAGCGTACGAAAAGCCGGCGCGGCTCCTGAATCAATCGATAGAACCATTCCATACCGATTCGCTGCACCCAATTGGGAGCCCGCGCGCGCAACCCTGCCAAAACATCGAAGCTCCCCCCCACACCAATCGCAATGCCCACTCCCAATCGATCCCAATGTTCTTCAATGAATTCTTCCTGCCGCGGTACACCCATCGCAACGAAAAGGATATCGGTACCTGCAGCTCTAATGACGTCGGCGCGTTGCACAGCCTGATCTTTGGTGAAATAGCCGTCAGCGAAATCAACGCTCAATGTCGGATGGCATTCACGCAGGCGATGCGCTAGCGTTTCGACGGTCCCTGCAGTGGCGCCAAGAAGATAAATTTTTTTACCTAAGTGCGCTGCGCGTTCGCAAATGGCGTCGACCAAGTCGACTCCCGTGACGCGTTCCGGCAATTTATTACCCAACCACGGTGCGCACCAGACAATAGGTTGTCCATCTGCGACCACTAGCGCTGCCCGATCAACGAAACTCTGCAGACGCGGGTTAGACCGCATCATCATCAATATGGCTACATTGACCGTGCAAAGCCAGCCGTGCGGACCAACTTCGACGTGGTTGAATACTGCATCAACCGTTTGCGACACCGTCAGCGGATCATAATTGGCGTTTAAAAAGCGGACTTTCACCATCAAGGCCACCGGTTTCTCAGGACCATCGCATCCACAAAAAACTTTGCAGGCCAGTTAGGGAAGCTGAACGGCGCATACCGCCCCCAAATAGGCTGGGAACCCTTGATTGCACCGCGAATGTCGCCGTCCGCCGAATCAACATCCTGACAGCCCATCACATAATCCAGGGCTCGAATGACTGCATGCCGATACTTCTCGTCGCCAAATCGATCAAAAAATTTTGCCCAGACAATCGAGAACTGGCAATTCCCGGTGAGACAGCAATAGCCAGCTGCTGGGGATCCGTCAATCGCAATCTGACCGGGCAGAAAGCCATCGGGTTGGAGTAGCTCTATAACAGCATCGGCACAACGCTGCGCCGCATGGATGTAACGAACATCGTCGAGCAATAGGCCCGATTCAAATAGCCCGCGGGTTGCATAGGCAATTGTATGGGTGAACGGTGGCACGCCACTTTCAAAGGCGCACTCGTCAAAAAACCCGCTAGACTGCTGTTCGGAAACTGCCCAATCAAGATTTGCACGCGCGATGCGCTCGCGCTCTGCTCCGAACTCGAGCTGGTTCATGCGCAGGACGGCCCAAGCTGTTCGGGTGTTGTAGACGTGTGGAGTATTGAGGTGTTCATTGCGGGTCCAGCGCCCCGTATCGTCGGCAATGTCAACCAGCCAATTCGCAGCACGCATAGCGCCGATCTTGAAATCGACTTCGCCCGTCTCCTCGAAGGCTCTCACTAGGCCGAAAAGATCCTGTCCTGTATCGAAAACGATTCCGGCATCGCCGTACCGAGGGTTGGCAAAGGAACCGTCCTTATTTTGCACGCTCAAGAGCCAGCGGCAGATGCGCAAGGCTCGCTGCCTGTATTCAGGATTTGCGCGCTCACGAGCCAGTTGGAAAAATGTGGTTGCGATGTATCCAGATGTCTCTCGATACGAGGGGCGCCAACCGCCGCGGATCGTAAATCCGTAGCTGACACCGTCATCGGGCGCCTGGTCGTGTGCTCGCTTGAGCCATTCCTCCGCTGCTAGCAAATGAGTCGCCGGACTTTGCCTTGGCCGCCGAATACCGACCAAGTCGTTCACCGTGAGCTTGGTGAATGTGAGAAATGCCCTGAATGGATTCTGCCGAGTCATGGTACCTCCGTGCTTTTGAAGTTGTTCAGGAGGTAACCGCAAATTGCGTCCCGAATCCTTTCTGCCGCATGTCCGTCTCCGTATGGTGAGCCACCTTGTGCCATTTTGGCATAGTGATCGGGATCCCTTAACAGTCGCGACGCCGCCGCAAAAATCTCGGCACGTTCTGACCCTACGAGCTCGGCAACTCCCATTTCCACGGCTTCCGGTCGCTCCGTAACGGAACGTAGCACCAGCACCGGCTTGCCCAGGGCGGGTGCTTCCTCCTGGATGCCGCCCGAGTCGGTCAAGATAAGCTGCGCCTGCTGCATAGCGGCAACAAGGTCCGGGTAATCGAGTGGCTCCGACAGAACGATGCGAGGATGCCCAGCCAACAAGCGCTCCACCGTGCTGCGTACATTGGGATTGGGATGCACCGGGAACAACACCTTGATTGCCGGAAAATCCCGGCAGATATCCAGGATCGCCTTGCAAATCTCGACGAGTGGCGTGCCGAAATTTTCGCGGCGATGCGCGGTCAACAGAATGTCATGGTCGAATTTCCGCGCTGATTCCAACTCGAGCCTTGTGGTCGTATATTGCAGCGCGTCGATCACAGTGTTGCCGGTTAGATGGACGGTCGCAGAGGCGGCGTGTTCAGCAAAAACGTTGTCGCGGGCTCGCGCGGTCGGACAGAAGTGGAGCTGCGCCAGCCGGCCGACAGCGACGCGATTGAACTCCTCAGGAAATGGATTGCGAACGTCGAATGTTCTAAGTCCAGCCTCGATGTGACCGAAGGGAATGTTTTGATAGAAGCAGCTTAACGCAGCGCACATAACGGTGGTGGTATCACCCTGTGCCAAGACCAGATCCGGCGGCGAGGATTTGAACCGTTCCTCGAAACCGCGCATCAGCCTTGCGGTCAACTCAGACAACGATTGATTCGCGGACATGACCTGTAAATCGGAGTCGACACGTAGTTCGAACCAATCGACAAGAGGTAGCAGCAACTCACGATGCTGGCCGGAACTCAGTACTTTCACAGTGAACTCCGGAACATCTCTCAATGCCCGAATGACAGGCGCCATCTTGATGACTTCAGGCCGGGTACCGACGATACACAGGACTTCTTTCGACATTAAATAACGCTCCTTTGCGTCTGCGTATCCACTTCACGAGCGAATTTCGCCAACCCGGGCAAAAAGACGGATTGACATCCAAACCCCAAGAGTCCAAGTATCGCACCATGGAAGTGTGGGTGCAGCCATGGAATTCGCATTGGGCTTGCAAAAGCGCGCGCCCCTATGGGTGCAGAACCTCGGTCTTGAGTGGTTGGCGCGGCTCGCTTCGGACCCCGTGGCCCTATGGCGCCGCTACCTGGTCCGGGACATCCGGTTTTTTCCATTGCTATGGCGTACTTGGCGAAACAAGGTGCGCAACGCACGCAAATCATCGCGATAACCTGCGCGCCGCGCAGTGTTTCCCGAGACCATTCAGCGCAAAGCTGCCGGATTTTCAAGATAGCGCGCAGATAAACGCTTGAACTGACCGCCATCACTGTCAATGGTGGTTTGGCTCGGATGGCCCGGGCTGAAAATGACGCCAATGCCGCCAGCCGCGACCAGTTCCTCGGCGTGGTTCAGGAAATACTGTGTCCGGTTGTCCCGAAACGCGCCCGCCTTGCCTCCCGGAATCGGGGACGCCACTCCCTGGGGCGTCTGCCACCACAACAACGGCAATTGCAGACCCTCGAAGTAGCGACGCGCGGCGCTGAGGTGCGCATTGAAACCGGGTTGGGTGCGATTGGTTTCATCCCAGTAGTAGGGAATGGAACTCTTGCGCGTGCAAAGTGCTTTATCCCCGGTGTATACAGCTTCAAAACAACCCGCGTCACGATCAAGCGTTTGCATCACCGCGAAGTCAGCCAGACCTGCGCCAATTTGTTTCATATAGGCCAATTCTGTTCTGGCGAGATCCGGAAATCCCGAAGGCGGAAAACCGATTAGCGCTTTGGGCGCTTGTGTGCGAGCCATTTGAACCAAACACCGTGCCATACCAACCATGTCGCTGGGCAGGTTGCCGCAATCCGGGTTGGATGGGCCCACCAAAACCAGCATGCGCTCAGGGTCAGGCGATTTGCGTTGGGCGTAGCCCCAGAAGTCCGGCTCAAAATTGACCAATGCGGGTTTGTTGTAGCGCTTGAGTTGTTGAAAAAGAAGCCGAACATTGTCCCAATACTGACGCATGAATGTGGGATCAACCAACCCAGACAGGTCCTTATCCCCACGTGATGCCATCTGGTACAGCGTAAACATAGGGACCGCCCCCATCAGATCGGCGTTTTTTGCGACATGCGCAATATATGAACCCCAAGGGCTGTTCCAGCTGGGCCAGGACTGGGGTCCGACACCATTGATGTAGCGGTCATAAATATCAGGCTTGAGGTTCTGAGCCTGTATCGACTCAACCGGGGTGGTTCCCAACCCGACCAGAAGTCGCTTGGGCTTGCCCATTGCCTCTGCCAGGACCGCAGGACGCTGCTCCAGAGGGATCACGTTGCCCGACGACTGCCCGGCAAGTGCTGCAGCCGACAGGGTGATGAATGTCACACCAATACCCACTGATCGGGAAAAAAAACGCATTTTGTTGTTGACTCGCAGTCAGTAACAGAGGGGCACCCGCGAGAATGGCCGTTCATCGCGAATACACGAAGCATTTTAGTGAGTAAGTCGCACTACCGCCGGGCTTGCCCGGCACTGGCAATGAACTGGGAGGCTTGCTTGTTGTATCGATAGCTGGAACTGAGCCGATTCGTTGACCAGTTTAGGCCAGTGCGGCAACGACGATTTCCTTGGCCTCGTCAACGATCTGCTGCAAATGCGCAGCGCTTTTGAAACTCTCGGCGTAGAGCTTGTAGATATCCTCGGTGCCTGATGGACGCGCGGCAAACCAACCGTTCTCCGTCGTCACCTTGAGTCCGCCGATGGCCGCATGGTTGCCGGGGGCGCGGGTCAAACGTGACGTAATTGCCTCACCGGCCAGCATTGAAGCGCTGACGCGCTCGCCGGTCAATTGCTTGAAGGCGGCCTTCTGTGCCGGGCTGGCTGGCGCGTCGATGCGGATGTAGTGCGGCGTGCCGAAGCGAGCCGCCATTTCCTGATAATGACGGCCAGGATCCTTGCCGGTGACGGCGGTGATTTCGGCCGCAAGCAGGCCGAGGATGATGCCGTCCTTGTCGGTCGTCCACACCGTAGCATCGCGACTGAGGAAGCTGGCGCCGGCGCTTTCTTCGCCACCGAAGCAGATGCTGCCGTCGAACAGCCCGCCGGAAAACCATTTGAAACCGACTGGCACTTCCAGCAACTGGCGCCCCAGGCTGGTCACGACGCGGTCAATCAAACTGCTTGAAACCAGCGTCTTTCCGACGGCGGCACTTGATGGCCACTGCGGGCGATGGCCGAGCAGGTATTGAATGGCGACAGCAAGATAGTGATTCGGGTTGAGCAGTCCAATGGATGGGGTAACGATGCCGTGCCGGTCGACGTCGGCATCATTGCCCCACGCAATGTCGAATCGGTCCTTGAGAGCCACCAGGCCGGCCATCGCGTAGGGGCTGGAACAATCCATGCGTATCTTGCCATCGTGATCGAGCGTCATGAAGGAAAAGGCCGGATCAACCCGTGGGTTGACGACTTCAATATTCAGTCCGTAATGCTCGGCGATCACCTGCCAGTAAGCGACCGCCGCGCCACCCAGTGGATCGACGCCGATGCGCAGATTGGCCTTGCGTATGGCTTCCATGTCGATAACTTTGCCCAGTTCGGCAATGTAAGGTGTCATCAGATCGACGGCCTTGGTGTTCGGAACGCTCAACGCCTGCGCGTAGGGCAGGCGTTTGACGCCGCGGTTACGGTCGGCCATAAGCGCATTGGCGCGTTGCTCGATCCAGCCTGTGACGTCGGTATCGGCCGGTCCGCCGTGTGGCGGGTTGTATTTGATGCCGCCATCCTGGGGCGGGTTGTGCGAGGGCGTAATGACAATTCCGTCGGATTGCGTCGCCTTGTTGGCCGCATTGAAAGCAAGAATGGCGCGTGAAATGACTGGCGTCGGGGTGTAGCCATCGTTGGCTTGCAGGTGGGTCAGCACCCCGTTGGCGGCGAGCACTTCCAGCGTCGTCTGCTGCGCCGGATCAGACAGTGCATGCGTATCCTTGCCGAGAAAAAGCGGACCACAGATACCGGCCTGGGCACGGTATTCGGAAACCGCCTGGGCAATTGCCAGAATGTGCGCTTCGTTGAAGCTGCCGTTGAAGGCGCTGCCGCGATGCCCGCTGGTGCCAAAAGCGACGCGCTGGTTCGGGTCGCTGACATCCGGGTTATTCCGGTAAGCCGCCAGCAAGGCGGCGATATCAGTCAGGCTGGCGGCTGGGGCCACTTGGCCGGCGAGAGGGTGAACCATAGGAATTTCCTTTGTGATTGCTGATCGCCTGTTGTGTGAATTTTCTGATCAGGAGAAAAGTATAGGTTGGGCGCTTCGGTTGATGGAAGCAATCTGTCGCCCGAAAGCGGCCCCAAAGGAATTGGGACAGGGTTTTTACCCGACAAATCCACACGGTTTGACGTCTTTGAAGTGCTACATTGGGTGCAAGATACCCATTCCCCAAGGATATTGACCGCCATGAGCCCCATCCTTGACGTCCGGACGCTGATTCTCGTGATCACCATCGTGCTGGTGTGTCG
>JBPOIP010000174.1:0-7737 GCA_052034395.1 Pseudomonadota bacterium
TCGTGCCGATCTTGAGGTGTGAAACCCCGCCCAGCAGGGCCGTCAGCAAGCCCAGAACGCCAAAGCCCAGAATGAGTCGGGTAGAAATTTTCACGTCGTCAAAGTTCACGCTATCACTCCCTCAAAATTCGGCAGCAACCAAGGCCATGTGCTGATCTGTCACACGGTTGTTCCCTGAAATTGATCCGTAAGCCAAATGGTAGTCCCCAAACACCGGCTTTCGTTGAGTGGTAGAAAAAATCGCGGGCCATTATGTGGAAGTCTAGGCGGAGAACGGCAATTTGCAGGCTACCATTTGTGCGGACTGCCAGGCGTCGTTCGCACGCCTTGCGCAATACGAAAGCAGCACCATGCACGGCAACGAATCAAGGCGGGAATTCCTGAAGGGAACGCTGTCGACGTGTGCGGCAGTGGCAACGCCAACCCTGCTCATTGGCTGCGGCGGAGGCGAGGCGTCCGCCGAGCCATCGCTGGAACACAAAATTGCCCAAATGCTGATCGTCGGGTTTCGGGGAACCCGCATTGCGCCATCGGACCCTATCGTGCGGGACATCGCTGATTACGGCATCGGTGGAACCATCCTGTTTGACCGCGATGTGGCGCTTGCTCAGTTCGGCAGAAATATCACATCACCGCAGCAACTGACCGAACTCACCGGGCAATTGCGCTCCTGGGCCAAAGACCCGCTGTTCATTGCTGTCGATCAGGAAGGCGGAAAAGTCGCACGGCTGAAGGAGAGCTACGGCTTTCCTGCGACGGTAACTGCGCAGTCTTTGGGCACCCTGAATGATCTGGATGTCACGCGTGCCTATGCAAGCAGCATGGCAGCTACGCTGGCAGACAACGGACTCAACATGAATTTCTGTCCTGTGGTGGACCTGAACGTGAATCCGCTCAGCCCCGCCATTGGCAAGCTCGAACGCAGTTTTTCAGCCGATCCGGTGACCGTGCAGAACCATAGCCGGGTCATGATTGAAGCGCACGATCAACGCCGCATCGCCACCTGCATCAAGCATTTTCCGGGTCATGGCAGCGCGACGGGCGATTCCCACGCGGGCATTACCGATGTCTCCGCAACCTGGTCCGAGATCGAACTCGAACCGTACCGCGTGCTGATTGCACAGGGCCACTGCCGTATGGTCATGACGGCGCATATTTTCAATCGCCGGCTCGATCCCCAATACCCGTCAACCCTGTCGTATCCAACGATCACAGGCATCCTGCGCCAGCGCCTGGGCTATGACGGGGTTGTCGTGACCGACGACATGCAGATGGGCGCCATCATCGCCGAGTACAGCTTTGAAACGGCGGTTGAGAAAGCCATCATGGCCGGCATTGACATCATCATGTTTGCCAACAACTTGGCTTATGACCCCGACATCGCACCCAAAGTGATAGCGCTGGTGTCGCGCCTGGTTGCTGCGGGAACCATTCCGGTCGAGCGCATCCATGCGTCATACCGCCGCATCATGGCATTGAAGCGCAGTCTGTAGTTTCTGCGGATGCCTGAAACAGGCTCGCCTGCAGACCAAGTGCATGCGCAATGATGCGGCCGTCATTGCATGAGTAACTGCAAGCACGCGTCTGCGCTCAGCAAACCAAGGTACTTGCGGAAAAATGTGGAATCCTTTTCATAGGTGCCGTCGCCCAGATAGACCGTATTCAGCAGACCGAGGCGCTCCATATCCGGGATCGAAAATCCCCAGCCTTTGCGGTCTTTCAAGGTCGGATATGCCGACGCTGCGTCATCACCCACGGCACAGGTCGCAAACGCATCGCGCAGTCCAAGACGCGCGAAAAAATCAGCCTCTTCCTGCATGGATGTACGCATCGAGGCCAGCGCCTCGTCGATATGCCCCTGAATGTTCTCGGGCGGGCCGTTGAGAATTTCCGCAGGCAGCATGCTTCGTATCTTGGCCGCAAGGGACATGCCGCGCTTTCGTGTGTCGATTTCCATGCCACGCTCGTCGCCATGCCAGCCTACCATTGCATTGGCGCGGATAACACGGGAGCGCCCCGCCGGGAAGACGTAGTTCGCGCAGCTCGAAAAGCAAACCCGGTCAACCTCGACCACAAGGGACATGTCGTGAACCCACTGCCCGATTTCGCGCCCGTTGCGGGTTTCTCCTCCCACCGAGCTGATGACCAGTCGGGTAACTTCTCCGCGTTTGATGCCACCGACGGCCGCCTTGAAGGCCTGCGTGCTGGCGCTCGAGATGTTGCCGTAGTAATAAACGGTGTCGCCAGAGACGTGCACTTTGGCCGGTTGAACACCGGCAGCGGCAAGGTCGGCTGGCAGGGGGTCGGCATGTGCGGTCAGCATGCACCCGAAGAGCACGAGCGATGCCGTCAGTTTGGTGATTCCGTAGCGTTTGGTTTTCATGGTTTACCTTCAGGCACGTTGTGTCCGCCGGTTTGCCAGGAAACTCTCGGCATGCTCCGGGCGGCCATACAGATAGCCCTGATGAATGACCTCCGCGCGGGCATTGAGAAACTCAGCCTGCTCGAGCGTCTCGACTCCTTCGGCCACCACCTTCAGATGCAGGTGGCTCGCAATGGACAAAATGGTCTCAACCAGGGCGCCGTCATCCGGGCTGCTGGGTGCGTCCTGCACAAATGTCTTGTCTATCTTCAGTTCATCGATGGGCAATCGCTTCAGGTACGCCAGCGATGAGTAGCCGGTTCCGAAGTCGTCGATGGAAAAGTGGATGCCCAGCTTGGACAACCGGTTCATTTTTGCGATGAGTTCATCAATGTTCTCGATCACCATACCCTCGGTGATCTCCAGCGTGAGGTAACCGGGGTCGTTGCCCTCTTGGGCGATCAGTTCAATGAGCCAGTCACAAAAACTGCTCTGGCGGAAATGGCGCGGACTGATGTTGACCGACAGGTGCAGCGGATAACCGGCCATTTCTTCCCGCGCCATCTGGCGACAGGCCTCACGGATCACCCAGTTTTCCAGCTCGATGATCAGGTCAGACTCTTCGGCAATCGGGATGAACACCCCGGGCGGCAACAGGCCACGGCCGGGATGCTGCCAGCGCACCAGCGCCTCGGCGCTCACCACCAAGCCTGCGGCATTCACCTGCGGTTGAATGAACAGGCGCAGTTCGCCCGCCGTGATGCCCTGGCGCAGCTCGCGTTCGATGCGAAAACGCTGTTGCGTCAGCTCGCCCATGCCCACATCAAAAAAGGCGCTCTGGTTGCCGCCGGCATCTTTGGCGCGGTGCAGTGCGGTGTCGGCCCGCCGCAAGACCTCCTGTGGCGTTTCATCCTGGCTCTGCGGGTACAGCGTGATGCCCAGGCTGGCAGTCACCATGGACGCCTCGTCACCGAAATCAAACGGGTGGCGCAACGCGGCATGAATCTTCTCGGCCAGCGCCAGGGCACGGCGGTTGGCCGTGTCACCGGGCGCGCCAGGACGCATCAGCAACATGGCAAACTCGTCGGCGGCAATTCTCGCCAGCATGTCTCCCTCACCCAGCAGGTGCGCGAGGCGCTCGCCAACTGCAATCAGCAGCAGATCTCCCAGGCGGTGGCCCCGCGCATCGTTCAGGTTCTTGAAACGGTCCAGATTGAACAGGATGAAGACATTTTCCGTTTCCTGGCGGGTGGCCAGTGCAATGGCCAATTCCAGGCGCTCGAGCAGCATGACGCGGTTGGGCAGGCTGGTCAGCGTGTCGTGGTAGGCCAGGCGGTAAATCTGCTCCTGCGTGCGTTTTTGCTCGGTGATGTCCTGCTTGATGGCCAGGTAATGGCTGATCTGGCCATCGCCCTCGCGCACCGGTGCGATGGTCGCAACTTCGGTGTATTCACTGCCATCCTTGCGTTTGTTGATGAACTCTCCGCGCCAGACCTCACCGGCTTTGAGGGTCGCCCATAGCGCTTGGTAGGTGGCTGGCGGCGTTTTACCGGATTTGAGAACCCTGGGCGTTGCGCCGATCAACTCCTCCCGGGCATAGCCGGAATTGCTGACAAACGCCTCATTGACGTATTCAATGTGGCCCTCCAGATCGGTGATCACAATGTTCTCCGGGCTCTGGTCCACTGCCTGCGACAGCTTGCGCAGTTCGCTCTCGGTGCGCAGGCGTTCGGTGATGTCACGGGCGATCACAATCAGGGCCTGACGGGTTCCCTTGCCATCAAAAATCGGGATTTTCCGGACCTCGCTGATGCGTGGCTTGGCCCCGGCGGCAAAAATATATTCGGTACTGAGCGAGACCCCCAACTTGCGCCAGGCTTCCTCGTCCGACGCGCTGGCAGCTTCATGAAAAGCCCGGAAATCCGGTCGCTCAAGGGCAAGATCCAGGTTATCTTTGCCTCGCCAGTCAAAGCCTTTGAGTTCGAGCAGGGTCTCTGCGGCATGGTTCATCATCTGCCAGCGGCTTTGACCGTCCTTGATGACCACGATATCGGGCAGTGCGTTGGTAAAGGTGGCCAGCCGGTCGTGGCTCTCCTGCAGCGCCAGGGCAGCCCGGCGGCTTTCTGAAGTATCCCGGAACGACACCACAGCGCCCTGTGTTTCACCGTCCAGAATCATCGGCGTGACGATCAGCGACACCGGAAACCCACTGCCATCCTTGCGCCACAGCCAGTCGTCCTGGCTGCGCAGTTGACCATCCTGAACGGTCAAGTACGCTGGGCATTCGGTGCGGGGAAAATCGGCACCATCCGAGCGCGTGTGGTGAAACAGCTGATGCGAATCGGTACCCAGCACTTCGGCTTCGGTGTACCCCAGCATGGCCAATGCTGCCGGGTTGATGAACGAGCAGCGCCCCTCTTTGTCCAGCCCGTAAATACCTTCGCCCAGGGCTTGCAGAATGATTTTCTGGCGTGCCAGGTGCGTCGCGAGTTCGGTCACACGGGACTCAACCGCCTCGGCCATCCGGTTGAAGTTGCGCGTGAGCTGGCCCACTTCGTCACTGGAGGCGGGCGCCAGCCGGATCTGGTAGCTGCCTGCCGCAATATCACTGCTGGCGGCTGTCAGATGGGCCAGATGCCGGGTCAGCCAGTAGCCCACGGCATAGAGCACCAGAAAACTCAGCACCAACTCGAGCGATGCAATCAGCGCACCCTGAAGCAGGAGGTCCTGGCGTGCCGTCTGCAGAAAATCCATCGACAGGCCGTAATGCACTTCACCATAGCTTTGCCCCAGCACATCCACCGGAAAACTGACGTGCAGCACATCCACGTTGCGAAAGTCCTTGGAGGGCGCAGGCAGTGCCTTGCCATCAGGCCAGCCGGACGTAGCCAGCACGCTGCCATCCTGTCCGGTCACGGCCAGATACACCATGTCATCTGCCTGCCTCCAACCATCCAGTACATCACGCAGGGTGGCGTAATCACGCGATGCCAGAGGCAGCGCCACCGCCGTTTTGTAAGCCAGTTCGATGGCCGTGATGCGGCGCTCGGTCTGGCGCACCAGGTTCACATCGATCAGGCGCAGGCTGTTGCCCACCAGCACCACCATCATCACCAACTCGATCAACAGGCTTGCGATCAGCAGCCGAAACCGCAGGCCGCTGAAGAAACCCGGCAGCTTCATCGACCCTGCCTCATCATGTCAACGGTCAACTGAACAAAGGGCTTGAGTGTCTGGATGTCCGCCTTGGACACGTCGGAATAGCCCACGTAACCCGTTTCCTGAAAAAAGGCACGCCCCGACGGGGTTTGTGGAAACTCGCGAAGGGCCTTGCGTATGCGCTCCATCTCGGGAGTGCCCAGACGCGAATGGGCCAGAGTCATCAGGTGCGGTGCATGAATGTTCAGCGGCAAAACCCGGATCTTGGCGCGCACATCGTCGGGGATTTGTTTGAGTGGCGTAAAAGTGGTAAGCGCCGCATCCAGTTCACCAACCGCCACCGCGGCCACGGCGGCACCATGGGTGCTGCGCTCGACCAGCTCGTAGTCCTTGACGAGCTTGACGCCCTGGTCGTGCAACCACTTCACGCCACCAATAGATGAGATGGACAGTCGGCTCGACAGTCCGACCCGCTTGCCACGCAGGTCATCCAGCTTGTTGATGCCGGAATCCGCCCGCACCACGAAGACGGGCTGCAAATCGGCCGTGTAACGAAATAGGATGACCGACCCGCGCTCCTGCGCCATGGAACCAAAATGCGGTCCTGCAATGGCCAGGTCAAACTGGCCGTCCAGCAACTCGTTGACGTAGGTGAAATAGTCCGCCGACGTGTAAACGCTGATGCGTCGGCCCAGGCGGCTTTCCAGATGCTGAATCAGGGGTTGATGCGTCTTGATCAATGCCAGGGTGCTGTTGAACGGCATGATGCCCATCTTCAGGGGAGGCAGGGTCTGCGCGTTGGCTCCACCCGCCCCCAACAACCCGTTCAGCGCGGTAGCCACCATCAGAAGACGGCGAGTCAAGGCGGTCATGGCAATTCTCGATCTTCTTGTCGTTATCACTATCGCAGCAGTTCAGGCCAATTCACTTGTACAAAGCTTGCTGCAGGAGCCTTGTGGGCCTGTCCAGCAGCGAGTGTAGTCCCGAGTTTCGTGTTTGACAAAACCGCAGGCTCGACTGTCGGGAGTAAATGGGTTGTCCGGTCCTTAGCAAGTAATCTGTCCGGTTTGTGGAGGAGCGATGCAACACGCCCCCATAAGCCGGGCCCGCTACGTGCAGGAGAACCGGAAGATGAGATTTCAAGAGGCCTACGATGGCTGGAGCGAGGGACGCTTGACCCAGGCTGAGGCAGCCCTACTACTTGGCCAGTGCGAGCGCAGCTTTCGCCGCCACATTGAACGTTTCGAGGCTGATGGCCTGGAGGGACTGCTCGACAAGCGGCTCAGTCAGATATCTAAGCGCCGTGCCAGTGGGGTCGAAGTCGATCATGTTGTGCAGTTGTACAAGAGCGGCTTTGCCGGCTGGAACGTGGCGCACTTTCACAGCAAGTACAAGGCTGAGGGTGTTGGCGCACGCAGCTATAGCTGGCTCAAGAGCGTGCTCCAGGGTGCCGGCGTGGTCAAGGCGTACAAAGTCAGGGGTAAGCACCGCATTAAGCGCGAACGCATGCCACTGGCGGGCATGATGATCCACCAGGATGCCAGCACCCACCGCTGGGTGCCAGACTCTGTGTGGGATCTGGTGGTCACGATGGACGACGCCACCAGCGAGCACACCAGCATGTTCTTTTGTCCCCAGGAAGGAACGGCATCAAGCTTTCATGGCATCGGCCAGACCATTGCCCGCTATGGCCTGTTTGCGTCTCTGTACTCGGATCGGGGTAGCCACTACTTCATTACCCCAGAGGCTGGCGGCAAGGTCGACAAAGTTAACTTGACCGAGGTCGGCCGAGCCCTAAAGCAGTTGGGCATTGACCATATTGCGGCTTACTCGCCCGAGGCGCGTGGGCGCAGTGAGCGGGCGTTTCAGACACACCAAGGCCGACTTCCTCAGGAACTGGCACGCGCTGGGATAACGAGCATGCATGCTGCCAACCGATACCTCGATCAGGTCTACCGGGCAGCGCATAACCGGGAGTTCGCAGTTGCCAGCACATTGGAGGGCTCGGCGTACGTGCCGTTCATCAGTGGCAACCTGCCCGACATCTTGTGCGAACAGCACGAGCGCAAGGTCGATAACGACAACTGTGTGAGCTTTGGGGGCATGACCCTACAGATTCCCGCAGACGAGTTCCGTTATCACTATGTTCGTACCAAGGTCAGGGTGCATCGCTATGTTGACGACACCCTGGCACTGTTTCATGGACCACGCAAGCT
>JBPOIP010000129.1:0-5121 GCA_052034395.1 Pseudomonadota bacterium
CGCTCCAGGCCGTAGGTGATCTCGCCCGTGATGGGCTTGCAGTCGATGCCGCCCACTTGCTGGAAATAGGTGAACTGCGTCACCTCCATGCCATTGAGCCAGACCTCCCAGCCCAGGCCCCAGGCGCCGAGCGTGGGGTTTTCCCAGTCATCTTCGACGAACCGGATGTCGTTCTTTTTCAAGTCAAAACCCAGAGCTTCCAGCGAGCCCAGATACAGCTCCAGGATATTGCTTGGCGCGGGCTTCAACACCACTTGGTACTGGTAATAGTGCTGGAGGCGGTTGGGGTTCTCGCCATAGCGACCGTCCTTGGGGCGGCGACTGGGTTGTACATATGCGGCCTTCCAGGGCTCCGGGCCCAATGCGCGCAAAAACGTGGCAGTGTGGGAGGTGCCGGCGCCGACTTCCATGTCGTAGGGTTGCAGCAGAGCACAACCCTGGTCGGCCCAATAGGCCTGCAACTTCAGGATGATTTGTTGAAATGTGAGCATGCCCCGATTTTACAGGGGCAAAACCTTTAGCGTGCCCCCATGCACCTTGCGTTAACAGCTACTAAAACCATAGCGAGCGCCACGATCCAAAGTGGCCACAGCCCGAAGCGCGCCACCCACCAGGCAAATGGCGTAGTGCCGATGCGCCCCTCCACCGTCGCTTCGAGCACGCCCCGGGTGAGGCGGGGCAGTGAATGGGTTACACGCCCGGTATGGTCTATCACCACGGTTGCACCCGTGTTGGTGGCGCGGAGCATGGGACGCGCGAACTCCATTGCCCGCACGCGGCTGATCTGAAGATGCTGGTCAATGGCAACACTGTCACCAAACCATCCAATGTTGCTGACATTGACAAAAACCGTCGGCGCCACATCCGGATCCAGAAAGCGCGCACCGAGTTCTTCGCCAAACAGGTCTTCATAGCAGATATTGGGCGCGAGTCGCTGGCCTTTCCAGGTAAATGACGCTTGCCCTACTGCACCGCGATTGAAGTCACCCAGTGGAATATTCATCATTCGGGTGAACCACTTGAACAGGGGTGGAATGAACTCGCCAAAGGGCACCAGGTGGTGCTTGTCGTATTGCCACGGTTGCGTCTGGCCGGGTGATAGTCCCAGAACTGAATTGGTATAGCCTTGCGCCATGTCGCCCATCGGGATACCGATCAGCGCCGCCTGCGCACCGGTTGCAAAACGCTGTGTCAATCCTGCCCAATAGCCGTCTGGCAGATCCTGCGGCAACAGCGGGATGGCAGTCTCGGGCGCTACCACCAGATCGGTGCGACTTTGCCTGATTTGCTGGTCATACCATGTCAGCGCCTGCGGCACGCCGGAACCGGAATGGAACTTTTCGTCTTGCGGTATGTTTCCCTGCAGCAGCGTGACCGACAGATTTCCAGATGTCTCTGACCATCCGTTAACGCCGAGGTTCAATAACGCGCCCAGGCCAATCACCGAAACAAGCACCAGTGCGGCCGCGACCCGGCCAGCACACGCATGTGCAGCCGCCGCCGCGAGCCACGCCGCCAGCGCACAGACGCCATATATACCCACCCAGGATATGAAACCAGCCAGCGGCCCATCGGCGTGTGCATACCCGCTAGCGCCCCAGCCAAATCCGGTTAGCCAGGTCCCGCGCGCCAGTTCGGCCATCATCCACAATGCGGCGAAGAGGGCCGATGACAAATAGGGAGAACCGTTGCGCACCCGCCAATACATGGCGCATGCCAGTGCATAGTACAGACTCAGGGCCATCGCCAAAGCCAGTATGGCCAAAGCAGTGGCGATAGCATTGAGTCCTCCATAAATGTGCATGGAGATGTACAGCCACCAGAATGTTGCGCAGAGCCAAGTCGTGGCAAACACCCAACCAAGGGCTAGAGCCGACCTTGCATTGCCGCATGCATTCAGCTGCCCCACCAATACAGCCAGAGTCATGCACTGCAGCCACCACAACGGCTGCCCGACCGGGAAAAGCTGATCGATCGGCCAGGTGACCCCCGCAGCATGACCAATTGCCGCTACAAATACGATAGCAATCTGCAAAGACACCCTGATACCCGCGCGGGGCAGTTGTTCAGGACTCACCGGGGCTCAATCGGTCGCTAGTATTGACGGTGATACCTTGAACCATCGGACAGCCCCCCCTTTGGTGTGCAACACGACGAAATCAAGCCCCCCCAGGGTATGGCGTTCCCCTCGCCTGGGAACGTGACCCATTTCGTGGGCAATCAAGCCTCCGATGGTGTCAAACTGGTCGTCGGGATCGGTGCCGTGTAACGATACGGAAAAGGCATCATTGACACGTTCCACGGGTGTGTCACCACTCACACGATACGTCTGATCGGCCAGAGCGAAAATATCGCCCTCATCTTCGGCAATATCGAATTCGTCCTCAATTTCACCAACAATTTGCTCCAATACGTCCTCAATGGTGATCAAACCCGCGACCCTGCCAAACTCATCAATAACGATCGCAAGGTGATTTCGATTGCCGCGGAAGTCTCTCAGCAAGTCATTGAGTCCCTTGGTTTCGGGCACAAAGACCGCTGGTCGCAATAAAGCACGAATATTCAATTCAGGCGCTCTTTGCAGTTTTAGCAGGTCCTTGGCCATCAAAATACCAATGACGTTCTCGCGTTCACCCTCGAAAACTGGAAAACGGGAGTGCGCTGTGTCGATCACCGTGTTGAGCAAACTATCCATCGGCGCCAGGATATTGATCATGTCCATGCGCGTAGCAGGGACCATCACATCGCCCGCTGTCATGTCTGCCATCCGGATGACCCCTTCCAGCATGACACGTGACTCGGCACCAATGATGTTGTTGTCCTCTGCTTCAGCCAGAGTCTCCAGGAGTTCTGCTGTTGAATCGGGCCCCGGGTGGAGGAATTCAGCGAGCTTGCGCAGGAAAGTGCGCTTGTCTTCTTTTTCGGGCGTTCGCGCGGGTGGTATGTCTGACACTGACGTGGGGGCAGAGTCTGCCGTTGTTGCGGAGCCTCAAGGATAGCGGATTTGCTTGACGGGTCCATTCGCTCCGACTCAAGTCAGGGAGGCACTTGTCGCTGAGCGTCAATGGCGCTCTGCCGAATGGCCTGCACTTCCTGCAAAAGTCGCCAGAATTGATGGGCACGTACTTTGATTCGGTAGTCTGTCATGGCCACCGACTGCTCCAGTACCTCAATCACCTGAGTTTCCATTGAAGACGGTGGCAATTGAAGATAGGCCTCACTCTCGGCTCCCGCTCGTTCTACGCGTGCACCCGCATTTCGCGCGATCTTCAGCATGGCTTCGTTTTCGCTCAGCGCGTGGATGAACAAAAGGCTGATGCCATCGTTTGCCGCATGCATCGCAGCACGCTCAAACAACCGGGCTCCATAGCCCCGACCCCTGGCAGACGCCGAAACGGAGACACCAAACTCCGCACATGACCCATAGCACGGATCACCGGCATATGCCAAATGCGCCATTGCAATCAGTTCAAGTTTTCTGTTGTAGATTCCAAATATTTCATCCCGCTCAAAATTCAACTCGGCCACATACCGTTCAATTTGGGCGTCCTGCGCCAAATAGCCAAAGCGAAGGTAGCGATCATCATCTGACAAAGACAACAGATGGCTGGCAATTCGCGGTTTATGATTGGTTCCGAGGGATCGAATGGGAACCACATAGGAAGGTCGAACGGGATCAGGCGCACTGCTGGTGCCTTTGCCCGGCGGCGTCAAAAATCCCCGTCCAGCCATGATCGAGGCCTTGAAGAGGTTTGGTACATCTAGCATCACCCGAATATAAGGGTTTTCCCTAGTACGATCACCTCAATCACAGGATCGCTTCGCAGTAGTAGAGCTTTCGCAACGATTTCGACACAATAATTTCGCTAAACTGAAGCATGGACGCAGCAATTGCCATTCGGGAGGCGATATCAAGGGTGACGGCGTTGCGCCGGGAGACGCAGTCCAGCATGTCTCTTAAGGCTGCGGCAGGCCACATTAAATCCCTCCAAGCCAGGCGCTTCGCGGGAACCTATGAGGACCTACTATCAAGTTCTGACTACGGTGGCGCTGCACGCTTTTTTCTAGATGACTTGTATAGTGACACGGATTATTCATCGCGAGACGCCCAGTTCGCCCGAATGGCCGGTGGCCTACAACGGTTGTTTCCCCAAAAAGTGGTGGGTACAGCAGTTGCACTGGCCAGACTCCATGAATTGACTGAAGAGCTTGATTTCAAAATGGCGACGCTTTGGATCGGGCTTGATGGGTATCGGAATGACGACGAATCGACGAAGTATGTCAACTGCTGGACTGCGTTAGATCGAAACAGCGATCGCCAACTGCAATTGGAGATGGTCCTGTCCATTGGCGCAGAACTCGATCGGCTGACAAAGATAAGCGGTCTTAGACTGGCGCTCAGGATGATGCGAAGACCTGCAAGGGCAGCTGGACTGGGAGCCCTTCAAATGTTTCTGGAATCTGGGTTCGATACATTTGCGCAGCTCGAACGTACCGATGGAAAAGCACGGGGCTTTTTGTCGATTATTCGGGAGCGTGAGTCTGCCTGGATCGAACGCCTGTCAGTTTCAGACGAAGATTGTGTCAGTCGACTTAGAGAATGTATTTGCACTACCCATTAGCGCAAAAGGAAACGCCCAGTCGCTTGACTGGGCGTTTTCGGTGTAATAGCCTGACGATGACCTACTTTCACACGGGAACCCGCACTATCATCGGCGCAGAAGCGTTTCACTGTCCTGTTCGGGATGGGAAGGAGTGGTACCACTTCGCTATGGTCGTCAGGCATAACTTTTTGTCATCTTGACTGGGTCAAGACAACCAATTTATAGAGCTAATCAGCTTCATCGATTTAACGAACCTGCGAGTAAAAAGCTTACTGGCAGGATTTTTGAATGCGTCAACTTGGCATAACTTCCTTGATGTACTTGCGTAGATCATAGTTATAGGGTCAAGCCGCACGAGCAATTAGTACAGGTTAGCTTAACGCATTACTGCGCTTCCACACCCTGCCTATCAACGTCCTGGTCTTGAACGACTCTTTAGGGGGCTCAAGGCCCCGGCAGATCTCATCTTGAAACGAGTTTCCCGCTTAGATGCTTTCAGCGGTTATCTCTTCCACAC